>NZ_CP037953.1:1523802-1828563 GCF_009756665.1 Permianibacter aggregans
CATCAGACCGATGGCTTCTTTGCCCAACGCTTGCAGCGCAAGGCTTCAGCCTAACTTTTTCGTACAGGCTGTTTTTGCTTGCAGCGGCGCTTTTCCGGCGCCGCTTTCGCTGAGCGCGGCATCACCCACGCGCAATAAAAAATCGTTCGCCACAGAAAGATGACAAGCCGATCAACATCGGCTATATCTGGACGCCTGTTCATTGACGACCCGGGCGAATAGTGCTGTCGATATGGAAGCCACTGCCACCGCGAATGCCTTTGATGCTGATTTGATCGTCATTGGCGCCGGCATTCATGGCGCCGCCGTCGCGCGCGAAGCGGCGGCTCGCGGCTGGTCGGTGATGGTGCTCGAACAACATGAACAACCGGCGCGAGAAACCTCATCGCGCTCCAGCAAATTGATTCATGGCGGTTTGCGTTATCTCGAAAATGCCGATATCGCGCTGGTGCATGAATGTCTGCGAGAGCAGGCGATTCTGCTGCGCACAGCGCCGCACCTGGTTAAATCCCAGCGTTTTTTCATCCCGATGGTGCCGCATATGAAGCGGCCACGCTGGCAATTGCAGATCGGACTGTGGCTGTACTGGCTGCTCGGCGGCAGGCGCCCCGGACAAAGCGACAGCAATGCGCATATCATCGATGGCCTGAACAACGAATTGATTTCGCAATGCCTGGTTTATCGCGACGCGCAAACCGACGATGCCGCGCTGACGCGCACGGTGCTGGCCAGCGCCGAAATGATGGGCGCACGCGTGCACTACTCAACCTCACCGGCCCACATCGAATTGCATCAGCACCATGTTGAATTGCGTTTGCAGGGCGCCCAGACGCAAACCTTGCGTGCCCGCGCCATCGCCAATCTCAGTGGTATCTGGATCAACGATGTGCTGGCCAAAGTAAGTCCAGAGCAACCAGCGGCGAAAATCGACCTGGTCAAAGGCACGCATATCGTATTGCCGGACGCGCCAATCCAGGGTTGTTATTACCTGGAAGCCGAAGATCAGCGCGCGGTGTTTGTCATGCCCTGGCGTGGCATGCGTTTGATCGGCACCACCGAAATCCCCTGCCCGGTCAACACCCGGCAGCCGGAACCGAGCGAACCGGAAATCGATTACCTGCTGCGGACCCATAACCGCTATTTCAAAACCACAGCCAAGCGCAGCGATGTCAAAGACAGTTGGGCCGGTTTACGAGTGCTGCCGCAAGGTGAAGGCGAAGCGTTTTCGCGCCCGCGAGAATCGATTTATCTGCTCAATCGACAACGCCAACCGCGCTTGATCAGCCTCCTTGGCGGCAAACTGACTTCGCACCGCGCCACGGCCGTCAGCATCTGCCAACACCTGCAAGCGGTGATGCCGAAAGCACTTTGGCAGGCCGATACCCGATACCAAGCGTTGCCGCTACTTTCTTGCTGAGCACTCGGCTATAACCAAGGAAATTTTTATGTCCAGTCCGTTTTTTGCTTATCTCGCCCGACTGAAATTTATTGAGCGCTGGGGTTTGAAGCGCAACTCCACCCGCGAAAATGTCATGGAGCATTCCTATCAAGTCGCGGTGATTGCCCACGCGCTGGCGATGCTGCGCAATGCCCGTTATCAGGGCACGGTCAATCCGGATGCAATAGCCGTTGCGGCGCTGTTCCATGACGCCCACGAAGTGTTCACCGGTGATTTGCCCTCACCGATCAAGTATCACTCCAGCGCGATTCGCGACGCCTATAAAGCCATTGAGGCCGACGCACAACAGGAATTCCTGGCGATGCTGCCGGATGATTTGCGTGCCGCTTACGCGCCGCTGGTGCTCGATGAACGCATCCCGAGCGATGATCACGCCTTGATCAAAGCCGCCGATGTCATTGCCGCCTGGTTGAAGTGCCAAGCCGAGCTGCAAGCCGGCAATCAGGAATTCCGGGTCGCCGCCGAAGACATCGGCAATCGACTGGAGGCGATTACGCTGCCGGAAGTGCGTGACTTCATGCGCGAGTTTGCACCAGCCTTTCAATTGACCCTGGATGAGATCTGTTTGCGTAAATCCAAGCCATCCTGAAAGTTGACGGAGTTGCCTCCGGCGAACGTTCCCTTTCTTTACGCCGCATCGCGGTATCACCTAAGCACTCTGGTCTTGTCACCGGCGACGACATCCATTCGGCAACTTCAAAGCGAGATTCGCTTGTGCAAACGCCTGGGTAAAAACACCGAAAAGCAACGGCTTACGGCCCGCAAAACAGTTTATGGGCTGAAAACGTCAAGAAAATGCCGGTTTGGCGGCAGCGAAGTGAATCAGGGGAATTGAAATCAGGAGAGGATTAAATCTAGGAGGGGGAAAGAAAGGCGAGCCGCAGAGCGGATGCTCGATGCGGCTCGGCAAGGGTCGATGCGCGATTAAGCAGCAACGGCCTTTTTCTTGCGGCGCTTGCGACGAGCAGGCTTGTCGACAGAGGCCATAGTCTTCGCCTCGAACTTGGCGAATTCTTTTTCCTGCTTGGCTTTGAAACGAGCAGCAGCAGCTTTCTGCTTCTCTTTCATTTTGGCGATTTTCTTTTTCGCCGCGGCCAAGCGCTTGGCACGGGCAGCTGCTTCACGCTTTGCTGCACGCTCTTCTTTGCTCATGCCTTTGGCTACTTTCGCTTTCGCGCGAGTGGCCTTGGCTTTGGTAGCACGTGGTTTACGTGCGGTTTTCGCCTTGGTTGCACGTGGTTTACGAGCAGCCGGCTTTTTCTTTGCTTTAGTTGCTTTTGCCATTTTTACTTTCTCCAGTCATGTAGCAATGAAGCTACGGCGCTGAGTATATACAACTTTTTTTGATTTGGTGAAATTTTGGGCAAGGTTTTCGGGCAAAAAACGGATTTTTTTTCACATTTTTTTCGTTTTTAGATCGTTTAAACCCTTTTTCGGATCCATCCGCCCGAATTTTTTCTTTTTCGGCTCCTTCATCCGCGTATTCACCAAACTCAAATTTGGCGTTCGCGATCCACTTTTGCGCCATTGAATTTTTGCCAAAGTGACAATTTCTGTCACCTTGTTGCGCCGATCGATTCGGGCAAATTGCCCGTTCCGAACTCAATAATTGGCGCGCTAAACATTCGCAGATCGGTTCGAACCCGTTTTCGGATTCCATTTCGTTCAAGCTCGGTGATTGGTTTGGGGAACAACGCAGAACTGATCGGAGCTTTACCGATTCGATCTGCTGGCCATGGTGACGGTCACCGATAACGGTGAATGGCTATTCGCGCCGGTTAAGTTTGGCGGAAGATCGTTGTGCAGCAACCTGTGCACGTTCAGGATTAACCCATGTCATTTGCCGACAACATTCAGCGCTCCCCCAGGCCAAACGGACAAAAAGCATGCCAGCAATTGGCAATTCGCCACCGTCGACGACGTCAGTTTGATATGCAGCGACTATCAACGCGTTTGCCGGAAACAGTTGGAACCCCTTGCGCTAAACTGGGATGCTTGATGACAGTGGATTGGTTTGACGAGGAGGAAACATGAAGATCGATATTGGAATGTCTGATGCACAGCGTCAGAAAATTGCCGACGGCCTGTCACGCTTGCTGGCCGATAGCTATACGCTTTACCTGAAAACCCATAATTACCACTGGAACGTTACCGGCCCGATGTTCAACACGCTGCATACGATGTTCGAAACTCAGTACACCGAGCTGGCTATCGCCGTCGATGACATCGCTGAGCGTATTCGAGCACTCGGTTTCAAAGCGCCGGGCAGTTATCGCGAATATGCCAAGCTGACCCGCATCGAGGAGGAAGAAGGTCATCCGAGTGCCGAGGAGATGCTGGCACGATTGGTCAAAGGCCAGGAACGGGTGGTGAAAACCGCTCGTGAATTATTCCCGGCTGTCGATGAAGCCAATGATGAACCGACCGCGGATCTGCTGACGCAAAGAATGCAGATCCATGAAAAGAATGCATGGATGCTTCGTTCGATGTTGGAAAGCTAAGAAATCGCGCCCCAGGCAATGAAGTCGAAAGGCATTCTTTAGCTTTAGCCCCGAAGGGGTTGTCGCACAGGGATGTGCGGCAACAAAAAAACGCCTGGATGCTCCGATCGATGTTGGAAACCTAATCAGTCCAAACAATCACTGATAGCCGAGAAGCGTTTTTGCACTCGATGCGTCCTGCATCTCGCCCTCCGGACAACTTCGTTGTGCAATTCGGCAATCCTGCCGAATTGCCGCGCCAGCCCCGAAGGGGTTACCGCACACGGATGTGCGGTAACAAAAGAATGCATGGATGCTTCGTTCGATGTTGGAAAGCTGAAAGACTAAGCATTAAAAAAGCGGGACTCAGTCCCGCTTTTTCATTGTTATTGCTTAATCCCGTCAGGATGCATGCCAATCCACCCAGCCCATGCCGGCCGTCAGCAAGATGACCAAGCCAAACGCAATCCGGTACCAAGCCAACGGGATGAAGGTGTGGGTGGAAATGAAACGCAGCAACCAACGCACGCACAACCAGGCCGAGAAAAACGCCGCGATGAAACCGACGGCGAACATTGGCAGGTCGGCCATCGTGAACAACTCGCGCGATTTCCAACCGTCGTAAACGGCGGCGCCGAAGATCATTGGAATCGACAGGAAGAAGGAAAACTCGGTGGCGGCCTTGCGCGAATAACCAAACAACAAAGCGCCGATGATCGTTGCACCGGAACGTGAGGTACCAGGAATCAATGACAGGCATTGCGCCAGCCCCACCTTCAACGCATCTTGCCAGCGCACATCGTCAATGGTCGCGACGGTAATCCGATGCGTACGCTTTTCGGCCCAGATCATGATCACGCCGCCAACGATGAACGCCCCCGCTACGGTAATCGGATTGAACAATACCGATTTTATGGTACTGGCGAACAAAACACCGAGCACTGCCGCCGGGATAAAACTGATCACGATATTGAAAAAGAAGCGTTGCTCGTTGCGGTCATGCCAAACGCCGGTGGTCAGTTGCCACACCCGCTGACGATACTCAAAGAAAATCGCCAGAATGGCGCCTACCTGAATGACCACCTCGAACACTTTGGCTTTTTCACCGGTAAAGCCGATCAAGGCGCCCGAGACAATCAAATGACCGGTACTCGATACCGGCAAAAACTCCGTCAAGCCTTCGACGATGCCCTGGATCAACGCGAGCACCAATATCCACCAATCCATTTTTTCTTTCCTGTTGTTTTATGTATTAATTAACGCAGCAACGACCAAACAATCATCAACACCAACATCTGGGCAAACGCATACAGCCAAAAATATACGCTGAAGCCGATGATGCGCAGGTGAATATTGTCGAACATCTTGGTGCGTTTGGCCGACCACCAACCGAGCAAGGTGCTGGTAACCGCAATGCCGATCAACCAGGGCATCCAATCAAGTTTTTTGCTGCTGGCCCAGACGGGCGCCGGCAGGCTGGCCAGCACAACGATCAGCAGCAGGCTAACGCGCTGCGTTAATGAAGAGCATTTCACTGAAGTCATCCCAATCGGTCCCGCTGATCACTCAGGGCAAAGCCGCGCAGCGATTGCTGCAGCTGTTTGCCGAGTGCCAGCACTTTGAAGGATTCGCCCATCTCATGTGGCATCAACAAGCGCTTCAAGGCTTGGGCATCGCGCAGTTGCTGATGGCGATCGCCGACGGCTTCCGCCTCCTGCAAAATACCGAGCGATTGCAGGAACGCTGCCTGGTGACAAAAGCCTTCCAGATCAAAGCCGGCATCAAGCCCCTGTTCGGCCAACGCGGTGAAATCAATATGAGCGGTGACGTCTTGCAAACCTGGCAGCACAAATGGATTGTCATGGCTGTGATGACGGTAATAGCAAATCAGGGTGCCGTCATCGCGCTCCGGCAGGTAGTACTCATGTTGCGGCATACCGTAATCGATCAGGATCGCCAAACCGCGCTCCAGCATCGCCGCCAAAGCCTGCACCCAGCCGGCCTGCCATAGGTGACACTCGCTGCGGTAGAACGCCGGCAATGCTTGTTTGATGAAGTCTGGTAGCGCTTCGAACCAGTACCGCAGCGGATCGGATGGCGGCATTTCCTGCCAGTCGAATTCACCGTCATCGCGCAGCGTGACGCCAAGCTCGAATAATTGGCCATCACGCCATTGCCAGCGTGTTACCGGCATCGCATCGAGCACTTCGTTGGCCAGAATCACGCCGGTCATGGTCGCTGGCATGGTTTCGATCCACTGCACCCGTTGCCGCAATTCAGCCGGCAAAACCGCCAGCGTTTCGCGCTGGCGCTGCTGCAAATCGGCTGAGACTTCGAGTATGCAATAACGCTCTGGCAAGGCATTCAATTCCGCCAACGCCAACAGCATATCGCGGGCCATGACACCTCGACCGGCACCGAATTCCAATACCTGACCTCCGCATTCCTGTAATACCTCGGCGACTTGTCGGGCGAGGCAACGGGAAAACAGCGGCGATAATTCCGGCGCCGTGACAAAGTCGCCGGCTTCGCCAAATTTCGCCGCACCGGCCGAGTAGTAACCAAGGCCCGGCGCATACAGCAATTCGTTCATGTACGCCGAAAACGGTACCGGCGCTGACGCGACCAATGTCGACAAGTACCGGTACAGCGCTTCGCTGTGGGCAATCGCCTCATCATCAGGTAATGGCAGACGGGGTTGCAGGCGGTATAACTGCTGCTGGATTCTTTCGCGGTAGCTCATGGTGAATTCCGAACGCGGATTCGCTATTGTAACGGCATCACTCGCTGGCGCCTATGTATCGGCGCGTCGTCACCGTTTTCCATCCATGACCGAATTGCCTACCGAATCCGAATCGATACCGGAAATCCGCCGTCCTTTTTGGCGAAAGCTTTTACGCTGGCTTTTTTGGCTGACATTTGGCTTTGTGCTATTCAGCATCGTGCTGGTGCTGATTTTTCGCCTTGCACCGGCACCAAGCTCCGGTTTGATGATCGAGCGCTGGCTGGAACATCAAATCGCCAGCAAAGCCTATCGTGCCCGCCATCAATGGGTCGATGACAGCACGATTGCCAAGGCCATGCCATTGGCCGTGATCGCTTCGGAAGATCAAAACTTCTTTGCCCATCACGGTTTCGATTTCGAACAGCTGGAAAAAGCCTTGGAGGCAAAACAGCGCGGCAAACGTCTGCGTGGTGCCAGCACGATCAGTCAACAAACCGCCAAAAATTTGTTTCTCTGGAGCGGTCGAAGCTATCTGCGCAAAGGGTTGGAAGCCTGGTTCACGGTGTTGATCGAATTGCTGTGGCCGAAAGAACGTATTCTGGAAATGTACTTGAACATCATTGAATTCGGCCCTGGCATTTATGGCGTTGAAGCAGCCAGTCGCCAGTATTTCGGTAAACCGGCCAAAGCCCTGACGCGAGCCGAAGCGGCATTGCTGGCCGCCGTGTTACCAAACCCGCACCGCTTGCACGCGGCCCGACCATCGGCGTATGTGCGTGAACGGCAACAATGGATTCTGCGCCAGATGAGCCAGCTCGGCAGTGTTGAGCAACTGCAACGCGCCAATCCATAACCGCGTTTGATCAAGCACAACGCCAGGCGGAATATCGGCGCTATACCTATATATAGGTATAGGTGACATTCAGGTTAAGGAGAATCGGCATGACGCAACGCGTCTTTGTATTCGGCTGTCAGGATTTCGAACCCGAGTTTCTCGATGCGGCGGCGGCGCGTCACGGCATCGCAGTGCAGTATTCCGACAGCACGCTGTCGGCGCAAACCGCGGTGCTCGCCCGCCAATATTCTGCCGTCAGCATTTTTGCCAACGACCAAGCCGATCGCGCTGCTCTGGAAAATCTGGCCGCGCATGGTACGCGCTTTATCGCGCTACGCTGCGCCGGTTTCAATCAACTCGATTTGCAAGCGGCCAAACAATTGGGCATTGATGCAGCGCGGGTACCGGAATATTCCCCGTATTCGGTTGCCGAGCATACCGTCGGTTTGTTGCTGACCTTGAACCGCAAATTGCACAGGGCCTGGGTGCGGGTGCGCGAACAGAACTTTTCGCTGAAAGGCTTACTCGGTTTTGATCTGCATGGCAAAACCATCGGCATCATTGGCCTTGGCAAGATCGGTATGGCCTTTGCGCGGATCATGCGCGGCTTTGGTTGCACGGTGCTCGCTTATGATGTGCAACAACATCCGTATGCGGCCGAACTCGGCATTCAATTTGTTTCGCTGCCAGCACTATTACAGCAAAGTGATGTCATCAGCCTGCATTGTCCGCTCAATGAACACACCCACCATGTTCTGAATGCGGAGACGCTGGCGCAGACCAAACCCGGTGTGTTTTTGCTGAATACCGGACGCGGTGCATTGATTGACAGCAAGGCGCTGATTCAACGGATCAAGTCTGGTCATATCGGCGCCGTTGGCCTCGATGTCTATGAACAGGAGTCCGGTGTGTTCTTTGCCGATCGCTCCGGCGAAATCCTGAATGACGATGTACTGGCCCGGTTGATGACGTTCCCGAATGTGTTCATCACCGGTCATCAGGGTTTCTTCACCCGCGAAGCGGTGCAGAACATTGCTGACACAACCATGCAGAACCTCGCGGACTTTTTCGCCGGCCGTCGTTCCGATTGCTGGTTGACCTGATCTTCAATCATCCACGCCAACCGGCTTTACGTATACTGTCGGCGAGCAAACGGGAGCGCAGCCATGCAAGATGACATGATTTTCATTACCGGTGCCGGGCGCCGGGTCGGTTATGCGTTGGCCGAGTATTTTCTGACCCAAGGCCATCCGGTCATCGGTCATCACCATCGCGAATCAGTCGAATGCGAAAAATTGCGCCAGCGCGGCGCCTTGATGGTACAGGCCAATTTTGAAGATGAGGACAGCGTGCAGCAGATGTGTGCGCAGATCGAAAGCCAATGCCGCTCGCTGCGCGCGATCATTCACAATGCATCGGCGTTCACCAAAACCCATGCCGATGCTGAACAGGCATTACCGCAGTTCGATCAGTTTTATCGCATTCACATGCGCACGCCGTGGCAGATCAACACGGCGTTGATTCCGCTGCTGCGTGCTTGCAGTCGAGTCAGCGATATCGTTCATATCACCGATATCTATGCCGATAATCCGAATCCGGTCTACGACGTTTACTGCGCCAGCAAAGCCGGTTTGCAAAATCTGTCGTTGTCATTTGCCAAACAGCTGGCGCCGAAAATCAAGGTCAATGTCATTCAACCGGGACCGATTTTGTTCAAGGAATGGCATAGCGAGGCAGCGAAAAAAGCAGTGCTCAGTGAAACGCTTCTGGGTTTTGAAGCAGGACCGGAACCAATCGTCAAAGCCGCTTCAGCGCTGCTCGATAACCCGTATCAGACCGGCGCGATCATCCCTGTCGATGGTGGCCGGCGTCTGACCTAAGGTACAACCATCAAGCATCACCGTTTCGATTTGGGTGCCGGGCGTAACCGCTGGCGTCGGCCGGCCGGCGATGTAGTCAAACATCTCTTTTGCCCGCGGCAATAAATAGGATTCGATTTGATCGAGCCGCTCATCGCGTTGGCCCGGTTCGGTGCGCAGCAGCAAATCGATATCGGCCGTGCGATCGATCAGTTTCTTATCCGGCCGCGAGCGATCACGACCAAGTTTTGCTTCGATGGCATTGGTGCGTTGTTTCAATTCATCGGCCGGCATGTCGACCGGCAAAAACACCACGGCATTGAGAAAATCGTGCGGCGAATCGATGCCTTTCGGCGCCGTGCGCACAATGCGGCTGACCATCAGTCGCGGGTGAATATCAAGCAGCCCGGCCAGCATCGCCGGAATATTCTGCGCCGGCGCGATATTGCTACCGAGCCCGATCAAGTAGCCGACCGGCAGATTCACGCGTTGCGCCCACGCGTCAGCACCACGCCAACCCGCGGTACGTTCGGGAAGATAAACACTTTCGCCAAATCGACCATTACGGTCTGCACGACGGGGTAATGACACAGAATCTCATCCGCAATCAGCGTCGCCAGTTTTTCGATCAAGGCAACGCGCTTGTCTTTGATCAGCGCCTGCACCGTCGCCAGTACCGCGCCATAATCGAGCGCGTCGTTCAGATCGTCACTGCTGCCGGCGGCCTGGCAATCAACCGCCAAACTTAAGTTCAGGATCAGCTTCTGTTCAATGCGCTGCTCCCACTGATACGCGCCAATCGTCGCCTGAAGTTCAATGTCACGTAAATAAATGGTATCCATCTTGCTGCCTTGCGCCGGTATACTGAGCGCCGGTTTTTCTGCACCGGCAAAACGATAATGATACTTGAGATTGGCTTCGTGCTCTTCGCTTACCTGTGCGGCTCACTATCTGCCGCCATCGTCACCTGTAAACTGATGGGCCTGCCGGACCCACGCTCGGAAGGCTCGAAGAATCCCGGTGCCACCAACGTGTTACGGATTGGCGGCAAAAAAGCCGCGCTGATTACCCTTGCCGGCGATTCAATCAAGGGGGTTATCCCGGTTGTGCTGGCTCATGTCTTCGGCGTCGAAGGCTACTGGCTGGCCGCCACCGCACTCGCCGCTTTTCTCGGCCATTTATACCCGATCTTTTTCGGCTTTGAAGGCGGGAAAGGTGTCGCCACCGGTTTTGGCGTCATCTACGCGCTGGAATGGCGGCTCGGATTATTACTGACGGCCATTTGGCTGGTGATGGCCGTGTTGTTCCGTTACTCGTCACTGGCAGCATTGACGGCGTTTTCCGCTGCACCGGTGTTGGCCGCGTTTTACTGGCCGCAATATACCGTACCGCTGGTGCTGCTCAGCGTGTTGTTGATTTATCGGCATCAGAGCAATATTCGGAATTTGATGCAGGGAAAAGAAAATAAACTGGGACAAAAGAAATCTGAGCCGAAATAGCGCCACGCTCAATCCGCAAGTCTTGAGAAACAATTTAAACTGAGGGGTGACGATGCTGGATACCAAAAATCCCTATTCTGTGTTTCTCGGCATGTCGTTCATCGTCGTGCTTTTGCTGTCGTTTTATACCGCTTATTTCTGGGTTACGAATACTCATACCATTTCTGAAGTAAAAGCACAAAGAGAGCATTGGAAAGCCACCCAACCGGCATCATTCTCTTATCGCATAGAGTCAGGATGTATGGAGGTTAATGAAACCATTGTTGTCGTGGAGTCTGGTAAAGAAACGTATTACGCCAAAAATAACAAGCCCGAAACTATTGGCTCGCTATTTGAGTTAGCTGAGCGGGCTGTACTCACAGCTGACACGCTTCACATCCGTTACGATAAAACCCATGGCTTTCCAACCATGATTCAAATCGATTGGAGCCGCGCCGTTTACGATGATGAATGTGTATTTGAAGTCAAAGACTTTAAAACCATACCTCGATAAATGCCTATTTTCGAAGCAAATAAAATAGAAAAGAAGAAATCGGGGTCCCCGTCTGCGCCAGCCGGCAACGACGTGATGTAAGCCGGGTACAACCGCAGGGACAGCGGTTGTAGCGCTGTTGAGGCATGGATGCCGAGTCAGCGCGGCCCGAGCTGGAATCATGTCGTTGCCGGAACTGCCTTGTCGAAGCTGCAAAAGTCTTCTGGCGCAGTTGGGGCGCGTTTCTTTGCTTACTTTCTTTCGCGCGAGCAAAGAAAGTGAGGCGCCTGCCGGGGCGCGACCCGGCAAACCATCAGGTCAAAAGCTTTGCGGAGTTGAAAATAAAAACTACTGCAACTCGACCATCGGCCAGCGCGCCCTGGCGCTAATCCCCAAATCCATCTGCTCACCGCGTAACAACCGCTGACAACCAGCATAGGCGATCATCGCACCGTTATCGGTGCAGTATTTCAAAGGCGGGAAATAGGCTTTGCCACTACGTTTTTTCAGCATGATATCGAGCTGAGTGCGCAGCTCCAGATTGGCGCTGACGCCACCAGCTATGACCAGACGTTTGCGCCCGGTTTGTTTCAAGGCACGCTGGCATTTTTTCACCAGCGTTTCGACCACGGCCAGTTGAAACGCGTGGGCGATATCGGCAATCGCCTGCTCGGATCGATCACTGTCCTGCCAGGCAAGCAACGCCGCGGTTTTCAGTCCAGAAAAAGAGAAATCACAGTTTGGCCTGTCGATCATCGGACGCGGAAACGTGTAAACCCCTGCTCTGCCGGCTTCGGCTTTTTTCGCCAACACCGCGCCGCCTGGATAACCAAGGCCCATCAGCTTCGCGGTTTTATCGAAGGCTTCACCGGCAGCATCATCGAGCGATTCGCCGAGCAACTGGTATTGGCCCAAGCCCTGTACGTCGAACAACTGGGTATGGCCACCGGAGACCAATAAGGCGACATACGGATAATCCGGCTTGTCATCGGCCAGCATCGGAGCCAGCAAATGCCCTTCCATGTGATGCACTCCGACGGCCGGCACATTCCAGGCAAAGGCCAGCGAACGGGCAACCGAGGCGCCGACCAGCAGCGCGCCGATCAGGCCCGGCCCTTCGGTGTAGGCAATGCCGTCGACGTCTTTAGAAGTCAGATTGGCCTTGGCCAGCACTTCCCGGATCAGTGGCACCAGCTTGCGGACGTGGTCGCGCGAGGCCAGTTCCGGCACTACGCCCCCGTACTCGGCATGCATCGCGACCTGGCTGTACAGGGCGTCGGCCAGCAGGCCGCGCTCGCTGTCATAGAGCGCGACGCCGGTTTCGTCACAGGAGGTTTCAATGCCCAAAACACGCATAAATGCCGGATTTTCCGCTGGTTCGGCCTAAAAGGGCCGGTATTCTAACGCTGATCAGAATTTCGCCAAGATCCTTTTGCATCCTGACCGCTGTTTGGCTAGAATGCCTGCCCTTTCCGGTATGGCCCTGATCGGCCTGCCATATGGTCTCAACACTTCAAGGTTCTGTAATGCCGAACGTAAAGGTCAAAGAAAACGAGCCATTTGACGTTGCCCTGCGCCGTTTCAAGCGCGCCTGTGAAAAGGCTGGCACGCTGGCTGAAGTCCGCTCACGCGAGTTCTACGAAAAACCCACTTCCGAGCGCAAGCGCAAGAAAGCCGCTGCCGTCAAACGTCACCAGAAGAAGCTGTCGCGCGAAACCATCCGCAAAGAGCGCCTGTACTAAAACAGCTGCCGCTCCAACGAGGAGAACATCATGGCCGAATCCTTGAGAGCTCGACTGAATGAGGACATCAAGGCGGCCATGAAATCCCAGGACAAGGTCCGTCTTGGCACCTTACGCTTGCTGAACTCCGCCATCAAACAGCTAGAAATCGATAACCGGGTCGAACTCGACGACGCCGGCATTCTTGCTGTCATCGAAAAAGCCATCAAACAGCGTCGCGAATCGATCAAACAGTACGAAGCCGCCAACCGGCCGGAACTGGCCGCCGGCGAGCAAGCCGAAATCGAAGTGCTGCAGGTTTACCTGCCAGAGCCGTTGACCGACGCCGAACTGCAAACCTTGATCGCCAATGCCATCACCGAAACCGGTGCCGCCGGCATGAAAGACATGGGCAAGGTCATGACCCATCTGAAACCGCAGGTTCAGGGCCGCACCGACATGGGCGCGCTGTCCGGCCAAATCAAAGCCAAACTCGGCGGCTAAGCGCCGCCTCCGTTGATGCTGAGCTACCAACAATGGGATCAGATTGCTGATGCCTATACGCCGCTGCTTTTCATTCTGGCGCTGATCGCGCTGGCTCTGTCGACGCGCAAAAACGGTTGGCGTCATGCCTTGCAGGAAGGCTTGTTTCTGCTTAGCTCGCTGGTGTTTGTCTACACGCTGATGTTTGCCGATCAGGCCTGGCGGTTCTGGCCGCGTTTCGGCCTTGATTACAGCACCCACACGGCGGTTTCGCTGGTGCTGGTCAGTTACCTTATCCTCGCCTATCGACGCATGGCCTGGGCCATTGCCGCCTCGCTGGTGCTGTATTTCATGCTGATGCTCTATCAGCAGTATCACAGCTTCGCCGATATCGCGACGACGGTGCTGGCGGTGTTACCGGTGCTTCTGCTGCTGCACCGTTTCGTGTTTCCGGTCGCCGCCAACGTCAGGCCACATCCGGAAAATATCATGTGAATGCCATGCGTCCAGTTTGCTATGGGCAGACAGACTCGGCATGATCAGCACCCGTTCGTTCACCCGCAGTAGCCCGTGGCTGGTCTGATCCCGCAAAGCTTTGTCCAGGACCTCGTTTCCCGCGTCGACATCATCGATGTGGTGCAAAGCCGTATCAGCCTGAAAAAGAAGGGCAAGGATTACTGGGCCTGCTGCCCATTCCATGGCGAAAAAACCCCGTCGTTCTCGGTCTCGCAAAGCAAGCAGTTCTACAAATGCTTTGGCTGCGGCGTTTCCGGCAATGTCGTCAGTTTTGTCATGGAATACGACCGCATCGACTTTCCAACGGCCATTGAAGCCTTGGCCGAGCGGGTCGGCATTGAGGTGCCTCGCGAGCAAGGCAGTGACCCACAGGCCGGTTTGCGTCAGGAGCTTTACGGCATCCTTGCTGAAGCCAGCACGCATTTTCAGAATGAAATTCGCGGCCCGGATTCAGGCCCTGCCATCGCTTATCTAAAAAAACGCGGGCTGTCCGGCGAAACCGCAAAAGCCTTCGGCATTGGCTATGCGCCGCCCGGCTGGGACCGGCTGCTGAACGCGCTCGGCACCAGTGCCAAACGGGTCGAGCTGCTGGAAACTGGCGGCATGCTGATCCGCAAGGAAGGCAAGAGTCGTGATGGCCGCGAGCATTACGATCGTTTCCGCGAACGGCTGATGTTCCCGATCCGCGATGCCCGTGGCCGGGTTATCGGCTTTGGCGGCCGGGTGCTCGGCAACGACGAGCCGAAATACCTGAACTCGCCGGAAACCCCGGTATTCCATAAGGGCAGCGAGTTGTACGGCCTGTTCGAAGCGAAGCAACACAAGGTTTCGCAAACCCGGATGCTGCTGGTCGAGGGCTATATGGACGTCGTGGCATTGGCCCAGGCCGGCATACCGAATGCCGTCGCCGCGCTCGGCACGGCCGCCACCGCCGCCCATTTCGATACGCTGTTCCGCTATTGCCCGGAAGTGATTTGCTGCTTTGACGGCGATCAGGCCGGCCGCACCGCGGCCTGGCGGGCACTGAACCATGCCATTGCGCTGCAGCGAGAAGGCAAACAGGTGCGCTTTCTGTTTTTGCCTGAAGGCGAAGATCCAGACTCACTGGTGCGCCAGGAAGGCAAAGAAGCCTTTGAGCAGCGCGTCAGTGAGCAGTCACTTGCGCTTTCCGACTACCTGTTTCGGGAGCTGGAAAGCCAGTGCGATATGGCTAGCCTCGATGGCCGGGCCCGGATGGCCGGGCTCGCCAAACCGATTATTGCCAAGGCCAGCGACCCGGTGTTCAAGGCACTGCTGGAACAAACGCTGAACGAACGTATTGGTTTGCAGGTGACGGCGGCCCCGGTTGCCGCGCCAACGCCCACTCCCCAGCGCCGCCCGGTGCAAAAGCCGCGACCGCTGACGATGACGCCAATGCGCACCGTGATCGCGCTGTTGCTGCAACACCCGGCTTTTGTTGACCAAATTGCCGTCGAGCAAGAACCCGCTTTGAGCAAACTCAATGGCGCTGAAGTGCTGCTGCGTATCGTCGGCAGCCTGCGCCAACAGCCCGGCATCAGCACCGGCGCACTACTGTCACTGTTCGCCAATGAGCCTTACGAAAACAGCCTGCATCAACTCGCCGGCTGGGAAATCCAAGGTGATGAAGCCGCGCATGCGAAGGTGTTTGTCGATGCCCTGAAAAAGCTGCTGATCGAAGCGAATGAGGCCACCGTCGACCCGGAAGCCCGATTGCTGGAAGCGCGGATGCGCGCGGGTCTTGCCAGCGCCGAGGAAAAAGCCCGTTTCATCGCCTTACTGCAAAAAAAGTCCTGATGCTTGCGGTAAATCAATAAGCAATAATTGGTTTCATTTGAGTAACTAAATAATATTCATTATCATTCGCGCCAACAAAAACGACCCAGTAGGTGCTTATGAACGCTGTACACCGCCTTTCCTTTGTTGGTTCCGCCATCGCGTTGGCCCTTGCCACGGCCCAGGCCGACGACAAACTGATTCCCGCCACCGATGCCGAAGTCATCGTCGTCACCGCCACCCGAGTCGAAACCCCGGCCGCGACCTTGCCGCAAACCATCACCGTCATTGAAGGCGAAACCCTGCGCCAGCAGATCGCGCTGAGCCCGGATGTCTCGCAGATCCTTGGTAACCTGATCCCGAGCTTTTCCCCGAACCGCCAGAAACTGTCCGGCGTTGGCGAATCGTTCCGGGGCCGTAACCCGCTGTACCTGCTCGACGGCGTACCGCAATCGACGCCGCTGCGCGACGATGGCCGCGACGCCCACACGGTGGCGCCGTTCATGATTGAACGCATCGAGGTGGTGCATGGTGCCAGCGCCATTCAAGGCATGGGCGCCACCGGCGGCATCATCAACATCATCACCAAAAAACCGCAGGAAGATGGTGTCATGCAAAGTGCCCAAGCCCGCGTCAGCCTGCCCGATGATGGCGACACCGACGGCCTCGGCTATGGCATTGGCTATATGCTGTCAGCGCGCCAGGGCCAGTGGGAATTCTCGGCTGCCGGTCATTACCAGGATCAGGGCATCCAGTTTGACGGCCGCGGCAACCCGATCGGTCCAGACCCTATTCAGGGCGATCTGGAAGATGCCAAGGACGACAACCTGTTCCTGCGCCTCGGCTGGATTGGCGAGCAACAGACGCTGCGCCTGAATGCTCGCCGCTACACACTGGAAAGTCATTACGACTACAACGCCGTCAACGGCAGCCGCACACTCGGCATCGCCACGACCGCGATCAAGGAACGCCCGGAAGGCCGGCCACCGCAAGTGGAAATCTCGGCCGTGACTGCCGATTACCAACACCAGCAACTGGCCGGTGGCGTGCTCAGCCTGCAACTGTTTGATCAGGAATACCAAGGCCTGTTCGGCGGTGGTCGTTTTGCGATTTTTCAGGACCCGCGCATCGCACCAAACCTGTTCGATCAATCGCAGAACGTTTCGCAAAAACAAGGCGCCAAACTGACGCAAAGTTACGCCGAATTTTTCCACGCTGATATCAGCTTCGTCACCGGTATCGACTGGCTCAATGACGAGACCTATCAGGGCTTGGTACACACCGATCGCCTGTGGGTACCGAAAACCGAGTACCGCAATCTCGCCGTGTTTGGTCAGTGGGGTTACGAGCTCGGCGACTGGCATTTCAGCGCCGGCCTGCGTCATGAACGCTCGGCCTTGACCGTCGATGATTTCACCACGATTTGGGCCGCCGGCAATGCCTCGGTCGATGGCGGTGAACCGGATTTCCGCGAAACGCTGGTCAACGTTGGCGCGGTCTGGCAAATCAGTGCGCCGTGGCGCGTTTACGCCTCGTACAACGAAGGCTTCGGCATGCCCGATGTCGGACGCATTCTGCGCGCCGTCAACGTCTCCGGACAGGACGTCGACAGCTTTCTCGACCTGCAACCGATTGTCACCGAGAACCGCGAAATCGGCGTCAATTTTCAGCAGGGCGATTGGCGCATCGCGCTCAGCCTGTTTGATTCACGCGCCGATCTCGGCACCCGTTTCGAATTGGAAAGCGACGGCTTTTACCGCGTCGCGCGCGAAGCCACCGAGATTCAGGGGCTGGAACTCGACGCCACTTGGGCACTGCATGATCAGCACAGCATTGGTCTGATGTATGCCTATCTGCGCGGTGAATACGATAGTAATGGCGATGGCAATGTCGATCGCGAAATGTCGAATCTCGATGTCGCACCACCACGTGCCAATCTGTACTGGCAGTTTGATATTTCCGACACGGTGAATCAGCGTCTGCAGTGGAATTATCTGTTTGATCGCGACATTCAGAACTCGGCCGGCAACTTCGATTTCGAAGGCTACCAAACGCTGGATTGGTTACTGTCCTGGCAAACCGCTCATGGCCTCTACCGCTTCGCAATTGAAAACTTGAGCGATGAGTTTTATTTCACCCATTACGCTCAGGTGGTCGGTCGCAATGATCAGTATTTTGCCGGTCGTGGTCGCACGTTCAGCGTCACCTGGTCGCATGATTTCTAAGCCAGAGTCGCATGACGGCTAAACGAAGGCGCTCAGGTTTTTCCTCACGCACAATAAGCCAGCGTTTGCACCGCTGGCTCGGTTGGAGCGTCGGCATGGTGCTGCTGATCCTCGTGATCAGCGGCACCATTTTGTTATGGAAAAACCCGCTGCTTCACATTCAATATCCACAGCTGCTGACGCCGACGTCGACGTTGCCAACGGCGGATTTTCTTGCGCACCTGGATCAGCAGTTGCCGGACTGGCGCACCGTGCGCCTGCCGGAACCGGATCAGCCCTATTACCTGGTCTATCGCGGTGAACAGAAATGGTATTACGCGCTCGACGGCCAATGGCTGCTGACCCGCGACACCGACACCGATTGGCTGGCGTTCACCGAATCGCTGCATCACCATCTTTTACTTGGCGAGTTCGGGGATACCGTGCTCGGCTTTGTTTCTATCGGCAGCCTTCTGCTGCTGTTGCTAGGCCTTTATCAGTCCTGGCCACGGGCCCAGCGCTGGTCGCAAATGCTGCAATGGCGCTGGCAGCAAGGCGGTATCGCCCGCTGGTATACCAGCCATCGCAGCACCGGCCTGATATTCAGCCTCTTGCTCGGCCTGACCGTCGTTACCGGCCTGATGTTGAGCTTTCATGGTGTTCCGGCCCGCTGGCTTGCCAGCGTCGATAGCAAACAGGCACCGGCGCCGATCAGCACGCTATCGTCACCCACCGAGTCGATGCTGCCCTGGGCAACGCTGCTTGCCGCCGGGACGCAAGCGATACCCGACGCCCGGCTGACGATGGTCAGCCGCCCGGCCGGGCCCGATAAGCCATTGACGCTACGCCTGCAGGTGCCGGACGAATGGCACCCGAACGGCCGTGGTGGCGTGCAACTGCATCCGGGCAGCGGCGAAGTGCTCAGTCTCTACGATGTTCGCACCGTCGGCCCGGCCACCCGACTTGCCAACACCATGTACCCGTTGCATGCCGGCAAAGTCGGTGGCCTTGGCTACCAGATCGTGCTGGCACTCAGCAGCATCGGCAGCCTGTTTCTGGCCTGGTCGGCGTTGCGGCTTTGGCGCAAACGAAGGCAACGATCTCTGGAGTGCTCGCTAAGTCCCTGAGCGCCGGTGCGGTTGAATTTCACGGCCCTCGTCCCCAGATACTGGTACATCCCGAAAGCACATATTCCTCCCCGCGCTCGCTAGGCGAGTGCCGGTTCGTGTATAATTCGCGGCTTTTTCGAGCAGGCCGGTCTAAACTGAAAGGCTCGGAACACGTTTTGGCGCGCAGGTTTACCCTCCACGCCTCGTCACTTCTCATCCCGTCGCAGGTCGTATCCGAATGGCAAGCACTGACAATTTTGAAGCCGATGAACAGCAACAATCACAGCTGAAGCTGCTGATTGCCAAAGGCAAAGAGCAAGGCTACCTCACCTACGCCGAAGTCAATGACCACTTGCCTTCCGACATCATCGATCCAGAACAGATCGATGACATCATCCGCATCATCAACGACATGGGTATCCAGGTATTCGAAGTCGCCCCGGATGCCGACCAACTGTTGATGTCGGAAAACCAGCCGGCCGACGAAGACGCCGCTGAAGAAGCCGCCCAAGCCCTCGCCACGCTAGATAAAGAAGTCGGCCGCACCACCGACCCAGTGCGTATGTACATGCGCGAAATGGGCACCGTTGAACTGTTGACCCGCGAAGGCGAAATCGAAATCGCCAAGCGCATCGAAGAAGGTCTGCGTGAAGTATTGATGGCTGTCGCCGAATATCCGGCCACCTCGCAATATCTGCTTGATGAATTCGATCGTTTCCTGGCTGGCGAAGTACGTCTGCCAGACATCATTTCCGGCTTTATCGATCTGAACAGCCTGTTCGAAGAAGCCCCAACCGCTGCCGCGCACGTGGGCTCGGAATTGAGCGAAGAAGAGCTCGACGACGAAGACGACGATGACAGCGCCGAAGAAGAAGAACAAGACACCGGCCCGGATCCGGAAGAGGCCAAAGCCCACTTCACGGCCCTGCGCGAAGCGCAGGAAAAAGTGATGGCGGCGCTGAAAAAATACGGCCGTAACCACAAGAACACTGAAGCCGCCTTGAGCGCGCTGACCGATGAATTCCTGCAGTTGAAACTGGTGCCGAAGCAATTCGATCGCCTGGTCAACCGCACCCGCAAGCTGACCGACACCGTGCGCACGCAAGAGCGTCTGTGCATGCGTTTGGCTTGCGAAAAAGCCGGCATGCCGCGCAAAACCTTTATCGCGACCTTCCCTGGCAACGAAACCAACACCAAGTGGCTCGATGCCCAATTAAAAGCGAAATCGGAATATCAGGCCAAGCTGGAACATTTCGGTGAAGACATTCGCCGCGCCCAGAAAAAACTGGCGCAAATCGAAGAAGACAGCCGCCTGACCATTCAGGACATCAAAGACCTTAACCGTCGCATGTCGATCGGCGAAGCGAAAGCCCGCCGCGCCAAGAAAGAAATGGTCGAAGCGAACTTGCGTCTGGTGATCTCGATTGCCAAGAAATACACCAACCGTGGTCTGCAGTTCCTCGATCTGATTCAGGAAGGCAACATCGGCTTGATGAAAGCCGTCGATAAATTCGAATACCGCCGCGGTTACAAATTCTCGACTTACGCGACCTGGTGGATTCGTCAGGCCATCACCCGTTCGATCGCCGACCAGGCGCGCACCATCCGTATTCCGGTGCACATGATCGAAACGATCAACAAGCTGAACCGCATTTCCCGCCAAATGCTGCAGGAAATGGGTCGCGAGCCGACCCCGGATGAGTTGGCCGAACGCATGCAAATGCCGGAAGACAAAATCCGCAAAGTGCTGAAGATCGCCAAAGAACCGATTTCGATGGAAACCCCAATCGGTGACGATGAAGATTCGCATCTGGGCGATTTCATCGAAGACACCGCCACCGAATCCCCGGTCGATGTCGCGATGAGCGAGAGCTTGCGTGAAGCCACCCGCGAAGTGCTGGCAGGCCTGACTGCCCGCGAAGCGAAAGTGCTGCGTATGCGTTTCGGTATCGACCTGCAAACCGACCACACGTTGGAAGAAGTCGGCAAGCAATTCGACGTCACCCGCGAGCGTATCCGTCAGATCGAAGCCAAGGCCCTGCGCAAACTGCGTCACCCGAGCCGCTCCGATCGCCTGCGCAGCTTCCTCGACGAGTAAGCCGCACAGAAAGGGTGACAGCCCTTTCGACTTTTCATAAACTTGCGCGCCAGCCCATTCGGGCTGGCGTTCTTTCAGGGCCCATAGCTCAGTTGGTTAGAGCAGTCGACTCATAATCGATTGGTCGCAGGTTCAAGTCCTGCTGGGCCCACCAATTTATTGCTTATCAGAAGCGTTAAGCGCACTATACTCTTTACGGAGATTAGCTGGAGACGGAGCGCATTCATGGCAACAATCTATGATGTCGCAAGATATATCACCGAAAAGCAAGGTGAAATGTCTGCGATGAAACTCCAGAAATTAATGTATTACGCGCAAGCTTGGCACTTGGTCTGGGAGGAGCAACCTCTGTTCCCAGATATGTTTGAAGCTTGGGCAAATGGCCCTGTTTTGCCTGCCATTTACGACAAACACAGAGGACAATTCAAAGTCGACAAGTCTTTTTTCAGGGACGGTAACGCCACAAACCTTTCTAAAACGGAAAAAGAAAATATTGGGAAAGTTCTAGAATTCTATGGCGACAAGACTGCTCAATGGTTAAGTAATCTCACTCATCAAGAAGATCCTTGGCTCAAAGCCAGAGGTGATACGCCCATTGGAGCCCCTTCCAATGCAGAAATCTCTCTTAGTGCAATCCACGAATATTACTCTTCACTCTAAAGAATAAAACGTTTATGGGAAAAAAGAGTGAAGAGCGTATTGCACGTAAAGCACAAAAGCTTCTTCAGTTTGAAAAGAGCAAGGAAAAACAGCTAGAGAAAGTTCACAATCTTGAACGTCCAAAGATAGTCGTGAACGTTGATGACACCAAGCAACCCCATATAGCTCCAAGCGTAAATGAAAATGTCACGAACACTCCTAAAGCAGCCAAAGATGGCTCACGTTACGGCGAACTCGTAACTTGGTGTATTACAGGTGCAGATAAAGAGGGAAAGTGGAGCTGGCACGAGCCACGTGAGTGGAGCAATGAAGAATGGGACAACGACATAGCACCATCCTTTCAAGAATTCGCTCGAAAAACTTGGGCTGAGATAGACCATTTATCATCAGGCTCCAGTCATAAAATGCATCACGATCAGGATGTGGCAAGCCTAATAAAAGAGGCTAGAAGGCGCTGGCGAAAACTAGGACTTGAGCAGTTCGATACTGCATTTAGGTTTCGGTTGGGAGGCACAAAACGCGCTTGGGGCTACATTGTTCAAGCCCATTTCTTTCTCGTTTGGTGGGAAAGGCACCACAAGCTATACCCAGTCAATAAATAAAACTTTGTATTTACCCTGATCGCCCATATTAAAATCAAGAGGCATCTAAACTTCATTTAGCGAAAGTCTCAGAAAATCACAATCACATCTCCAGACAGGTTTCCACTTCAACAAACAATCGCTGCAGATTTGATTTGTGCCCAGACTGCTTTATCTTGTATCAGTTGCATATGTGCAACCGAACGAAGGGTAACGCGGGCTAGTAAGCATGTTTCATTAGTTCTTACACGCACCAACGACGTCGCCTCATCAATGTCACAGACAATTTCTTCAACGATAACAGGCAATCGATTCAGAATACTGGTGTCTTCGTGATTCTCCAGCGCCAAGCTGACGTCTTTGGCCAACACTCTTACCCGTACCGGTTTGTTCAGTTCATCGCCGCCGTCGCGTACCCATAACGAGCCACCATCGAATTCAACACGGGCCAAATGCCATTGTGGGTCGCGTTCACGGATGTGGCCTTGCAGGATAACGCCGACATCGGTTTCGGTTTGCGTTGGCAAATCGATACGCGAGAACACTTCCGCGACAGCACCTTCGGCGATAACACGACCTTGTTCGAGTATTACGGCATGATCAGCCAGGCGCGTGACTTCCTCTATCGAATGGCTGACGTACAGCACTGGGATATCGAGTGATTCATGCAGGCGTTCGAGGTAAGGCAGGATTTCCTGTTTGCGCTTGTAGTCGAGTGAAGCCAATGGCTCGTCCATCAGCAGCAACTTGGGCTGAACCAACAAGGCTCGGGCAATGGCGACGCGTTGACGTTCACCGCCGGACAATTGCGCTGGTCGGCGATTCAGCACCGGCTCGATACCGAGCATCGTGACGATTCGTTGATAGGTTTCTGCTGATGGCGGATTGGCGGCACGCTTGATCGCGTACTGCAGATTGGCCTTGGCGCTCAAGTGCGGGAACAGGCTGGATTCCTGAAATACATAACCAAGCGAACGTTGATAAGTCGGCACAAAAACATTGTGGCTTTGCCAGGTTTCGCCGTTGATGCTGAGTGCGCCTTGTTGGGCTTTTTCCAAACCGGCTATGCAACGCAGCAGCGTGGTTTTACCGGAACCCGAGGCGCCAAAGATCGCGGTGATGCCCTGCCCTGGTATCTGCAGATCGACATCCAGTGAAAAGGCATCGCTATCGGCGCTGCCGAAATGCAATTGGAACTGGGCGTTGATGGTTTTTGATTCGGTCATGGTCAGCCGCCCATTTTTATGCCAGCGGCGAGTTTGCGGCGCTGAAAGCTATACAACGCCAATAGTACCAGAAAGGAAAACACAATCATGATGGCGGCCAGTGTGTGTGCTTGGCCGTATTCCAGCGCTTCGACATGATCATAAATCTGCACTGACACGACTCGGGTTTCACCCGGAATATTGCCACCGATCATCAGTACGACGCCAAACTCACCGACTGTGTGGGCAAAGCCCAGAATCGCCGCCGTGACAAAACCCGGCTTCGATAACGGCAACACTACCGAGAAGAATTGATCCCAAGGTCCGGCGCGTAATGTTGATGCCACTTCCAACGGCCTTTCACCAATCGCTTCCATCGCGTTTTGGATTGGCTGCACGACAAACGGCATCGAGTAAAAAACAGAAGCGACGACCAAACCCCAGAACGTAAAAGGCAAGGTACCGAGCCCTAAGCTTTGTGTCAGTTCGCCGATAAAACCGTGCGGGCCCATGGCCAACAATAAATAAAACCCGAGAACAGTCGGTGGCAATACCAACGGTAATGCCACAATCGCGGCAACCGGGCCTTTCCACCAGGAACGGCTACGCGCCAGCCACCAAGCGATAGGCGTGCCGATGATCAGCAACAGCACGGTAACCGTTGTTGCCAGTTTCAGCGTTAGCCAGATAGTGGACAGATCGGTTTCGGAAAACATTACAGATTCATCATTGTCGTGGTTTCAGTTTTCAATGGTTCTGGATACCAGCCTGCGCGAGTATGACTCGTTTGCATGAAAGTGTTTAGTTCTGCTCATTGTCGACTTGATAACCGTAACGCTTGATCAATTGCCGCGTGGATTCGGTTTGCAGGAATTGCCATAGCGCTTTCGCCGCTTCGCTGTTTTCGCCTTGCCGCAACCATACCGCATCCTGGCGAATCGGTTGATAAAGTTCTTCGGGAATCAGCCAGGCAGAACCGGTTTTGATTTTGCCGTTGTCGATCACTTGCGACAGCGCGATAAACCCTAGCTCGGCATTGCCGGTGCTGACGAATTGAAAGGTCTGGGCGATATTCTCGCCTTGCACCCATTTTGATTCCGTTGTTTGCCGTAGATTTAACTTTTCCAGCACTTGCACTGCCGCTACGCCATACGGCGCCAGTTTCGGATTGGCCAGAGCCAGTTTATTGAACTGGCCACGACGCAGCACCGAGGCTTCGGTATCGATAAATCCGGGTTTGCTTGACCACAGCACCAGCGAGCCGAGCGCGTAGGTGAAACGACTATCGGGCACGACCAAACCGTCACGTTCCAACGCCATCGGCTTTTCCTGATCGGCCGAGAGAAACAAGTGAAACGGCGCACCGTTCTTGATTTGCGCGTAGAACTTGCCGGAGGCACCGAAGGATAGTTGCACGTGATGGCCAGTGCGCTGTTCAAAGTTCGCCACAATCACTTTCATTGGCGCCATGAAGTTCGAGGCAACGGCTACCTGAATCTGCTCCGCTTGCGCATTGCCTGTGAAGCAACCGAACGAAAATCCGACAATCGCCAAACCGCGCGTCAGCTTACCGATAAGGAGTCTATCTTTCGCAGGCTTCAAAATTGAATACATCCACAGTTGTTGCATCGCCATATACTGGTTGATGTCACACGGCAAAACAAGGCAAAAGCCCGGACGGGTGAAGTGTGCTTGACCTCAATCAACCGTTCCGCACCGAGCATGAGATATCGCCATCACCAACCAAAATCGGTTGTCGTTTTCGCCATTCATTGCCGTTCGCTTCATCTGGCTCGCGTCGTCTTAGGCAACCGCATATTCATTTCCACGAGTACCGCCTCCAGCATGATACGCAAATAATAACTGGGAAGCCCGCTCAATACTTACCAAAAAGTAACTACGGTGACGCGCTGCAACGTGGAGCACTGTGGAAACAATGAATTCGTTCATTTCAGAATCGCCATCACGTACAGACATATTACTGCTGCACTACAGCAGATTATTTTGACGACCGGTAATAACGGCGTTGATTGGTAAAAACCTTTTCACAATGCTTAACTTAACCGGTCCGTTGCGACAAATCAGGTAGGCGAGCATGGAATCGTTCAAAAGCCACCCGTTCTGGCGCCTGGCCGGGATATTTCTGCTGGTGTTCGGCTGCTTGTTGCTGGCCACGGCAATTATCTGGCGGTATGCCAGTCAGCAAGATCAGACCATTGCCCAGCAGCAGTTCAATAAAGAGGTTGATGAACTGGTCTCGGTGCTCAATCAGCACATGCAATCCTATGAAGTGATCTTGCGCGCCGCTTCGGCTTTCTTTTCCGCGTCCGACCACGTTACTCGGGCAGAGTGGCGAGAATTTACTTCCAGGCTACGACTCGACACCACCCATCCGGGCTTACAAGGCATAGGCTTCACACCACGCGTACCGACTTCCGACATTCTTGCTCACGTTGAGCAAACGCGGGCGGAAGGATTCCCGCTCTATACGATACAGCCGCTTTCTCCAGATGCCGAGCATGAGTACTACCCGATTCATTATCTCGAACCGGCGGGTTGGGATAATTTGCGTGTGCTGGGTTTCGATTTGGCTTCGGAACCAACACGGTTGGCCGCGATGAAGCAAGCGCAACGCGAACGCCGGCCGATTATGTCTGCGCCGGTCACGCTGGTTCAGCTTACCGCCGAATCACCGGAACCAGGAGTGACATTGTTCTGGCCAATCCATGATAAGTCGGTACTGTCGAGCACACAGGAAAGTCATTTTCTTGGTTTTGTCTATAGCGCGATCCGCATTCCTGAATTGATCAATAGCGCGTTGCTAAGTCGCCTGGAACGTCTGGCGCTGACTTTGAAAGACGTGCAAGCTAAGGACGGCAAATTGTTTTATTCGACAACCGGTGAGCGTTTGCCGCAGTACATGGCTATGCGCCAGCTAAACTTTGCTGGCCGAACCTGGCAACTGGAGTTCTCCAGCACGCCCGCCTTTGAGAAGCAGGTTTACAATAACAGTGCGCTGCTTATTGTTTTGATTGGCACTGGATTATCCGGGTTGATTGCGTTGGCGGTGGTCGTTTATTTCCACCAGCGTTTTCGCATGCAGCAGCAACGGGACATACTCACCCAGCAACTGCAGCAGCGGGAAGAACGATTTCGTACCTTGCTGGACGGCGCCCCCAACGCGATGCTGATGGTTGATAGCCAGGGCAGCATTGAATGGATCAATCCACAGGCGGAAGCCCTTTTTGGTTACAGTCGGGATGAGTTGCTGAATCAGTCTGTTGAGTTGCTGCTGCCCGAGCGTTACCGCACTCAACATTCAAGCTGGCGTCACGCGTTTCAACAAGCGCCGTCACCGCGACAAATGGGCAGTGGCCGGGAATTGTTCGCGCGCCGAAAAGACGGCAGTGAAGTGCCAGTGGAAATTGGTTTGAGCCCGGTGCAAACCGAGTACGGTGTTAAAACCATTGGCTCGATTATCGATTTGAGTGCGCGTCGCCATGCTGAAGAGCGCGCCAAAATGCTGGTTGAAGCCGCGCCCAATGCCATCGTGCTGGTCAATGCCGACGGCGAGATTGAGCTGATCAATAGCCAAAGCGAACAACTTTTTGGTTACACCCGCTCAGAACTGATCGGTGAAAAAGTGGAAATGCTGATCCCGGAGCAAATGCGACCGAATCATCCGACCTTACGCGAGAGTTATCACGAAGCGCCGACACAGCGACAAATGGGCGGTAATCGGGAACTGTTCGCGCGCCATAAATCCGGCCGTTCGATACCTGTTGAAGTGGGGTTGGCGCCGATCATTGCCGGTGGCCGGCGATTGATTCAAGCGGCCGTTATCGATATCTCCGCGCGAAAAGCCGCGGAACACAAGCTGCGTGAACAAGCCGAACAGTTGGCATTGGCCAATCGCTACAAATCCGAATTTTTGGCCAATATGTCGCATGAGCTCAGAACACCGCTCAATAGCATTCTGATTCTGAGCGAGCAACTGAAGTTGAATGCCGACGGAAATCTGAGCAGCAAGCAAACCGACCACGCCGACATCATCAACCGCTCCGGCAGTGATCTGCTGAGTCTGATCAACGACATCCTTGACTTGTCGAAGATCGAAGCAGGACGGATGACCTTGATCATGGAAAATGTCGACGTCCGGGAAATGGTCGCGAAGTTGGAGTCCACTTTCCAAGCCATGGCAGACGCCAAATTCCTACAGCTACGCAGCGACATTCATGACGATGTACCAAGCAGCATCAACACCGACGGCCAACGCCTGCAACAAATCATTCGCAACCTGTTATCGAATGCCCTCAAGTTCACCGAACAAGGACAAATTGTCGTCGAGATCAAGGTGGTCGAAACCGACATCATCGCCACACCCGATCATCGTGCGCTCTGTATCGCAGTGCGGGATACCGGCATTGGTATTGCTCCCGAGCAACAGGAAACAATATTCCAGGCGTTCCGTCAGGCGGACGGCTCCACCAGTCGTCGCTTTGGCGGTACCGGCCTTGGCTTGACCATTTCTCGCCAGCTTGCAGAGCTATTGGGCGGTGAAATTTTGCTGGAAAGTCGAGTCGGTGGCGGCAGCACGTTCCGTTTATTTATTCCACTTAGCGATGCCAAGAAAACGACGACAACTACTGAGGTCAAAATCAGTGGGCCGAAAGCCAATGCGCCCAGCATTCTGGTCGTCGAAGACGACCCGGGCTTTTCGCAGGTGCTGTCTGACACGGCCAATCAATATGGCTTTACCTGTTACGCGACCAGCAGCGGCGTGCAGGCCATCAAGCTACTGCAAGAGCATCGTTTTGAAGGCATCGTTCTTGATTTGTTGCTACCGGATATCAGTGGCTGGCAAGTGTTGAAAGAAGTGCGCGCCAATCCGGAAACGCAGCATCTACCAGTACACATCGTGACCTGCGTGCAAGGACCGAAAACCTGGCAAGACCAGCAGTTGCACTACCTGGTCAAACCGGTGCGCAATGACGATTTGCAGCGGCTGCTGAAAACGATACTGCTCGACAATGTCGCCAGCAAGAACGTACTGCTGGTTGAGGATAACGCCACGGAACGCGAATATTATGCGCAGCTTCTGCAACAACTGGGCTTGTCGGTTGTCACCTGCGCTGATGCCGAAAGCGCTCTGCTGGCGTATCGCCAGGAAAGATTTGCCTGCCTGATTGTGGACCTTGAACTACCCGATATGTCAGGGCTTGAGTTACTGCAAAAGTTGCAGGATGAGCGACCATTGACCGACACCAGAGTGGTGATTCACACCGGTTTGGATTTATCCGAACAGGAATCGCGACAAATTCAACAACTGCATGCCTGTTTGGTCGCCAAGAATTCCAGCTCTGATGGCGCCTTACTGGATGCGGTGCATCCCTTCTTGAGTGGTGTTGTACCGGAGCCAAAACTTGATCCGCCTGCTGCCATCATGCCCTTGCTGCAAGGTGCTCGGGTGTTGCTGGTCGACGACGATGTCAGAAACATCTATGCGATGTCAGCCTTGCTGGAAAAATTTCAGCTGCAGGTGGTGGTCGCACGCAATGGTCAAGAAGCGGTGCATACGCTGGCGAAAGACCGCGCATTCGATTTGATTTTGATGGACATGGCGATGCCGGTCATGGACGGTTACACCGCCACCCGAATTCTGAAACAGGAAAACTCGTTGGCCGTACCGATTGTCGCGGTAACCGCGCATGCGATGAAAGGCGACCGGGAAAAATGCCTGGCGTCCGGCGCGGATGATTACCTGGCCAAACCCGTTGATGAGGCCAGTATGCAACAAATGTTGGCTCGCTGGTTGAAGCGCGTCCAAGGAGTTTGAGATGTTGCAAGCATTGGAACTGAAACAAAAACCGACGTTGTTGCTGGTCGATGACAGACCTGAGAATCTGGTCAGTCTGGAAGCAGTGCTGAATGACAACGAACGCATCATTCTGAAAGCACAAGACGGCGAACAAGCGTTGTCGTTGTTACTCGAACATGACATCACCTTGGTGTTGTTGGATGTGCAAATGCCGGGTATGGATGGCTACGAAGTGGCGCGACTGATGAAAGCCAATCCGCGCACCCGGGAGATCCCCATTTTGTTTATCACGGCAACGCAGCCCGATGAACGCAATATGCTGCGCGGATACCAGCACGGCGCCATTGATTACATTTACAAGCCATTCAATACCGAGGTGCTGCGCAAGAAAGTGGCGGTACTGCAAGAGTTGCAGCTGTCACGCCGTTGTTTGTCGGTCATGAACCGCAGTCTTGATGAAGCACGTTCCTACTACGCAGCGATTCTGAGCACCGCTGCCGAAGGTATTCTGGTTGTCGATGAACAGGGTTCGATTCGTTATGCCAATCCTGCTGCTTGCGAGCTATTGCAGTGCGACCTGGATTCACTCGAAGGCGAGCAGCTTCATCACCTGGCCATCGCACCCGATAGCAATATCATTGCCTGGGAGAACAGCGTCTTTTTTCAGCACTGGCGTAAGAAGCTGACTTATCGCGCGCATGACGCCCAATTGTTTACTCCATCAGGACAGGAATTGCCGGTCACACTGAGCTGTGCGCCACTACCAGCGCCGCATCGAGGACTCGTCGTCGTCTTTTTGGATAATCGCATTCCGAAAAAACTGCAGGAGCAGTTGGTCAAGCAGGCGGTCACGGATACCTTGACGGGTCTATACAATCGTCATGGTTTCTTGCAGTCGTTGCAGGCCTCGCTTTCGCGCAGTGGTCGAGCCCATAAACCGCTGGCCGTTCTGTACCTGGACCTTGACGGATTCAAGCGCATCAACGACACACTGGGACATCCCGCCGGTGATGAATTGTTATGTGTGATGGCCGATCGATTGCGGCGATGCACGCGCGCCTACGACACCGTGGCGCGATTGGGCGGTGATGAATTCACGATCGTGCTCGACAGCATGGACACACCAGAAGACGCCGCGCGCATCGCCGAAAAAATTTTGGATTCACTGGCCACACCGATCGAAATTCAAGGCTTGAAATTAGCCGTCAGCGCCAGCATTGGCATTGCGACTTATCCCGACTGTTCGGAAAATGTCGACGGCATGATGCAAGCCGCCGATATGGCCATGTATCAAGCCAAGTCCGAAGGTCGAGGTCAGTACCGCTTCTTTACCGCCGCGATGAATGGCCGGGCACGCGCCAGGCTGATGCTGGAAGAAAGTTTGCGTCAGGCGGTTGCCACCGAAGAATTCGTCCTGCATTACCAACCACAGATCATGATGCGCGACGGAACACTGCGAGGCTTCGAGGCCTTGCTGCGGTGGCAACATCATCAGGCGGGTTTGGTCTCGCCGGGAATATTTGTGCCGCTATTGGAAGAAACCGGTTTGATCACACGCATTGGTAGTTGGGTGATTGAGAAAATCTGCCATCAGCGCCGCTTGTGGGGTAACACCTTTCCGCAAGACATGGTGTTGTCGGCAAACCTTTCTGCACGGCAGTTTGGCCAAAGCGAGCTCGTCGATCTGGTTTTCCAATTGCTCGACGAGCATCAACTGTTCGCCCACCAACTGGAACTGGAAGTCACCGAAAGCTCGCTGATGAATGATATTGAGCACAGTCAGCGCGTGCTGCAGGCACTACGCAAGAAAGGTGTGCGAATTGCCATTGATGATTTTGGCACCGGCTATTCGTCTTTGGCTTATCTGCGTCAGTTCGAAATTGACACGCTGAAAATTGATCGCACCTTCATCGCCAACGCCTTGGTGTCGCCAAAAGATGCGGCCATCGTCGAGGCATTGGTTGCCTTGAGTCACAGCCTGGACGTTGAGGTTGTCGCGGAAGGCGTGGAAACCACAGAGCAACTGCAATGGCTACAGCAAATTGGTTGCGACTGCGTGCAGGGATTTCTGTTCGCGAAAGCATTACCGGTGCTGGAAGCGGAACAGTATCCAGCCAAGCTCGACTTCGAGAAACTTTAACCATAAGCCGACTGGGCCATTGGGCTCATGTGGCAGCGGACTGCTGCTCGTTGACGTATACTCTGCGCCACGCTTTCATCTGCGACTTTGCCATGCGAAACATTCCTCATCTGATGCTTGCCCTACTACTCACATTTAGTGGCGCAAATGTATTGGCCGATGGTGCTGCACCACTGACCGCGCAGCAACAATTCTTTCAGCGGCTAACGACATTGTGCGGGGCAAGTTTCTCCGGGCAAACCGCGTTCCCTATGGACAAAACTGATCCGTTCGCCGGCAAGGAATTACGTGCCACGTTGAAGCACTGCACGCCTGAAGAAATTCGCATTCCTTTCTCCGTTGGCGAAGATCGTTCGCGTACCTGGCTGCTGCGCTGGCAGCAAGGACGCTTGGAGTTGAAACATGATCACCGACATGAGGACGGCACACCGGACGACGTGACGATGTACGGTGGCTTGGCCAGCGATAGCGGCAGCGCTTTACAGCAATCGTTTCCGGCTGACGCCTACACGGCTTCGCTTATCCCGGCGGCGGCCACCAATGTCTGGACACTATCACTGAACGAGCAGGGCACCGAATTGACCTATTATCTTGAGCGCGACGGCAAACCGCGTTTCAAGGCCACACTGATTCGCCAGTAAACTTACCGCCATGTCCAACGTCGTTTCCTTCAAAAAAGCCAAACAGCAACGCAACAAGGGCCAAAGTCCGTTGTGTCGCGAAGGCTTTCATAAATGGCAAGTAGTGACGGCGAATCAGTTCGATGTCAAACAGGGTAAGCTGGTTACCGCCTATCGCTGCGAACGCTGCGGCAAACAGAAAATCGAAGCACGCTGAATACTTATCGCGTGCCAGTAACATGATTCCGTTCACGGATTGTTCACGCCGAGCCAGTAAAATCCGCGTCGGCTTTCTGCTATCGACAACGGAGTCATATTCGATGAAACGGATTTTGCTTGCGTGCATAACGCTTTTTGCCGCATTCCATCTTCAGGCCAACACGGGCATGTCTGGTAACCCGTTTCAGGTTTCTGGTGCCGACCAGGCGGAAATGAACCAGCTGCAACTGAACCCCAAACTGTTGTCCGAATACCAGAAAATCAAAAAGCTGATGTTCACCGAGAAAGATGGTGTGGTACCGATTCTGGATGTGCTGCAAAAAGGCGGACAGGATTACCCGGTACTAAAGTCTATCGACGACACCCATCTTTTCTTCGAGCAAAAGGGGTTATTCGGCATCATCAAGGTAAATGGCATGAGTACTCGCCAATTTGCCGTGATTGAACGCACCATTACCTATTATCAGATCTGGGCCAAAATGATGCGTGATCATATGGGCATGAGTTTGACGCCACCGAAAGGCAACGGCGAAAAGAACATGAAGTTCGTTCACGACAATTTGGATCAGATCATTGCGTTCAACACTGAGCTGTGGACCAGCATTGGTATTGATCCGGACGGCGAAGACGAAACGTTTGACGACCAAGCACCGGACGACGAGTAGTTAACTGACGCTATGACCGTGGCGCGCGGCGATATGTTGCTTCAGCGCCTCGGTCAGCTTCTGTGAAGCCTTGCCGGTGGCTCGGTCGACCCGACTAACGAGGCGTGGGGTAAACTCATAACGGCTGCCTTCGCGATACTTCACCTCAACCAATTCACCGCTGGCCAGCTCGTCTTCAATCAGGAATTTCGGCATCCAGCCGAACCCCAATCCCATCAGCAACGCGTCTTTTTTGGCGATAAAGCCGGATAAGCGGAACACCCGTTCACCACCAAACATATGGCGGTCATCGCCACGGTCGCTGGAGTCTTGCACGCTCAGTTCAATATGCGATTGCAGCTCAGAGAGGCTGATATCCACTTGCTTGGCCAAAGGGTGGTCTTTGGCGACACAGAGAATGCATTCGATGGTTGGCAGATCTTCAGACTTCAACAGCGGATGCGGTTCGTAGTCTTTCACCAGCATGATGTCCGCCTGATCTTTTTCGAAGCGGTATTGCACGCCGTAGAGAAATTCCACTTTCACCTGAATACGGGTCGGCACCCGGGCATCGGCCATCTGCTTCAGCGCCAGCAAAATCGGATTCAACGGCAGAATGCCGTCGATGATGACCATCAGGCTCGGTTCCCAGCCGCTGGCAAACGAATGCGCCAGGGCTTCCAGTTGGCCGGCATTGGCCAGCAACTTGCGGCCTTCGGCCAGCACCGCCTCGCCGGCCGGGGTCAGTTGCGCCCTGTAACTGGCGCGATCGAGCAACTCGAGGTTCAATGCCTGTTCCAGCTTGCGGATCTGGTAACTGACGGCTGATTGGGCTTTGTGCAGGCGCTCAGCAGCCTTGGCGAAACTCCCCTCCGAGATCACCATGTCCAGCGCTTTTAAGGATTCCAGGTCAACGCTCATCTTTATCTGCTTATTCGATTGGCATTAACGGAATAATATGCTTTTTTTGATGATTCGGGCTACTTAAGCTATATCTTTCATATCTGACAGCGGTCCGCGCCGAGCCGGCGCATCCAATGGTCCATGCTTGTTCAGCGTGCGTACCGCGGGCTTTCTAGCCTTCCGCTTTCTGCTTACCGATCCGGAGACTGTTAATGAACGAGAACATGCCCAATCCTTTGAACCTGCGCGGCATCGAATTCACCGAATTCGTTGGCCCGAGCAATGAGCAACTGGAAAAGCTGTTCTGGGATTTCGGTTTTTCGAAAGTCCGTCGCCACAGAGACAAGGACATCGTGCTGTTCAAACAGAACGATATCCAGTTCCTGCTGAACAATGAGAAAGAAGGCTTCACCCGTGATTTCGCCAAGAAGCACGGCCCGGCCATTTCCTCAATGGGCTGGCGCGTTGACGACGCTCAGTTCGCCCATGACGAAGCGGTGCGCCGCGGTGCCCGTTCCGCCAATGACACCAATAAAGATTTGCCGTATCCGGCGATTTACGGCATTGGCGACAGCCTGATTTATTTCATCGACAAGTTTGGCCCGAAAGGCACGATTTACGACACCGATTTCGTTGCGCTCGATAACCCGAAAAACCAGCCGGACAAAGGCTTCCTGTTTGTCGATCACCTGACCAACAACGTGCACAAAGGCACGATGCAAAAATGGTCGGACTTTTACCAGAACGTGTTCGGTTTTTATGAAGTGCGTTATTTCGACATCAAAGGCGTGAAAACCGGCCTGACGTCATATGCGCTACGTTCGCCGGATGGCTCATTCTGCATTCCAATCAACGAGAACAAGGACGATCGCGACCAGATCGCCGAGTACCTGCGTGAATACGATGGCCCAGGCGTACAGCACCTGGCATTCGGTACCCGCGATATTCTGGCCTCGCTCGACAAAATGGTCGGCACCAGCATCGAAACGCTGGATATCGACGATGAGTATTATCAAGAAGTGTTCGACCGCGTGCCGAACGTCAAAGAAGATCATCAGCGGATTCGCAAGCATCAAGTGCTGGTTGACGGCAACGAGAACGGTTACCTGCTGCAGATCTTCACTCGCAACATCATCGGCCCGATCTTTATCGAGATCATCCAGCGCGAGAATGACCTTGGCTTCGGCGAAGGCAACTTCGGCGCGCTGTTCCGCTCGATTGAAAAAGATCAGGAACGTCGTGGCGTGATCTAAGCCTGACCGAATAAAAAAGCCCGCGTTATCGCGGGCTTTTTTTTACTAAAATTCATCTGGTGAAAAACGCAAACGAAAAAAGGGCCGTTACCTTTTGGGTAACGGCCCTCGCAATCGCGAACCACCTGAAAACCAGGTTCCCTGAAAGCTGTTACTCATCGAAATGAACAACAGCGAGGTGCACACCCCAAAGCGACTCTAAAAAGAGGCTTTGGCAGCAGCCAACGTCAAAATTGCTTTCCCGAGCGTGACCATCCACTGGTCGCCACCATGCAAACGTGACGTTGGCCGCTGGAAGGCATTACAACGTCTGAACGCCCCTCATTCAATGATCATTTGGTATCAGTTTGTAGCTTTTTGTACAGATTCACATTTCGCGCGGCTTGTCATGATTTAGCCCTTGCAGTAACGTGCGCGCCACTTCACAAACAAATAGTCGCGAAGCGACGTAATCCTTTCAGCCCTCTCCCCCTTGTGGGAGAGGGTGGCGCGAAGCGCCCGGACAAATTCGCCGGGAGCGAATTTGCACGGCGTAGCCGCCCGCAGGGTGGCCGCCTTGATTGGCGGCCATGAAAGGGGAACGCGAGCCGCAAGCGGCGCGCGTCAGGATTTCACCATGTCGTTTATCGAACTGAAAATTCAGGTCAACAAAACTCAAGCCGAAGCGCTCGATGAATTGCTGATGGAGTTCGGCTCGTTGGCCGTGACGCTGGAAGACGCTGAAGATCAGCCGATACTGGAACCGGGCCCCGGCGAAACGCCGCTCTGGCAACAGATTGTGTTGACCGCGTTGTTCGACAGCGACATCGACCGGGAAGCGACGCTGGCCGCAATTCAGGCCGATGAAGCCTGGCCTGCTGGCGCCCACGCCCGCTTTCAGGCGGTGCCCGATCAGGATTGGGTAAGGGCCTGGATGGACCGCTTCCAGCCGATGCCGTTCGGCACCAAGCTCTGGGTTTGCCCGAGCTGGCGACCCATTCCGGCAGAAGCAAAGGTGCCGCTGCTGCTCGATCCGGGTCTGGCCTTTGGCACCGGCACCCATTCGACCACGAGGCTCTGCCTGGAATGGCTTGATAGCGCCGATCTCAGCGGCAAGCATGTACTCGATTTTGGTTGTGGATCCGGCATTCTGGCAATCGCAGCCGGTAAACTTGGTGCCGCCAAACTGACCGCGCTAGACAATGATCCGCAGGCGCTGATTGCCACCCGCGAAAATGCCGAGCGCAATGGCATTGCCGCCGACCAAATCGATATTCAGTTGCCGCCGCTGGCCGAAGGTTTTCACTGCGACGTGATTCTGGCCAATATTCTGGCCGAACCATTACGGCAACTGGCGCCGCTTTTCGCCACGGTGTTGAAGCCGGGTGGAGCGCTGGTACTCAGCGGACTATTGGCCGAACAGGCCGACGAATTACTTGCGCGCTATCAGCCCTGGTTTGATAGTCTTGCGGTCAGCCAGCATGAAGACTGGATACGCATTGACGGCAAGCGCAATTTCACGGATGTGACATGACCGATTTTTATACCCGCTGCCCGCACTGTCAGACGGTTTTTCGTCTCAGTGCTGCCCAGCTACAGCTTGCTGAAGGAAAAGTTCGCTGCGGCGCCTGCCTGCATGTATTTCTAGCCAAGCAACACCTGGTCAGGCCGAAAGCCGGCCCAGCTCCAGCTCCAGCTCCAGCTCCAGCTCCAGCTCCAGCTCCAGCTCCAGCTCCAGCTCCAGCTCCAGCTCCAGCTCCAGCTCCAGCTCCAGCTCCAGCTCCAGCTCCAGCTCCAGCTCCAGCTCCAGCTCCAGCTCCGGCTCCAGTTCCGGCTCCAGTTCCGGCTCCAGTTCCGGCTCCAGTTCCGGCTCCAGTTCCGGCTCCAGTTCCGGCTCCAGTTCCGGCTCCAGCTCCGGCTCCAGTTCCGGCTCCAGTTCCGGCTCCAGCTCCGGCTCCAGCTCCGGCTCCGGCTCCAGCTCCGGCTCCAGCTCCGGCTCCAGTTCCGGCTCCAGTTCCGGCTCCAGTTCCGGCTCCAGTTCCGGCTCCAGTTCCGGCTCCAGTTCCGGCTCCAGTTCCGGCTCCAGTTCCGGCTCCAGCTCCAGCTCCAGCTCCAGCTCCGGCTCCAGTTCCGGCTCCAGTTCCGGCTCCAGTTCCGGCTCCAGTTCCGGCTCCAGTTCCGGCTCCAGTTCCGGCTCCAGTTCCGGCTCCAGCTCCGGCTCCAGTTCCGGCTCCAGTTCCGGCTCCAGCTCCGGCTCCAGCTCCGGCTCCGGCTCCAGCTCCGGCTCCAGCTCCGGCTCCAGTTCCGGCTCCAGTTCCGGCTCCAGTTCCGGCTCCAGCTCCGGCTCCAGTTCCGGCTCCAGTTCCGGCTCCAGTTCCGGCTCCAGTTCCGGCTCCAGTTCCGCCGGTTGCGTCGGATGACCCATTCGCAGTCTTTGCCAACTCGCCGTTGCCGAAAGTTGCCAAACCTGCCGCGTCGGCGCCTGTTCCGGCGCCTGCACCGATACCTGAACCCGAACCGGAGATCGACGATGAACCACTGTGGATCAACGATGACCCGGAAGTGGATTTGGCCGAATCGGCCCGCGAGACCGCCCAGGGTTCACATAGCTGGTTGAGCTCGTTTACCACCAAGGAACAGCCGCAACCAGCCGATGCCGATTACCAACCGGAAGTCGATGAAATTGATTTAAGCCTGGATGCACCGGGTCAGCACGACATCGAATTCACACCTTCGCGTCATGCTGAAGCCTTGGTATCCGAGACGACTGACGAACCTTTCCTTGATGAAAGCGAATTGGCGTTTGAGGCGAAATTTGACGATGAGGCCCTGGTTTCGGAAGCACCGGCGGAAGCCTTGGATCTGACCCCGGCCGAAACCGAACAAGGACCAGCGTTTGTCCATCGTGATGCGCCGTCTGCGGCCGTGCCGGAAATCGAGAGCATCGATCTGGACGCCGAGCTGCCGGATCTGCGCGCCGACGAACTTGATGAACTGGAATCCCTGGAACAAAACGAAACGCCGGAACAGCACATGGCGCTTGAACCGGAAAGTTTTGATCTGGATATCCATGATCCGGAAACGGACTCGACGGAAGCCGAGCCTTCGGTGGACGAAGAAGATACCCTCGATGAACCGGAAACGCCGCCGGAGAACGACTGGGATTTATTGCGTCCCAGTCGTGATCGTCATGAGCCAGTGTTTGATGACGACAACGGTCTGGAATCGGAATCCGAACCAAGCCGGGCGTTCGCGGTAGAAGAAAGCCAGCCAGACGCTGCTGACGAAGATTACCTTGAGGCCAACGAGCCAATCGACGCGACGGAAAGTGATGCCGAGGAATCGACCAGCGATGAAGCAGTAGCCGAACCGCCAGAAGCAGAAATCCCCACGGCAGAGACGCCTCCGCCACCGGTGGAAATCGTCGACTTCGGTGAAACCGATGCGAACTGGGTCGACCCGAGTTCACGCGTGGAAACCGTCGATATCACTAATCCGCTGCCGAAAAGCCGGCCGAAAGCGAAACAAATCGCTGACGCGTTACGCAAACCCACCGCTAGCGAGCCATTGGCGCTCGATGACAGCTGGACGCTGGAACCGATGGGTCATGACAGTTTTGATCACGCCCTCTCGCAACATCAACAACGTCGCTTCCCGTGGAAGGCGGTGTTGTGGACGTTGGCGGCATTGCTGCTCGGCACCGTATTGGCAGCGCAATACCTCTGGAGTCAGCGTGTCGAAATGCGCGACGACCCGACGTTCGGGCCGTTGATCGAATCGGCTTGTGAGATCGTTGGCTGTGAACTGCCGCCAAAACGCGACATCAACAAAATCGTCATCAAGCAGAAGAGCGTGATCAAGGAACGCGACGACGCCCGCAAGCTGAAAATCGATTTGTTGATCGTCAATCAGGCCGGCTTCGATCAGCCCTACCCGGACCTGATGCTGCGCTTCACCAATATCGAAGGCAAGGTGGTCGCCGAAGACCGTTTCGCGCCGAACGAATACCTGCGCGAGATGCCGGAAGAGCCGATGATGCCGATGGACATTCCGGTGCATGTCTCGTTCATCGTGCGCTCGCCGTCGGACGCGGTCACCGGCTACGAATTCCGCTTTCTGGAACCCAAGCCGGCGAAATAATCAAGCCGAAAATTTGTCATCATTCCCGCCCGCGCATGGTGAAAAAATCGCCAGCGCGGGTATAATGCGCCCCCCTTCTGAAACGCCCCCGCTGAATAGTTAAGACACCGATGCAAGTTGGCCCGTATCAGTTACCGAATGCGCTATGGCTCGCGCCGATGGCGGGGGTAACCGATCGCCCGTTCCGGCAGCTTTGCCGCGATCTCGGTGCCGGCCAGGCGGTAGCGGAAATGATTTCAGCCAATCCTGCGCTCTGGGATACCGAAAAAACCCAGCGCCGGATGGACCATGCCGGTGAGTCGGGTTTGCGGGCCGTGCAAATCGCTGGCGCCGACCCTGACTGGATGGCCGAAGCGGCCCGTTTCAATGCCGAACGCGGCGCCCAGATCATCGATATCAACATGGGTTGCCCGGCGAAAAAGGTCTGCCACAAGTATGCCGGTTCGGCGCTGATGGCTGATCTGAAGCTGGCACAAGACATCATTCGTGCCGTCGTTGAAGCCGTCGATATCCCGGTGACGGTGAAAATGCGCACCGGCCCGAAACCAGACCTGATCAACGCCGTGAGCTTGGCACAAATGGCCGAGGCCGCCGGCGCCACGCTGGTCACCGTGCACGGTCGCACCCGCGACCAGCTTTACAAGGGTTTTGCCCAGCACGAGACCGTTACGGCGGTGAAACAAGCTGTGCGCATTCCGGTCATCGCCAACGGCGATATCGACTCACCGGAAAAAGCCAAACAGATTCTCGAACAAACGGGAGTCGATGCCTTGATGATCGGCCGCGCCGCGCAAGGCAACCCGTGGATCTTCCGCGAAATTCAGCACTTTCTTGAGACCGGTGAACGCTTGCCGCCACCGTCGCTGGAGGAAGTGCAGCACGTCATGGATCGGCACTTGGCCCAGTTGCATTCGTTTTACGGCGAATACAAGGGCTTGCGCATTGCCCGCAAACACGTCGGCTGGTACCTCGAAGGTCGCCCCGGTGGTGAAGCGTTCAAAGCGCAGTTTCATCAAATCGAAGACGCCGGCGAACAACGCCGTCGGCTCACCGCTTTCTGGCAGCAATGTCAGCAAACGGAACCCACGTTAACTGGTAACTCTGAACAAAAGGCAGCTTAAGATTATGGAAAACTTCATTGTGGACAAAGCCGTTTCCTCCACAACTCCGGTGGTGCAACCGACTCTGCGCGAAAGCGTGCAGCGCGCGGTGCAAAACTACTTCGATCATCTCGAAGGCGAACTGCCGAATAATCTGTATGACCTGGTGCTCGCAGAAGTCGAGGCACCGATGCTGGAAGTGGTCATGAAGCAGGTGCGCAACAACCAGACCAAGGCCGCCAATCTGTTGGGGCTGAACCGTGGCACACTGCGCAAAAAACTGAAGCAATACGATCTGTAATGTTTGAGTGGACGCTGCCTGCGGGCAGCGTCAAAAATTTCCGGATGCCGGCGCATCGGCCTGCCCCGTTCACCGATCCGCCTTGAATGTTCTTCTCACCGACTCGCAACAGACCCATACCATGACTGATATTCGCCCGATCCGCCGCGCGCTGCTGAGCGTTTCCGACAAAACCGGCATTGTTGAATTTGCCCGTGAGCTGAGCACGCTCGGCGTGCAATTGCTGTCCACCGGCGGCACGTTCAAACTGCTGCAACAAAACGGCATTGCCGTCACCGAAGTGTCCGACTACACCGGTTTTCCGGAGATGATGGATGGCCGGGTGAAAACCCTGCACCCGAAAGTGCATGGTGGTATTTTGGGTCGCCGCGGCACCGATGACGCGGTCATGAAAGATCATGGTATCGACGCCATTGATCTGGTCGTCGTCAATCTCTATCCGTTTGCGCAAACGGTCGCGAAACCGGATTGCACGTTGACCGATGCCATCGAGAACATCGATATCGGCGGCCCGACGATGGTGCGCGCCGCAGCCAAGAATCACAAAGACGTCGCGATTGTCGTCAACGCCGGTGATTACAGCGATATCATCGTCGCGCTGAAAAATGGCGGGCTTAACTTTGCGCAGCGTTTCAATCTGGCGGTCAAAGCCTTCGAACACACGGCGATGTACGACGGCATGATTGCCAATTACCTCGGCGCCACCAAAGCAACTGGTGAGCGCGAAACTTTCCCGCGTACGTTCAACAGCCAGTTCATCAAAAAGCAGGACATGCGCTACGGCGAAAACCCGCATCAGTCAGCGGCGTTTTATATCGAAGCCAATCCGTCCGAACCCAGCGTTGCCACCGCCATTCAATTGCAAGGCAAAGAGCTGTCGTTCAACAACGTTGCCGATACCGATGCCGCGCTGGAGTGTGTGAAATCCTTCGTGAAACCGGCTTGCGTCATCGTCAAGCACGCCAATCCTTGTGGTGTCGCCGTCAGCCTTGATGGTGTTCGCGCGGCTTATGAGCTCGCCTACGCCACCGATCCGGAAAGCGCGTTCGGCGGCATCATCGCGTTCAACCGTGAGCTCGATGCGGAAACCGCAAAACTGATCGTCGAACGTCAGTTTGTCGAAGTGATCATCGCCCCGAAAGTATCCGATGCCGCAAAACAAGTCGTCGCCGTCAAACAGAATGTGCGACTGCTGGAATGCGGTGAATGGGACAGCGTGCGCGCGCAAGGGTTTGACTACAAGCGCGTTAACGGCGGCTTGCTGGTGCAGGACCGTGACAACGGCATGATCACCGAAGCGGATCTGAAAGTCGTCACCAAGCGCGTACCGACTGAAGCGGAAATGCACGACCTGATATTCGCTTGGAAAGTCGCCAAGTTCGTCAAATCGAACGCGATTGTTTACGCGAAAAATCGTCAGACGGTCGGCATTGGTGCCGGCCAGATGAGCCGGGTCAATTCGGCCCGTATCGCCGCGATCAAAGCTGAACACGCTGGTTTAGCCGTGCAAAACGCCGTGATGGCTTCCGACGCCTTCTTCCCGTTCCGCGATGGCATCGATAACGCCGCCAAGAATGGCATTGCTTGCGTCATTCAACCCGGCGGCTCGATGCGCGACGCCGAAGTCATTGCCGCGGCCGACGAGCACGGCATGGCGATGGTGTTTACCGGCATGCGTCACTTCCGCCACTAACTGGTGTCAATCGAAAAAACCCGTGCCTCGTCACGGGCTTTTTTTGTTTCCGGCCACCGCATGAATACGATTCAGCCTGAATTAAGCCAGCGCCGGTTTAAATAGCGCACATCATCGAAAGTGGTTCAGGAAGTTCACTTATGCGCAGCAAACTACTCGCGGCACTGGCGCTGACTTTTGCCCTCAGCGCTCAGGCCTATGACGATTACCCGAAAGTGTATTTTGGCATTGGTGCCGGCAGCACCGAAATGGACAACAAGTGCCCGGAGCAGTTCGTCAACTGCGAGGAAGAGGAAGCCTTCTACCAGATGTATGGCGGCTTCCGGTTCAACGAATCCTATGCGGTCGAATTCGGCTACAAGGAATCCGGCGATTTTGGTTTTCGTTACAACGACGACTTGCAGGCCCATGTCGAACTGTTGACGTTGACCGGCTTGGCGTTTGTTCCGGTCGGTAAGCATTTCGAATTCTTCGTTGGCGTTGGCGGTGCGATATCGGTCGTCGAAACCCATGATTACTGGGATTACTATTACTACGACGATCACTACACCGACACCGGTGTTGCCGGTGGCATTCTGGCTGGCGTGCAGATTCACCCGACCGAGTTTTTCACGATTCGCGCGCAGGCAGAACAGTGGCGCAATATCGATGGCTCGCCGGCCTTCGATGGCGATCTCGATTTCAACTGGTTTTCGTTGAACGCCCAGTTTTCGTTTTAGCGCTGGGACAGTATCTAAATGGGCTTATGCATCAAACAAGCGCCGTCACCGTAGCTGTCGGGGACGGCGTAGCCATACTTTTGCGTGAAACCGAAGTTATGCCAATACGCTTGTGAGTTCTGCACAGCAACCAAAAAAAGCGCAGCAAAACCTTTCTCGATCACCGTATCCAGAACACGCTGGAAAAGTGCCGCTGCAATACCTTGACCTCGTGCTGGCGGCGCAATGGCCAGGTCATGAATAAACAATTCCGTTGCCGTTATCGAGCCGGCGATCTCGGTATCGAGTTTCGGCGGCTGCTCACCCTGCCATGGATGTGACAATAGATAACCAACGCAGCGATGCTGATGATCCACCGCGACAAAACAAGTGTCGGGTGAAGCCCGCCATTTGCTGCGCAACACCGCCATCGCTTCCGGTACGACATCGTAATAAGCGGCTGCTTGAATGGTCTCGATTTGCGGCCAGTGCGCATCGGTAATCGCCACCACATTGATGGTCATTGATATGGGTACTCTTCGAGCTCAGGATCTCTTCACGTAACAGCAGAGAATGACAATCGTTTGGCCGTTGATCCGGCCTTCAATATGTTCCGGGTTGTCAGTCAGTGTGATACCGCGCACCGCCGTGCCGCGCTTGGCAGTAAAACTGGCGCCTTTGACGTCCAGATCTTTAATCAGCGTTACGGTATCGCCCGCACTCAAAACATTGCCATGGCAATCTTTATGAACGATGGTCTCGCTCGCTGACTCGTTCGCGGCTTCAGCCCAACGCTGCATTTCCTCATCGAAATACACCATGGCCAGGATGTCCTGGGCAAAGGCTTCTGCTTCCAGTTTTTTCAGTATGCGCCAGGCCATCACCTGCACCGCTGGCATTGGGCTCCAAATGCTGTCGCGCAGGCAACGCCAATGTTCGGCATCTGGCGTTTCGGCATCGATCTGCTGGGCGCAATTGGCGCAGACCATTATCTGCGCATCGTCACGTCCAGAACTGGCCGGTAGCGCGTACGACGATAGCGGTGCTTCAGCGGCACACAGCTCACAGCGGCCACCACAGCGGGCTAACAATTCCGCATCAGTCGACATGAAAAGCTCCGGTAATTCAACGAGGCGGCATTGTAATCGCTGAGCCGCAATAATTCCCGAGATAAATCAAGGGATTTAGCGATAGCCGCCGCCATGGCGATCGGCTATATCCGGCCACTACGTCAGCAATCCGGTATAATCGCCGCGCTATTATTTCGCGGGATTCGTCCTGGATTCCCGATTCCAACAGACAAGGGTTTGCTCGCATGAATGTACTGGTCATTGGCAACGGTGGGCGCGAACACGCGCTGAGCTGGAAAGTGGCGCAGAGTCCAAAGGTCAAAAAGGTTTATGTCGCACCGGGCAATCCGGGCACCGCGCGCGAAACCAAATGCGAGAACGTCAATATCGCAGCGACCGATGTCGAGCAGTTGCTGGTGTTTGCCCAATCACACGGCATTGACCTGACGATTGTTGGTCCGGAAGCGCCGCTGGCTGCTGGCGTTGTCGATGCCTTCCGCGCCGCCGATCAGAAAATTTTCGGGCCGCATAAATTTGCCGCGCAGCTGGAAAGCTCGAAAGCCTTCGCCAAGGATTTTCTCGCCCGTCACAACATCCCGACGGCGCAATATCAGACCTTTACCGAGATCACGCCAGCGAAAGCCTATGTCGAAAAGATGGGCGCGCCAATCGTCATCAAAGCCGACGGCCTTGCCGCCGGCAAAGGCGTCATTGTCGCGATGAGCAAAGACGAAGCCTTCGCCGCCATTGACGATATGTTGTCCGGCAATAAATTCGGTGAAGCCGGTTCGCGCGTCGTCATTGAGGAATTCTTAACCGGCGAAGAGGCGAGCTTTATCGTCATGGTTGATGGCGAGCACGTTATCCCGATGGCAACCTCGCAGGACCACAAGCGCCGCGATGACGGCGATAAAGGACCGAACACGGGCGGTATGGGCGCCTACTCACCGGCACCGGTCGTGACTCAGGCGGTGCACGATCGGGTCATGAAAGAAATCATTTGGCCAACCGTCAATGGCATGAAAAGCGATGGTCATCCCTATGTCGGTTTTCTTTATGCTGGTTTGATGATCAACGATGAAGGCGCGCCGAAGGTGATCGAATTCAACTGCCGTTTCGGCGACCCGGAAACCCAGCCGATCATGATGCGTCTGCAATCGGATTTGGTGGAGCTGTGTTTGGCCGGTGCCGATGGCGAATTATCCGAAGTCAATCCGGAATGGGATGAACGCGCCGCGCTCGGCGTGGTACTCGCTGCCGCCAATTACCCGGAAACGCCACGCAAAGGCGATGTCATCAGCGGCCTGGAACAAACGGTGGCGGACGCGAAAGTGTTCCATGCCGGCACCAGCGAAAAAGACGGTAAGGTCATCACCAGCGGCGGTCGCGTGCTGTGCGCAACGGCGCTTGGTGCCAACATCACCGAAGCGCAAGCAAATGCCTACGCACTTGCGAACACCATTTCTTGGGACGGAATGTTTTATCGCAAGGATATTGGCTGGCGCGCGATTGCCAGAGAAAAATAAGCCTCGGTCCGTCTTTCCCCACTCATCTACTGAACCATTGCCTTCAGCGCTTGCCGGTTTAAAAACCGGCAAGCGTGGTCACTTTGGCCTGAACCCAGCACTCGCCACATGCTCAACACGGAACTTCGCGCCGCTGGCTGCCACTAAACGCCAATCATCAGTAACGGAGTACGTTAATGTTCCCCCAGGTTCGCGTAGTTGTTCTCTCAGCGCTATTGGCCAGCAGCAGTCAGGCCGCCGAAAAAATCATCCCGTTCAGTGAAATGAGCTGGCTGGCCGAGATACCGCCATCAGAATTATTTGCCGTTACCCCCAGGTTAAGCTTGCTCAGTAAGGAGCAACAAACTCGCTGCAAAGGCGCAGTACTGGATTTCATCAACGGCGATAAGATTTTTCCGGTCGACATTGATAGCCATGGCGAAGCCACGCTGGCAATTCCGGTGCAGTATTTTTCCGAACAAACCAAGATTCGGCTGCAGAAGGATGATGATGCCGGACCTTGCACGCTGACGTTTGGCGTTGCCTTTAGCGCTAAATCACCGGACAGACCGGTGCGCTATGCCGAGTACATGAACCTGGAAGCGGTTTACGATCAGCTGGTCGATTCACAGGCCGGCATGCTGTCGATGTTCGCGCCCGATTTCGAAGGGCTACAGTTTGTGTTTGCTGACGGGGCGACCGCCGCCGCAACGCTGGTCAGCGATGATGGCTCAGAAATCAAACTGGCCGGCGAGCAACAACGCATCAAATTACCGAAGAAATCACAATGGCTGAAGCAGAATCCCGTCGTCCGCTTCAACGAGCCTCCTATGCGGATTGAACCGCTTTTGGAGGACTAAACCACTGCTAGCCAGGGCGTACCTTTTTCGTAGGGCACACGGGCCGAGTGAAGACATCGCCGCCGCTGGCTTTAGCGCGGTAAACAAATGGGCGTTGCCCAGGCTGTATCATACATTGAGCGCTAGACTTGGCATCGGCAGTGTCGTGAGCACGGCGGCCGCGTCCTCCTGCAACGCGGTTGCGGCCGTGCCGGTCGCTCGCTACCCTAGCATTATCTTTTGGCTGCCCGGCCGTCCTCTGTGAAATTCACTTGGCGCGTTGTTATTCCTGTGTTGTTGCTATTGCTGATCATCGCGATCGGCATCGGCTTTTGGCGCGCACCGGATTGGATACGCAGTGTTCTGATTACCGAATTGGAGCAGGTCGGTGTCGAGGTTCAACAACTGGACGAGCCGTGTTTGAGTTGGCGCGGCATCACCTTTGGGCAAGCACGCTTGCGCTGGCAACAAGCCGCTACGCAGGTCGATGTCGAAATCGAAAACCTGGTGACCAATATCGATTGGTCGGCACAACGTGTTGAAGCGCTAAGCATCGGGCATCTGCGCTTGCATTATCAAAGTAGCGGCAGCGGCATGACTTCTGATTGGCCAGCTTTGCAGTTGCCGGCCTTGCCAATTGATCAGATCAACATTGATATGTTGACCGCCGAGCTGCAACTTGCCGAACAAACGCTAAGCCTGCAGGGCGCCCTGCAACTGACACCAAAACCACAGCACTGGCAGTTGCTGTGGCAGCAAGCCGCTTACACACTGAATGTCGAACTGAAACAACAGCAAGCCTGGCAACTCAATGCCGAACTATCAACCGATAAACATCAGGCAAGCTTGGCGCTGAGCTTGGAACAAAACTCACTGGCAAACGCGACACTGCAATGGCAAGTGCAGGCACCGCTAGCAATGCTGTCGTTACTGCCACTGCCTGAGCATTCCCCATCAATTGGCGGTGAATTGAAGGCTAACGGCACATTGCTACTGGGTGCACAATCCGGCGATTGGCAACAGTTACTGGCTGATTTGACGGTGTCCTCATTTACCGCCGAACAACAACCCATTGCAGTAAACGGGAAGATCAAAGCGGCGCTGAGTCTTATACCGGAAAGCGCCACGTTAACGCTGCAACAGGAGACGGCATTGCACGTCGCGGCATTACCGCAATGGCAATTATCCGCCACCGACATTACGCTGCCGACGCCTTTGCAGATTCATCTCGCTTTGAACGAATCGGCCGTTTCCTCGCTGCAACTGCAAGGGGCAGTACAAGCTTCCGTGCAGTATCAGGACGTCACCACAACCTGGCAACTGAATGCGGGACACGAGGGATTGAACATCGACTTGCAAAACCCTTCACTGCCCGTGCAGTTCAGCGCCAATGCCGAGCGCTGGAGTTTTGCCGAGGCCAACTTCAAACAACTCGCCGCCAATGGGCAACTGCGCCTGCAAAAGCAAGACGAGCAGTGGCAGATCAAAACCGCATCACCGGCAACACTGAACTGGCAACAGATTGGCTATCAGGATTTTCTGGTACAGAGCGGCGAAGCAGCGCTGAATGCTTCCAGCTTGCTTGATAAAGATTTTTCTTTGCGGAAGCTGAATGCAGAGCTAAGCGACTCAGATTGGCGCATCAAACAAGGTGATACCGAGTACACACTGCAACAGGGAAAAATTCATTATCAGCAGGAAGCTAACGGATTGCAGCTTGAACTGCATGCCAACCAAGCAGCGATGCAAACCCCGGAGCAAACGATCAGCGTTCAGGATGCGCAAGTTCAGGCAAAGGGCAAAGACCTCGCGGCGCTGAAAAAACAAATTCAAATCAGCGCCAATCAACTGGAGCATCCGTTACTTCAGGAATGGCCGAAACCCAATCTGCAAATGGTCGCCAGCGAAAAACGCGCCGGCGTCTGGCTGGCAGAGGGCCAGTTGCTGCTGGCGCAAAAGCAACTGGCGGAATTTTCCGGCCAGCATCAGTTGGCCGAAGCAAAAGGACAGGGACAAGTGCGTTGGCAGTGGCCGGTCGCGGAACTGCAGCAAATGCTGACCCGCAAACCAAAAGCCTTGTCGCCGTTGTCGCTGGTGGCCGGCAGCAGTCAAGGCGAGCTGGCCTTGCAATGGCAGAAAGTTGACGAGCAATGGCAGTTGCACAGCAGCGGCCAAACCCATGTCGATGACACGGCCTTGGTCTGGCAGGAATCAAGCGCCAGTGGTTTGTTTGTCGATGCCGACATCAAGGATATGTTGGCGCTGCATGGCCATGTCAAAGCCAGAATGTCGGCGTTCGCGTTGGCCGCCGGTATTAATGCCACAGAGTTGAGTGCCGAGATCGACCACAGCCCTGAGCGCCTGATCCTGAACAATATTTCCTGGCAGTTGCTCGATGCCAAATGGTATGTACCGGATCAACAATTCAGCAAACAAGACACCATTCAAGCGCCTGTGGCCTTGCTTGGCTTGAATCTGGAAAAGCTGCTGAAGCTGTTTGATGTGCACGGTTTATCGGGTCAGGGCACGCTCGATGGCGCCATTCCGATCACCCTCGGTGATGACGGTGTTGTCGTGCGCGATGCCGAGTTGCATGCGCGCATTCCGGGTGTGCTGCGGTACGCGCCGGGTGAGCCGGACCCGAATGCCAATATCGGTCTGCAAGTGTTGCGCGATTTTCATTATCAGACGTTGCGCGTGCGCTTTGATTATCAGGAATCCGGTGAATATATTGTGAAGCTGACCCTGAATGGCAGTAATCCATCGTTCTATAATGGTTATCCGATCAACCTGACGATGAATATCCAGGGCAAATTGCCGGGCCTGTTCAAAGCGGCGGTGTTTTCCGGCGATTTCAATAAGCACATTTTGGAAAGCATCGGCGCTGGAACCGGAAAGCTCCCGACACAACAGTGAGTTCCTTATGCAAAACTGGCTATTACCATTGCTGCGCTGCCCTGCCAGCCAACAAGCGTTAACAGAAAAAGATGGCAAGCTGCACAGCACCGCACAAAGCTATCCGTTTCTGCACGGCATTCCCTGCCTGTACAAGAATCCCGGTATGGCGCTGCTGGAATGGGGCACGAAGATCCAGAATTACGTCAACGAGGAAAGTCAGCAGATTGAGCACCTGAACATGTTGGCGCGCACACCGGCACTTGAGTTGACCAAAAAGCGATTGCAACAGCAGATGCAGGCGCGACAACAGAACCTGGATTTTTTGACCAGCTCGTTGCATGCCTTCCTGCACTATCCGCCGGTGCCGATCATGCCATCGAGCCAGCAGATCCATTCCTATTTTCAATTGTTTTTCCGCGACTGGTGTTGGGCCAGCGAAGAATTGGATGCCTACACGGCGTTTGTCAGCCGGCATCTTGGTGATCGCAAGCTGAACGTTTTACTGCTCGGTTCCGGTGCTGGCGGATTGAGTTACCGTTTGGCGCACGCGCATAGCAATGCGAACATTATTTCACTGGAGCACAATCCGTTTCTGGCCATTACCGCTGAACGCCTGATGCTTGGTGAAACGCTGAGCATGCAGCACTACGAATCCTATCCGCGTTCAGCCGAACAAGCTATGCAATCCTGGCAGTTGAAAGCCGATAAGCCGCTTGGCAATAATCATCAGTCCTTGTTGGCCGGTTTTCCGCATCTGCCCTTCGCTGAGCGCAGTATTGATGTGGTGATTGCGCCGTGGTTTTTCGACATTCTCGATCTGCCATTTGCCAATGCCGTGCGCCATGCACTGCCTATGTTGAAAGATGACGGCGAGATGCTGTTATTCGGGCCGGCCAATGTCCATAAATCGGCACCGGAAGAGCAGTGGACAACGGAAGAAATTGTGGCGTATCTGCAGCCCTTGTTTGCCGATGTGCAACATGAAAGCCAGCGCTTGTTTTATCTCGACAGCCCGTTGGCGGCGCAGAGGCGACAAGAGCAGATCGTGTTTGTTCACGGCCAGTCACCCAACGACGAAGCAAGGCGAAAAGCTGATGATGCACCTGTAAAGTTAAAGGTGACACCGGAGCTGCAACAGTACAAAGCCCAGAACGAAACGATGCACGCGGTGCTTGGCGTCATCAATGAAGATATCGATGTGCCGACACTGGCCAAGCGCTTGCAGGAGCAATTCGGTTTCGACGCCAAGGAGGCGCCGTATTACGCAGAACTGTTTATCCGCAAAATCCAGTTCGAGCTTTACAGTAAATCTCCGCGCTGATCCGAAACGGATGCCAATCCGTTAAATGCTGTTCGGTTTAAGAACGCCAGATCGAGGTCGATATTGAGTCATCGTGCGTTAGCTTTTTTATTCATACTTTGGTTGCCGCTGCTCTCCCGCAGCGTTATCGGTGCTGAGGCAACGGATGGCGAGATTACGCGCATCACGATCATTGCCGAGCGGCGGCCGCAAGCAGATACCGATATTGCCCACAGCACCGATCGAATCGATAGCGACACTCTACGCGATACTGCCCATAGCCACGCCCAACAGATTCTGAACCGGATGGCTGGTGTCCATTTTCATCGCAATGATGGCATGGAATATTTGCCAGCAATTCGTTCGCCAGTGTTAAGCGGCCCCGGTGCCTGCGGCAGTTTTTTGCTGATGGAAGACGGCATACCGCTGCGCCCAGCTGGCTTTTGCAATGTCAATGAGTTGTTCGAATCACATCATGAACAGGCCAGCGGCATTGAGCTGTTACGCGGACCAACGACAGCGTTTTATGGCGGCAATGCTCTGCATGGTGCCCTGAATATTGCAGCGCCGGCAGCCATTAACAGCGGCAACCAGAGTCGGGTGTTGTTCAGCGAGCATGATTACGGACAGTGGCTGATCAACACCAGTAACGAAAACACCGGAGTCGCACTGACACTGGCACATGAAGGCGCGGTACGCGAAGACGCCGGTTATGATCAGCAAAAGTTGTCGGCCAGATCCCGTCATCAATGGCTTGATGCTGAAGTCATCAGCGCCCTGACGTTGACGCACTTGCAACAGGAAACCGCAGGCTATCTGGTTGGCGATCGGGCTTACAAAGACAAGAACCGCCTGCGCGATAACCCGAACCCGGAAGCGTTTCGTAACGCCGAAGCTGCTCGCCTCTGGCAACATTATCAATGGCAAAATGGTTTGCGCATCAGCCCGTATTTCCGTTATTCCCAGATGCGTTTTTTGCAACATTTTCTGCCGGGGCAACCGTTCGAGGAAAACGGCCATTACAGTTTCGGCCTGCAGGCCCAACAAGTGCTTTGGCAGGACGAACAACACGAGTGGTTTGTTGGTGCTGACGTGGAAAGCGCCTCGATGTATTTACGTGAATGGCAGGATAGCCCCACGATCGGTTCGCCATTTCTGCAGGCAACGATTCCGGTTGGCCGCCATTACGACTATGAAGTGCAAATGGACACGCTGGCGCTGTTCACGCAATATCAATGGCAAATCAGTGAGCCATGGTTGCTGACTGCTGGTTTGCGTGCCGAGCAGAATCGCTACGATTACGACAATCAAATGATTGCTGGACGAGTCGATGAAAACGGCAATGTCTGTGGATTCGGTGGTTGTCGCTTCAATCGCCCTGTGGATCGTCACGACCGATTTACGCAACTGGCACCCAAGCTTGGCCTGATTTATCGCTTTGACGAGCAACATGCGTTCAGCGCCACCTGGGGCGAAGGGTTTCGGCCGCCACAAACGACCGAGTTGTATCGATTGCAGCGAGAACAGGAAGTCGCGGAGCTCGATAGTGAGCGTTTGCGCGGAGGTGATCTGTCGCTGTTTGGTCAAATCAAGCTGCCAACGGCTAGCCTCGATTACCGGCTCTCCGCCTATCATTACGACAAAGCCAACGCGATTCTGCGTGATACGCAGTTTTTCAACGTTGCCGATGGCGAAACCCAGCATCAGGGCATCGAGCTCAGCATGACGCTGCGCATCAAGGAAAGCTGGCGCGTTCAACTGGCCTGTGATTGGTCGCGACACAGGTACCGGAACAACCCGCAACTCAGTGACCAGGATATCGTCGGCAACCGTATCGATTCGGCGTCAGCGCGTACGGCTTTTATCGCGATTGGCCATCAATCGGAGCCGTTCGGTGCGCAAGCGTTATCGCTACGCTACGATTCTGGCTATTATCTGGATCCGGAGAACGAGCGACGCTACCCCGGCCATACGGTGATCGATTGGCGTTGGCGCTATCCATTGTTCGACAAGGTTGATCTACTGTTGCAGGTGCTGAATCTGGCTGACCGCCGCTATGCCGAGCGCGCCGATTATTCGGCGTTCGATGGTCAGCGTTATTTTCCCGGTCAGCCGCGCCGTATTTATTTCGGTGCCAGCTGGTCATTCTAAGGAGCGAAACAATGCCTATTACCTTTTCCCGTTTGCTGGTTTCGATCATCGCGTGCTCGGCACTGAGCGCGACAGCTGCGTCACGCATTGGCACCGGCGCCGTGCAGGAACTCTATGAACAAAAATGCGGCGCTTGTCATGGCATGAAAATGGAAAGCGGCATCGGCGGTTCGCTGGTCGACGATACCTGGAAGCACGGCAGTAGTGATGAAGCGATCGCCAACGTGATTCGCAATGGCGTGCCCGGCACGGAAATGATCGCGTTCAAAGAACAACTGAGCGAAGAACAGATTCGCGCACTGGTCATTCTGATTCGCGAACGTCAGCAAATGACCGAACCAACGCCAACCAGCAGCGACGATGTCATCAACGCCGGTGATTTGCGTCTGCAGTTACAGCCGCTGATGACCAGCGACAGCCTGCTCTGGGGCATGACGGTGCTGCCGGATCAATCGATGCTGGTCACCCAGCGCAGCGGCAAGCTTTGGCACTATCACAACGGCAATAAACAATCGATTTCCGGCGTACCGGAAGTTTGGCATCAGGGTCAGGGCGGTTTGCTCGATGTTGCCGCGCATCCGGATTACGCCAATAACGGCTGGATTTACCTGGCATTCTCCGAAACCAGCGGCAAGAAAAATGATCAGGGTCGGCAAGTGGGCGCCACCAAGATTATTCGCGCCAAGCTGAAGAACAATGCGCTGGTGGAACAACAAACCATTTTCTCGGTGCCGCTTAATGAACAAGTCAATCGCGGCTGGCACTTTGGCTGCCGCCTGGTGTTGGTTGATGGTTATCTGTTCTTTGGTATCGGTGATGCCGGCTTTCCGGAAAACGCCCAGAAGCTCGACAACGTCAACGGCAAGATCCATCGCCTGCATGACGACGGCCGGGTGCCAAGCGACAACCCGTTCGTCAATAACAAGGAAGCGATCAAAAGCATCTGGACTTACGGCAATCGCAACCCGCAGGGCCTGACCTACGACGTGCAAAGAAAAATACTCTGGGAAGCTGAACATGGACCACGTGGTGGCGATGAGATTAACGTCATTGAAAAAGGCAAGAACTACGGCTGGCCGACGATCACCTACGGCATCAACTACGACGGCACACCGATTACCGACAAAACGGCTGCGCCGGGCATGGAGCAACCCAAGCACTATTGGACACCATCGATAGCCGTTTCCAATATCGATATCTATCGCGGAGATGTGTTCAAGTCCTGGCAAGGAAAAATGCTGGTGTCGAGCCTGGCAGCACAAGAGCTGCGAGTGCTTGATATCAACGCAGAGAAGATCACTGGCGACACGCTGATCTTCAACGACAGAGGTCGCATTCGCGATGTTCAAGTCGGGCGTAACGGCGAAGTGTTTCTGCTGATCAATAACGAGCAGGAGCAAAGCTTTGGACTGTACTCGTTGAAATCGATCAAGTGACGAGCATTCCGTCCGCTTCGTACAAGATAACCTGGTCACCGTTCCCGGAATTGAATACGGAGCGATGCATTCTACGCCGTATTGTTCCGGAGGATGCGCCTCGGGTGTTCTTGGGTTTATCCCATCCGGAAGTCACTGAGCATTATGGCGTTCGTTATCATTCGCTGGAACACACACAAGTGCAAATGGACTGGTTTGAAGACATTTACGCGTCCGGAACGGGCATCTGGTGGGGCATAGCTTTGCGCAGCCAACCCGAACAATTGATTGGCGCCACGGGTTTGAATGATTTGGTCATCGAACACCGACGGGCCGAGATGGGATATTGGTTGCTACCGGAATGGTGGCGGCAAGGCTTGGCTCGCGAATGCGTTTCGGCCATGCTGAATTTTGCGTTCACGACCTTGCAACTTTATCGAATCGGTGCCGAAGCGGACTTCGATAACGAACCCAGCATTCAGTTGTTGAAAAAATTAGGGTTTAAGCATGAAGGGGTACGGCGCGCGTTTGAATTCAAGAATGGCGCTCCGCTGGATCTGCTGCAGTTCAGTCAGCTTGCATCCGATCGCTGAATTCTCGCCGAAGTTCTCATAGTGATGATTGGCATCAATCGCCGTAGCGATAATGCCCGGTCACTGGATACGCAAACAACACATCCTCTTGCCGGGTGCCGCGACCAATATTGTGAATAATCAGCGGCACACCTTTCGCGTTTTTCTGCTCCGAAACGATGCCGATATGCGGAAGGTTGCCCGGTAGCATCCAGGTGACCAGATCGCCTGGCAAATAGCTCTCCGCGCGTGAGCTCACCGGCAATGATTGCCCGTGCCGCTGAAAAAATTTCTGCAAATTCGGCACCCGGCGATGATCAATATTCGTGTCCGGTTTGGTCAGCCCCCAGAGTTTCGGGTAGGCGCTGAAATGAGCGCGCATGTCCTGATGCACGCGCTGTTGCAGATCGATGCCGAGCAGGCGATAAGCGCGGATGATGACATCAGTGCAGACGCCGGTATGGTTCGGCACATCGCCATTGGGATAGGCAATGCGTTGATAGCGACCGTCGTATTCAACGGTGACGCCGATTTGCTGGCGGGCAGCGTTGATTAGCGCTTGGGGTTCGGCTGAGGCGGTGAAGCTGAGTGTGACCAACAGTAGCAGTCCGTATCGTTTCATCATTGTTCCTCTTATATCCCCGGAGGTTTAACCCCACCCCAACGTTCATTCGTGCCATCTGACCCACAGGGATGTGGGAAATGCCGAAAAGCGTATGGAACGCTTTCGGCCATGGCACTCACCCTTCGGGCAGCTCCGCTGCGCACAAAATTGTCTGGAACAATTTTGAGGCGTAGCCCCGCTTACAGCGGGTTTGGTCCATGGATGGACCAAACAAATCGGCAATCCTGCCGATTTGTCCCCTTGCCAGGGGAGGGAGCTGAGTTCCCCCTCCTGCTAAGGAGGGGGTTAGGGGGTGGTGAAACCCAAGCCACATGCCTCTCAGACCCGCCACATGCCATTTGGTTTTAACTGTGTAACCGCCGGTCCTTTCCGGATTGGACGGCCAAACCCTACCCTGCCTGCATAACCATCCCATTACGACCCGGTAGGAGTACGCCCCGTGGCGGCAGGTAACGTTATTTCCGCATTTCCGCTCAGCCCTCAGGACGCCCAGAGTTGGCTGCCGCGCCTGCATGAGCTTGATAGCCAACAACTCTGGTGGTTGTCCGGCTATGCCGCCGGCCTTGCCCAACGCAGCGGTGTCGCCCAGGCCGTTGGCCAGGCGGTGCAGACCAACGAACCGGTTGCGGACGCGGCGCCAGCACTGCGCGCCACCGTGCTTTACGGCACCGCTACCAACAACGCCAAGCGCATTGCCGAACAACTCGGCGCCGACTTGAGCGCACGCGGCGTCGAAGCGCGCGTGCAACGCTTGTCGCAATACAAAACCAAAGATCTGGCGCAAGAAGCCCTGCTCTACTTCGTTGTCAGCACCCAGGGCGAAGGCGAACCGCCGGAAGACAGCGTACCGTTTTTCAAATTCTTGAGCGGCAACCGCGCGCCGAAACTCGATAAAACCCAGTTCGCAGTGTTGGCGCTCGGAGACAAAAGTTATGCCGAGTTTTGCGCCTTCGGTAAATCGATTGAAAAGCGTTTGCTGGAACTCGGTGCCAAACCCTTGTTCGCGCGTGCCGATGCCGATGTCGAATTCGAACCGGTTGCCAAAGCCTTTCGCGAAACCGCATTGGAAAAACTGCCCGCCGGCAACAAACCCGCGGCCAATGTACTGCCACTGAAAACCTCGGCAGCACATAGCCACTACCACCGGGACAAACCGTTCGCCGCACCAATTCTCGCTGTGCAGAAAATTACCGCCCGCGACAGCGACAAGGATATTCGCCATGTCGAGCTATCGCTGGAAGGCTCTGGCCTGCATTATCAACCGGGTGATTCGCTGGGTATTTGGCCACGCAATCCGCAAAGTAGTGTCGACGCCGTGCTGCAAACCAGCGGCATCAATGGCGACGAAAACGTCACGCGCGATGGCGAAACGCTCAGCGTGCGTGAATGGTTGCGCAAACGGCTGGAAATCACCCAGTTGGCAAAGCCGGTGCTGGAGGCTTATGCCAAACTCGCCGGAAATGCCGAACTGAATGCGCTGCTCGCCAGCGACAGCAAAACCTTTCAAGCCTGGCTGAAATCGCACCAGCTGTTCGATGTGCTGCGCGCTTTCCCTGCAAGTTTGAACGCCGAGCAATTGATTGCCTTGCTGCGCAAGCTGACACCAAGGATGTATTCAATTGCCTCGGCTCAGGATGCCGTCGGCGAAGAAGTGCATCTGACCATTGCTGTTGTAGATGACAAGCAACAACCGACGCCTCGTCGCGGTGCCGCCAGTTTTTACTTATCGGAACTGACCGAGGCCGACAACGTTGAGGTGTTTATCGAATACAACGATCAATTCCGTTTGCCGGCCAATGATCGCGACATCATCTTGATCGGCCCCGGCACCGGTGTCGCGCCTTTCCGCGCATTCATTCAACAGCGGGAGGAAAGTGGCGCCGAAGGCCGCAGCTGGTTGTTCTTCGGCAACCCGAAGTTCACTTCTGATTTTCTGTATCAAACCGAGTGGCAGGCTGCATTGAAAAGTGGCGTGTTGAGCAAACTGTCGCTGGCGTTCTCTCGCGACCAGGCCGAAAAGATTTACGTGCAGCATCGCTTGCGCGAACACGGCGCCGAAGTATGGCAATGGCTGCAGAACGGCGCGCATTTGTATGTCTGCGGCGACGCCAGCCGGATGGCACCGGATGTCCATCAAGCGTTGATTGATATTGCTGTTCAGCATGGCGGGTTCAATGCGGAACAGGCGGATGAGTATTTAACCGATCTGAAAGCCGAAGGGCGATATCAGCGGGATGTTTACTGAATGATTGAAACCCTTTTGAAACCTGATCAAGACGTACAAAAAATCATCTGTCATACCCGCGCAGGCGGGTATCCAGAGTCATGGAAAGAGACTGGATTCCCGCCTACGCGGGAATGACATAGGTTGAATTACGACCTTTAAAGTAAAGCGATTAATCAAGGCAGCAGAATTTTACCAAGCACCCGCCGGGGCGAGACCCGGCAACGCATAAAGTCGAGATCAAGCCAAAGCAGGCGGACATCTCAAGAATTTCCAAGATGATGCGAAAAAGCATCATCAGGCAGAACTGAGAACGGCGATGACCAACAAATTATCCGATGTCGAACGCATTAAAACCGAAAGCCGCTATCTACGTGGCCGCCTTATCGACAGCCTGGCCGATGACATTACCGGTGCCATTCATCCCGATGATACCCAGGTGATCAAGTTTCATGGCAGCTATCAGCAAGATGATCGTGACATCCGTGCCGAACGCCAGGAACAAAAACTCGAACCGCTTTACAGTTTTATGTTGCGGGTGCGGATGCCTGGTGGTGTCGCGACGCCAACGCAATGGCTGGCGATGGATGAGCTGGCGCGTACTTACGGCAATAACACCTTGAAGCTGACAACTCGACAGGCGTTTCAATTGCATGGCGTATTGAAGCGCAACCTGAAATCAACCATTCAGAAAATGAATTCAGTGGCGCTCGACACCATCGCCGCTTGCGGCGACATCAATCGCAATATTCTTTGCAGCGCGACGCCGGAACAAAGTATGGTTTGGCAGCGCGTCTATGAAGATGTCAAAGCCGTCGCCGAATTGCTGCTGCCGAAAACGCGTGCCTATCACGAGATTTGGCTCGATGGCGAAAAAGTCGAGGGCAGCGAGAGCGAACCGATTTACGGTGCGACCTACCTGCCGCGCAAATTCAAAACTGCATTCGTCGTGCCGCCGGTCAATGACGTCGATGTCTTTGCTCATGATATGGGCTTTATCGCCGTGGTCGAAAACGGTGAGCTGCTCGGTTACAACGTCACCGTTGGTGGCGGTCTTGGCTCGACTCACGGCGACAAAACCACCTACCCGCGTTTGGCCTCGACCCTTGGCTTTATCACGCCGGACAAAGTGCTCGCGGTGGCCGAGCATATCGTTACCGTTCAGCGCGATTGGGGTAACCGGGAAACGCGTAAATGGGCACGCTTGAAATACACCATTGATCGAGTTGGCATTGACGCGTTCAAAGCGGAAGTGGAAAAACGCGCCAATGTGGTGTTTGCACCGACCCGCGAGTTTTCTTTTGATACCAATACTGATCGTTTCGGTTGGACTGAGGGCGTCAACGGTACGCATCACTTAACCTTACGAATCGAAGGCGGCCGCGTTATCGATAGACCTGGTGAGTTATGGCTGACCGGTTTGCGTGAAATCGCCAAAGTCCATCGCGGTGATTTCCGTTTGACGGCGAATCAGAATCTGGTCATTGCCAATGTGCCGAGTACGCAGCGCGCCGCCATTGACGCGCTGGTGTTGCGCTATGGTTTGAATGCCTACGCGACCTTTTCGGAACTGCGTCAGCGCGCGATTGCCTGCGTGGCGTTACCGACCTGCTCGCTGGCCTTTGCCGAAGCAGAACGTTACCTGCCGGAGTTTTCGCAAAAGATTGAAGCACTGCTGCAGAAAAATGGTTTGTTGCATTTGCCATTGCACTTACGCATCACCGGTTGCCCTAATGGCTGCGGTCGGCCGTGGTTATCGGAAATCGGATTGATCGGCAAGGCGCCGGGTAAATACAACCTGTATCTCGGCGGCGATCAGGCCGGCACTCGCTTCAATGTGCTGTACAAGGAAACGCTGGATGAGCAGCAGATTCTGACCGAGCTGGATGGTTTGATTGCCCGTTTTGCCCGCGAGCGCAAACCGCAGGAAAGTTTCGGCGATTGGGTAGCGCGCAATGAGATTGTTACGGTGGCGGCATGAGTACCGTCACCGAGCAAATCGATTTGCCGGCTCTGAACGCACGCTTCGCGGAGTTGAGTGCCGAAGCCCGTATCGCCGAAAGTGTCGAGACACTGGCCGGGCCGTTTGCGCTATCGTCAAGTTTTGGCGCGCAAGCTGCAGTGTTGTTGCACATGGTCAACGACGTCGTGCCGGAAATTCCGGTGGTGTTGATCGACACCGGCTACCTGTTTCCCGAGACCTATCAGTTTATCGATCAATTGCAGGAACGTTTGAAACTGAACCTGCGGGTGTTCCGCAATGAGTTATCGCCGGCCTGGCAGGAAGCGCGTTTTGGCAAGCTCTGGGAACAAGGACTGGAAGGTATCGAGAAATACAATCAGCTGAACAAAGTGCAGCCGATGGAATCGGCACTGAAAAAGCTCGGCACACAAACCTGGTTTGCCGGGCTACGCCGCTCGCAATCGGAATCGCGCGCGAATATTCCTTACGTCGGCGTGCAAAAAGGCCGGTTCAAAGTGCACCCAATCGCCGACTGGACCGATCGTGACATTGGCATGTACTTGAAGAAGCACAAGCTGCCTTATCACCCGCTTTGGGAGAAAGGCTACGTGTCGATTGGCGACTGGCACACAACGCGGGCACTCGAAGAGGGCATGCGCGAAGAAGACACGCGCTTCTTCGGTCTGAAACGCGAGTGCGGGCTGCACGATTATTCCATTTGAGTTTTTACCCTGACGGCGGAGCATTGACCGCCACCACTCTCACTGGTTAAGGTGCGCAGGTTAATGGCATCGGAAGCCATGCCGGCTGGCGATGTCGCCTTCATACAGGGAGAGAAACCATGAGAGCCACCCTTCTCGCCGTCTGCGCCTTGTTGTTCAGCGCTGTCAGCCACAGTTATTCCATTCCCGATATCGAGTACAGCGCCAACTGGACCATTCAAACCAGTCAGGGCGCATTCACCAATAAAGTCTATAACGCCGCCAAGAAAGAGCGCCGCGAGATGGAGCAAGGCGGCCAGAAGATGGTCATGATCAGTCGGCGTGACAAGCAACTGGTCTGGATGCTGATGCCGCAACAAGGCATGTACATGGAAATGCGCACCGACGAAAAAGGCGTACCGCAAATGCCGATGGCAAAGCAGGACGACCCGGCCGACCTCGATCGCTACGAGTGGCAGCAAACCAAAGTCGGCAGTGAAACGGTCAATGGTGTCGCAACGACAAAATACAAAGTAAAAATGATCGACAAGAAAAAGCCGGGCAATACCATGGATGGTCACTACTGGCTCAGCAAAGATGGCATCATGATTCGACTCGATGCCACCAGCGTCGATGACAAGAACAAGAATCATGTCCGTATCGATGTCACCGATTTGAAACTGGGCAAGCAAGATCCAGCGCTATTTGAAGTGCCGGCCAATTTGCAGAAGTTCTCGATGCCGGGATTCTGATCGTTCGCCCATCGATGCCTCGCCAACGGCATGACGAGGCATTTTCTCATTGATCAGGGGCTGGATCTCAGCAATTCCGGCGGTATAGTGCCTGCGGGAAATGAGAAAGGTGTTTTGTCATGAAGTGGCCTGCTGTCATCCGCAAACTGCACAAATGGATAGGCCTTATCATCGGCCTACAATTACTGGCCTGGGTGTTGGGAGGATTGGTCATGACCTCGTTGCCGATAGAGCGCGTTCGCGGTGAACATTTGCGTGCCGCTGCGCCAGACGTAGATTGGCGGCAAGCGAGTTACTCGCCACAGCAAATTTTGCAGCAGTATCCTGGCGCACGCTTAATCAAGCTGTCGCATCGCCTTGGCGAGCCGGCGTATGTGCTACAGCACAATCAAACCGTGTTGCTGGTTTCTGCCAGTAGCGGGCAGGTCTATTCTCCACTTACTTCAACGCAAGCCATAACACTCGCCCGAGCAGCATTTGTCGGCATCACCGCGCAGCCTGAAGCCAACTACGTGACCGAAGCGCCTACTGAATATCGCAATAAAGCTTTACCGGCCTGGCAAGTGCGCATGCAGGATGAAGAAAACACCCACGTGTATCTTGACGCGCAAACCGGAGAAATCACCGCGATGCGCACCGGCACTTGGCGCGTGTTCGACTTTTTTTGGATGTTGCATGTCATGGATTACTCCACTCGTGATGATTTCAATCATCCGCTTGTCATTTCAGCGGCTGCGATTGCGCTAACCGCGATCCTTTCCGGCTTTTTCATGCTTTACTTTGTCATGCGCCGACGGCGCCACGCCTCAACTCCCATTTCTTGATCAGTGAGATGCGATTGCCATGAGCCATACCGAATACCCGGACTCATATTACGCCGCGTCGGCATTACCGCATGCGGTACGCCGTCAACTGCAAGAAGATCTGCACACCGATGTCGTGGTGATTGGCGCTGGCTATACCGGTTTGTCGTCGGCACTGCATCTGCTGGAAGCCGGTTATAGCGTCGTCGTGTTGGAAGCCGCGCGCGTCGGCTGGGGCGCATCGGGGCGCAACGGTGGTCAGTTGGTGCAATCGTATTCGCGCGATGTTGATGTCATAGCCGATAAATATGGCCAAGACACCGCCCGCATGCTCGGCAGCATGATGTTCGAAGGCAGCCAGATCATCCGCGAACGAGTGAAAAAGTATCAGATTCAGTGCGACTTGAAAGACGGCGGTTTGTTTGTCGCCTTGAGTGACAAACAAGTGCATGGTCTGCGCGAACACAAAGCGCTCTGGGAACAATACGGCCATAAAGGTCTGGAGTTTCTGGATGCGCGGCAGACGCAAGATGTGGTGCATAGCGAGCGTTATCGCGCCGCGTTGCTCGATCACTGGGGAGGTCATATTCATCCGCTGAATCTGGCGCTTGGTGAGGCGGCGGCGGTCGAGTCACTCGGCGGGAAGATTTTTGAGCAGTCGGCCGTCACATCAATTGAACGCACCGCCAAACCCATCGTGCGGACTGAACACGGCAGCGTGCAAGCGAAGTTCGTGGTCGTCGCCGGAAATGCGTATCTCGGTGGTTTAGTACCGGAACTGGCGGCGAAATCGATGCCGTGCGGCACACAAGTTATCGCCACCGAACCGCTTGGCGAACGCTGGCAGGAAGTGCTGCCATCTGATTACTGCGTCGAGGATTGCAATTACCTGCTCGATTATTTTCGCCTGTCCGGCGACAAGCGTTTGATCTACGGCGGTGGCGTTATTTACGGCGCCCGCGACCCGGAACATATCGAGTCAATCGTTCGTCCGAAGCTGGAAAAAACCTTCCCGCAATTGAAGGATGTGCGCATCGATTTCGCCTGGACCGGCAACTTTCTACTGACGTTGTCGCGACTGCCACAGTTCGGTCGCCTCAACGACAATATTTATTACATGCAAGGCTATTCTGGCCACGGAGTTACCACCACACACTTGGCCGGCAAACTGGTTGCCGAAGCGATCAAAGGCCAAAGCGAACGCTTTGATGCGTTTGCTTCATTGCCGCACTTGCCGTTTCCGGGTGGACGGTTATTCCGGGTGCCGGCGACGGCCTTGGGTGCGTGGTATTACTCGCTTCGGGATAAGCTTGGAATATAGAGGAATTAATACAAGCAACGCATTTTTTGCTCAACAAACGCGGTTGAAAAAGTGCTACCAAGTGTCATGATAAACCCATACACCATCATAAACTTGGTGATACATGCCCTCTGGGATGTGGCCCATAGGAAACTGACTGATATCACCGACAATAAATCCCCAGTGTTTTGTTAACGCACTACCATAGAAAACATCGACATAATCTGTAGTGATTCGAAATCTAGGCGGTATTGGACTGAGTGCCAGCAGCCTGGGAAATTTTTCTCTGAAGAATTTTACGTTCCGCTGAGAGTCGTCTGCCGTGTTCCAATTAAAAATGCGTGTTTGTACATCTGTGGCAAATACCTGAAGTTCTGCACGAGAAACACCTGTAGAGATGGACTCGCGCATGCCATCAACATAGCTCGGAAAACGAATTTCGAATAGCAACACCAAAATGGCAATGTAAACAACACCTGGGCGTAGACTTTTTACTGGCTGTTTTCGTCGTATAACCGTGATCGAGGACAAGATGACGTGGATAATCAATGCCATCGAGCTCAACAGGAAAACCGACAGCACATACATTGGAACTGATCAGAACTTGTCAAAGGCAAGTCCTTCGAAATACGGTGCCATTCGCATCGTAAGCAGTGCCGCACCAGCCAACACAGCGAAAAGGTGAACAACTTTGCCCATGAAAAACTATCTCGCTGATAAGCGCCGCAATCTGATATAACAAGCAGGCGTTTTGTTCTCATTCTCCTGATATTGCACAAGTTCGAACAGTCTCGCACCATTCCTGAGCGCGTTCAGGCTGTTTTCGCGACAAAGCCTGCGAACTTTCCGATGTTTCCGCTGGCCCACCATTTGCTAAACGCCGGTCACCCTCCCCCAGCAAGGTGTCAGTCATGCAAATTCGTCTAGATGATTTATCCGGCCCGGAAGTCGCGGCGTTTCTCGAAGAACATATTCAGGACATGCGCTCTGTGTCGCCACCGGAAAGCAGACACGCGCTTGATTTGGAAGCCTTGAAGGCACCGTCGATTCGATTTTGGACGATGTGGCAGGATGACTTGCTAATTGGTTGCGGCGCGCTGAAAACCTTGAGCCATGATCACGTTGAATTGAAATCGATGCGCATACGCGCCAGTCATCGCGGTTTGGGGTTTGCCACCGAGTTGCTGCATTTCCTGTTGGATCAGGCGCGTTGGCAAGGGGCTGAGCGCATCAGCCTGGAAACCGGCTCAATGCCGTTTTTCGCTTCAGCACGAGCCCTGTATCGGCGCCACGGCTTTATCGATTGCGCACCATTTGGTGCATACAAGCCCGACCCGAACAGCGTGTTCATGACCCGCTTGGTCGCCAAAGCACAAAGAACGGCTTGAGCCGACGCCTTTACGCGGGCCGAGCTAGAGCTTCGGCCCGTGCCTGATTACAGGGTAGAAAGCAATGTCACCTTCATCTGCAAATGCAATACATTATCATTCGCACCCCTATTTTGATCATTCCGGCTCGACATGCGCCTGGCGATCGTCAGTTTCGTTGTGGTGTTCGGCCTGCATTCGCTGGCACTCGCTGTCGTGCTGCGCCCGGTTGAGCCGGAGCTGATCCCGCCGAAACCGCTGCCGGTGCGCATAGCGATGGTGACACCGAATGTGCCGGAGCCGATTGTCACGCCGCCACCGCCGCAGCCAAAACCCGAACCGCCGAAGCCGGAACCCAAGCCCGAGCCGGTTAAAAAGCCAGCGCCCAAACCGATCAAACAGCCCGAACCGGTCGCGACGACAGAACCCGTTATCGCCAGTGCGCCGGTTACGCCCAGCCCTGTGGTAGCTGACGCGCCTCCGGTAGTGGCTCCTGTGATTAGCGAGCCGCGCTTTGACGCCGGCTATTTGAATAACCCAGCGCCAGAATACCCGTCGTTATCGCGCAAACGCGGCGAACAGGGCACGGTGCTACTGCGCGTGCATGTGCTGCCGGATGGTCTTCCGGACCAAATCGAATTGGCCGAATCCAGCGGCTTCTCGCGGCTCGATAAAGCCGCGATGCGCACCGTCAACCAATGGCGTTTTGTGCCGGCCCAGCAAGGCAGCGAAACCGTTGCCGCCTGGGTGCTGGTTCCCGTTACTTTTGAACTGCAATCGGAAAGCTGAAATGAGTGTGAATTCCCCTTACGGCATCGCCTCGCTCTGGGCTCAGGGCGACTGGGTGATCAAAACCATCGCGATACTGCTGTTGATCATGTCGGTGCTGAGCTGGACGGTGATGGCCGTCAAGGCGGTGCAGTTGATGCGCCAGCGGCGCCGGGCCCGGATGGTCAGCGAGCAGTTCTGGCATGCCCAGAGCTTTGATCAAGCGTTGTCTGCACTTGGTGATGCCCGTCGTAACCCGTTTCGTCAATTGGCGGAAGAAGCACGCAGCGCCGTCGAGCACCACGCTCAGCATCGCGGCGACCTGCACGCACAGCTGAATATTTCCGACTGGTTAACGAGCTGCCTGCGCCGGGCCATCGAGAATGCCACGGCGCAATTGCAGGCTGGTTTGGCCGTGCTGGCCACCATTGGCTCGACCGCGCCGTTCATTGGTTTGTTCGGCACGGTCTGGGGCATTTACCACGCGCTGATCGCGATTGGCGTATCCGGCCAAGCGAGCATCGACAAAGTGGCAGGCCCGGTCGGCGAAGCGGTGGTGATGACCGCGTTTGGTCTGTTCGTCGCGATACCAGCGGTCATGGGTTACAACGCGCTGACCCGCGCCAATAAAGCATTGGTGATGGGCCTGTCGTCATTCGCCCATGATCTGCACGCCTACTTCATCACCGGTTCGCGTCTACGCAGCCGCGACTCGGCACCACGGCTTGCCGTGGGGGCTCATTAATGGCGTTTGGAAGCGGCGAATTCGATGGCCCGGATGAGATCATGAGCGAAATCAACATGACGCCGCTGGTCGACGTTATGTTGGTGCTGCTGATTATTTTCATTCTGGCCGTACCGGTGCTAACCCGTATGCTGCCAGTCGACCTGCCAGAAACCGATGGCGCCGAACAAGCCGCCGAACCGGATGCCAATCAACTTGGCATCGCCACCGACGGAGCGCTGATGTGGAACGAGCAGCCACTGCGCGATGACGAGCTGGCGACACTGGCCACGCAAAAACCGCAGCCAGAGCTGCAAATCCAGGCCGACAAACAGGTGCCGTTTGAAAAAGTGGCGCAAGTGTTGGCCACCGCGCAGGCCGCCAAGCTGGAAAAACTGAGCTTTTTGACCGAGCCGCCCCTAGAACAAGCCGGCTCTGTTCTGCTTCAGAAAAATAGTGTCTAGAACAGACTGAACATTAAATGCTGATCATTATCTTTTGCCCCCTGATTTTGATCTAGCTCAACACCAATCTTCGTGGGGACCCCTATGCCATTCCGCAAAACACCTCTGGCCGCCGCCATTTGCCGCCCAGGCTGCCGACCAGAAGCAAGGCGAAACCCGCCTGCCGGAAGTGAAAGTAACTGCCGAGCAGGAGGCACCAGCCTATAAACCAGAAGAAGTCTCATCACCGAAATTCACTGCACCGCTACGCGACACATCGGTGTCGGTCACCGTGGTTCCGCGTTGGTGCGACGCTGGGCGAATACTTGATTTCACTTTATTAGAATTGTCCGATTGAAATCGGACCTACAGAACCGCGAACACCGCAGAGGTAGGTTCGAATTTATTCGAACAATAAGCCGGAGAATGCTGAACACCACCTTCAATATACGTCTCGATTATAACTCCCCGCCAAGGCCAGTTCCGTAACAGCCGCTTCGCCAAGAATTTGCTTTAGCGTTTGATCAACGGCTTGCGACATGCCCACCATGCTGCCGCAAACATAGATCGCGGCACCATTGCTGAGCCATTGCTTCAACTCATCACTAGCGGCCAGCAATTTATCCTGCACGTACACACGTTGCTGCTGGTCGCGTGAGAACGCGACATCAACACGTGCCAGCACACCAGTTTGCTGCCAGCGCTCAATTTCTTCTCGGTAGTAGAAATCAAACTCAGCGTTGCGCTCACCAAACAACAGCCAATTGTTGTTGGCACCGGCCAATTCACGCGCGCGGATATGCGCACGCAAAGCTGATAGGCCCGAACCATTGCCAATCAAGATCATCGGCTTATTCATCTCACGGCAGTGAAAACGTTCGTTGCGCACAACACGCATCGGCAAGGTATCGCCAATGTTCAATTGCTCGGTCAGCCAACCGGAAGCAAGACCGAGTTTTCCGTCGCTGCGCTGCGATTGCCGCACCAGCAACCACAGCGAACCATCTTCCGGCACGGAAGCAATGGAATACGAGCGCGGGCGTAATGGCAGCAGACGTTTGCTGACCAGTTCCAGCTTCCAGTTTTTTGCCAGTTGCGGTTCTGGCAGTTCACGTTTGCTGAGCCATTGCGGCAACGGTTCGCCGTCGATTTCGGCATCGCTAGGCCAACCGGTTGCTTGCAGCCAATCGCTGATGGTTTGTTCGCTGTGTGTTGGCAATACATCGATCAGATCGCCGGCTTGCCATTCGAGTTGGCCATCCAGCGGTTGCAATGCCAAATGAAACATCGCCTCACCGGCACTGCCTTCGTTCAGGCAGCGTCGCTCACTGAGGCACCAGCTGGTGTAGTTGTCAGCAAAGGTTTTGATTTCCGGCATCGTCGTCTTGGTCAGGGTTTGCAGATGTTGTCGCCATTGTTCGATCGCTTGCGGATCGCCATTATCCACTTCGACACGCTCGAACAGTGCTTTGGCGCCGTTGCCGGACAGCCATTGCTCCAGTTTGCGACCGAACGCGCAGAAGGTTTCGTATTGTTTATCGCCGAGTGCCAGCACGGCGAAACTCAAGCACTCCAGCGAGCTTTGCTCAGGCATCAAGCGTCGCACAAATCCTTGCGCGGCGTCCGGTGCTTCGCCATCACCAAAGGTGCTGACGACAAACAACGCCTTGTCGTATTGCGACAATTGTTCGCGCTCGATCGCAGCCAAAGGTTTGACGGTAACCGGCACGCCAGCGGCCTGCAATGCACCCGCCGTTTGCCAGGCCAGTTGTTCGGCAAAACCGGTTTGGCTGGCGAAACTGATCAAGGTTTGTTGACCAGCTGCGTTCGCGGTTGTGAAGCCGCTGGCGGTAGCGCGCGCCGCTTTTTTCTTGCGGCGACGGTCAAGATAAAGCATCCAACCGCTAATCGCGAACAGCGGCATCAGCGCGCTGGCAATCATGATGATGATGAGGCCGACGAGGCCGAAGAACTCACCGGTGTGCAACACGAACATGCTGCGAATCAACTTGCCGCCAGCCGGTAAATCGGCATAGCGCTCATGTTTGGTGACGCTCAAATCACCGGCTTGCAGCGCCAACGTATTGCTGGCCCGGCTATGTGCCGGCTCGGCATCAAGATAGCGAAACTCGACCGGCCGCCCTGCTTTCTCCGGCAAGCGCATCGTGACGCTGGAGAGCCCGGCTGGCAGCTGGCGTTCGAACGCCTGCCAAACGTTATCGACATCGATTTCCGGACGTGGCGCTTTTTCCGCACACTCACCGCGCTGGGTTTTCTCTTGACCTGATGCCTGTGCTTGTTGTTGCTGCGCTGGTGGATTCGGCCTTGGCGTGCCGGTTAAATCGTAAAGCGCGTTGCGATACCAATCGTAGGACCAATACAAACCGGTCAACGCCGACAACAAGTAAACGATCAACACCCAAGTGCCGACTGCGGCGTGCATCTGCCAGAGAAAACTGCGACCTTTCAGCGCCCAACTAAAGCTCAGCCAAGTGCGCCAATTGCCGAGCTGACGCGGCCAGCGCAAATAAAGTCCGGTGCAGCACATCAGAATCAAGATAAGTGCCGAAGCGCCGGTGATGGCCTTGCCTGTATCACCAGCGGCCAAGCGACGATGGATATCTTCCATCAAGTGCACTAAATCGTGGCCGCGCTCGGGCTTGCCAAGCAGCGCGCCGGTGTACGGGTTCTGGTAATGCCAATCGCCACGGCGACCGCCTTCAAAACCGATTTGCCCGGCATCGTCCGGCGCCATCGAACGGGTTATGCCGATAATCGCTTTATCCGGCATTTGTTCACGGGCCTTGGCGACCAGCTCGGAGGGCGCCAACGCGCGCTCGCCTGGCTCGACAGTCATCACTTCCGGGTTCAACAGGCGCAGGATGTCCTGCTCGAACGACAGCGTGGCACCGGTAATACCCATGACCGCCAACACCACACCAGCGGTGATGCCCAAGAACCAGTGAATTTGAAACCAGAAACGTTTCACAACGACGTACCCGAGACCGAGGAACGGCAATCAGTGCAAACGATAATGATTATCAAACTCGGAAGATAGTCGTTTTCATGAAGAGATTGTGGAAAATCGCATCTTGGGCTTGCTACGGGTTACCGCCACACCCGCGCGTTCACGGCTTGGCCTTGTCCGCAGTGGCGCCCTGTTTGCGCCAGACTTCGTATTCAACCCGGCGGCCATCCTGCCAGCGTTCGTTGCACCAAAGCTCGCCATCCCGTCGAAAACGAAACGCGTAAACCGTGGCCGTCTCCATCGGATAGGAAACAAAGCGCGGCGTTTCGACATAACGCTCACCTTCAACCTGATAGGTGCCTGCGCCAGCAGCCCAGAACTTGTCGCCGGCCATGCTGATGAATTGGTAATGACCATCCGCGAGCAATTTCACCGATTTCATCCCCAGCGTTTGATAGTCAACCAGCTTTCCTGAGCCATCAACATATTCACCAGAAACGAGCTCCCACACGCCATTGAAATCATTGGCGTTGGCATGACCTATGGCGACACAACAATACAGAGCACAAATCGACAGACTTTTCCGTAACATCCTTGTTCTGACTTTTTTCATTCAAGGTAGGTCGAGTGTAAAACCCGTTCGCGAAGCCGGTCATGAGCATTGAGCATATTGGCGGCACCACGTTAGACTGCGGACGTTAAACGAAAAGCATACGATGAACGATGAAACTTCTGTTTGTCTGCACCGAGAATCGCTTGCGTAGCCCGACTGCAGAGGTAGTGTTTGCCCAAATGCCGGGAATCGAAGCATTGAGCTGCGGCACCAATCGCGACGCCGAAACACCATTGACTGGTGACCTGGTGCAATGGGCCGACGTGATCCTGGTCATGGAAAAATTTCATCGGCAAAAAGTCGCGCAGCGATTTCCGAAATTGCTGAAAGACAAACGACTCGTTTGCCTTGATATTCCGGATCACTACGATTACCTGCAACCGGAACTGATTGCGCTACTGCAGCGGCGAGTCGCGAAAGTCTTGAACCTGAATTGATGTTGGCACGCAAGCACAAATCTCGTGCCGACAAGGCGTGCCGTAGCTAAGATAAGTTATCCTTGATCGGATGGCTTCGATTATGTCCTCTTCGCCACACAGTCCGTTGCACCGGGAACACCAGCCAGACGCCATTCGGCGACGCTTGCGAAAGCCGCCCAGTGCCAGTCATTTGCCCGATGCCGTACTCGGCGGTATTGATGGCTGTGTTACGACTTTTGCCGTGGTGTCCGGCACGATTGGCGCCGGGTTTGATCCGATTGTCGCGCTGATTCTCGGCATCGCCAATTTAATCGCCGACGGCTTCAGCATGGCGATCAGCAACTCTCAGGCCATTCGCGCCCAGCACGAACACATCCAGCATGCACGACAAATCGAAACGATGCATATCGAAACGATTCCGGAAGGTGAGCGCGAAGAAATTCGGGAGATTTTCCGCCAGAAAGGTTTTGATGGTGAAACCCTGGAACGCATCGTCAGCACCATTACCGAAGATAAAAATCGCTGGCTCGATACCATGCTGCGCGAAGAATGGGGTTTGTCGACCAACCTGCCCGTTCCCTGGCGTTCCGGAGTTGCGACCTTTCTGGCGTTTGTCGGCGTTGGCCTGATGCCTTTGCTGCCATTTCTATGGCCCGAACTCGACACCAACACACGATTTGCGATCAGCGCATCGCTGGCCGCGCTCATGTTTTTCTCGATCGGTTGGCTGAAAGGCCGAGTACTGCAACAGCGAGCCTGGCGCGCCGGATTGCAAACGCTATTTACTGGCGGCAGCGCGGCGATGCTCGCTTACATCGCCGGGCATGGTTTACGCCTTTGGTTGAACTGAAGAATGCTCCAAGGGTTCGTAATCACCATAAGCCCGCTCATCTTCGAGCGGCTCCAAATGAATGCTGAGCACCAGATTCGGTAGTTGCTGTCGCACATCTTCCTCAATGGCTTCTGCCAGATCATGTGCTTGCAACATGGTCCAACGGCCAGGAACCAATACATGCACCGTGGCGAATGCGCGTCGCCCTGCACGACGATGACGCAGTGCATGCCATTTCAGTGGCGTCTGGCAGTGATGCTTCAGGATCTTGGTCAATGTCTGTGCGCTTTCGGCGTCGAGCGCTTCATCCATCAACCCGCTCCAGGCGCGGTAAATCAGCATGCCGCCAGTCCAGAAAATATTGATCGCCACCAATAGCGCAATCACCGGATCCAGCCACCACCAGCCGCTAATCCCAACAATACCAATCGCCGCGATAACGCCAACCGAGGTCCAGACATCGGTCAACAAATGATGGCCATCGGATTCCAGTGTCAATGAATGATGTTGCTTGCCGATGTTCATCAACTTCCAGCCAACGACACCGTTGATCACCGAGGCAATTGCGGCCAACACCGCACCGAGCCCAATTGCCTGCAAATCCATTGGATTCAACAACCGATCAATCGAGGCCCAGGCAATGCCAATCGCCGCCAGCAGAATCAAACCGCCCTCAAAACCACCAGCGAAATATTCAATTTTGTCGTGCCCGAAATGATGATTGTCATCAGCCGGCGCTTCGGCAACCCGGACGGCAATCACGGCAAAAATCGCCGCGACCAGATTGACGATCGATTCCATCGCATCGGACAGCAGACCAACGGAATCGGTCCACCACCAGGCCGCCAGTTTCAGCGCAATGGTCAATACCGCAGCCAGTACCGACAGCCAGGCCCATTTCTCCAGCGAAGGGGGAAGCGAAGCCGGCGTAGCGTGGTGATATTCGTGTTCAGTCATGGAATGGAGGTCGATTGCAGGGTGGATCGTTCGCGAATATCAATCGGCATCGATTGCAGACGCTCACAGTATTTTTGATCTTGCAGTAACGGCCACCACTCGTACAGGAAAATTTCCACCGGCCGCCACATTGCCACCCAACCGAGAATGACGACGCCAGTGTTCAGCAAGGTATGATGCAACACCGGCTGATTGAACACCGTCAACGCCAGGGTCTGACACAACACCAAAAAAATCAGACCGACCACCAGTGCCTTGCGGCCGATGCGCAACAAATGCCGGCGTTGCTGGTGCAGTTTCAACGCCCGGTAATAAAAATAATGGTGAATGGCATGAGCCAAATCGTTGCGTGTGGACTCATCCGGCAGAATCGGAAAATACAGCACGATTTTGACTTTTCTTTCGTCTGCCAATTCACGTGCAGCTTCCAGCAAGTATTGCGCGGCTTCCGCATCCAACTCGCGCTGATGAAACGGTGCCGGGTCAAGCAAGCTATAAAGCTGGCGAGGTTCCTGCAGCTTCAGGGCAATACAGCGAGTATCGCCTTCACTCGGGTATAACTGGCGCAGCGCGTCGCGGTCCATGTTTTTGTCTCAACGCCTTGGGTAGCTAGCCTGCAAGCATAATCTCTGGCGATGACAAGCGCTGCTTTGACCAACGAGGGGAATGACACAAGATGGCCGGATTTGTCCGCTTTTGGTCCAGCGCCGGCCTCTTTTATGGCATTGAACGAACTTACACTGGCCTCCTATCACCTACCCCGGCACAGGAGCCAAGCTATGAAAGTGCTAAGAAAATCAGCTATTCTCGTTATTGACGTGCAGCAATCCTTCCTGAAAAAAACCTACTGGCGCGAGCAGGAAGTACCAGCCTTTGCCGACAAGCTCGCTACCCTGATTCACGGTGCGATGGCCAAAAACGTCCCGATTGTGCGTATCATGCATGTCGAGCCGGAAGGGCCTTTCAGCCTGGCATCAGGCCTCGTCAAGCCGTTCGAGTTCGTGCCGAGCCATCACGACGTCGAGTTCCAGAAGCAAGCCCATAACGCGTTTACTACCACCGGCTTGCAGCGCTGGCTGACCGAACGCGGTATCAACCATGTCGTGATTACCGGCATCCGCACCGAGCAGTGCTGCGAAACCACGACACGGGTTGCCTACGATTTAGGTTTTGAGGTCGACTTTGTCACCGAAGCGACGCTGACCTTCCCGATGCGTCATGAAGCAAGTGGCAAGGAATTTTCAGCCGAAGAAATTCGTCAGAAAACAGAGTTGGTGTTGCAAGGCCGGTTTGCCGAGATCGTGAATGTTGATCAGGCGTTGGAACGAATGAAGGCTTGAGAAATTTGGAGAAGCCGCACTCAAGTCATGCCGGTGAGTATGACTTGAGTGCCGTGGAGTAGAGGATGCGCGATCTATACATGCTAATGATGCCGAACATGGTCCTGCTCGATTTTGCTGGGCCATGGCAGGCGCTGCACTACGCTAATCGCGCCGAACCTCGCTTGCGTTTGCATATGGTCGGCCCACAACCAGATATCGCGCTGTTAACTGACTTGCAATTGAGCGGCATTCAAATGCTGCCGGAATCGATTGCCGATAACGCCATTGTCATGGTCATCGGCACCCACGGCCATCAATACACGAACATCAGCGCGGAGCACATGCAGAGCATTGCCTGGCTGCGCGATACCGTAAAACCAAGTCACACACTGGTCACCGTCTGTGCTGGCGCGCTGTTCGCCGCGCAGGCAGGATTACTGCGCGACAAACGCTGCACGACTCACCACAGCCTTTGCCCACAACTTCGCGAAGTGGAACCGTACGCGAACGTTCGCGATGATCGCATTTTTGTTCAAGACGGCAACGTCTATACCAGCGCAGGCATAACGGCCGGATTGGATCTGACCCTGTTTCTGATTGGGCAGTGGTGGAATCAGCACGTGGCCATGTCCGTCGCGCGTGAACTGGTGGTGTACTTGCGCCGCAGCGGCGACGACCCGCAGCTGAGCCCTTGGCTCAATTGGCGCAATCATCTGCATCCAAAAATTCATCAAGTGCAGGACATCATTTGCCAGCATCCGGAGCAGCGTTTGAGTCTCGATCAGCTAGCGGATCAAGTGCATATGTCGGTGCGCCATTTAACGCGAATGTTTCGCGACATCACCGGCATCAGCCTGCATGACTATCAGCAGCGCATTCGCCTTGATTACGCCAAGCGCTTGTTGGAAGAAACTTCGCATTCATTGGAACGAATCGCCGAGCTGAGCGGCTACGGTAGTGCCCGCAGTTTGCGTCGGGCTTGGCACAGCGAACACGGCGTAGCACCATCGGAAGTGCGTAAGACGGCGCATTGATTGTCCGAATAAATTCGGATGTACTTGGTAGGTGCGAATTTATTCGCACTGCAATGCCGGGCCACTATGTCAGGATAAATCCGGACCCACCTCGCTCGGATGAATCGAACTGATTCGCGCACTATTTCTGCATCGCGCGCAAAACGACCAAACCAAACAGCAAGCCCCAGAACGCACTGCCAACACCAAACAGCGATAAGCCTGATGCCGTGACCAGAAAAGTGACCAACGCGGCATCACGCCCCTGCTCTTCATGCAATGCGCCGGTCATGGCATTACCGATAGTGGCAAGTAATGCCAAACCGGCAATCGCCTGAATCAAAGCCGTCGGTAATGCGGCAAATAACGCTACTACCGTTGCACCAAAAATCCCGGTCAGGCAATAAAAACCGCCGGCCCAAATCGAGGCCCAGTAACGCCGCTTTGGATCCGGATCGGCATCGGGACTCATGCAAATTGCGGCGGTGATCGCGGCCAAATTAAAGGCAAAGCCGCCGAATGGCGCCAGCAACATGCCGGTGACGCCAGTGGTGGTGATCAGCGGCGAAACTGGCGTTTGATAACCATTGGCGCGCAGCACCGCCAAACCCGGCACATTTTGCGAAGCCATCGTGACGATAAAAAGCGGCAATCCAACGCCGATGATCGCGCCAAGCGAAAACTGCGGCAGGACAAGTTCCGGTTTCGAGATTTGCCACTGCAGTTGCTCAACGACGATCAAATCCTGCAATGCCGCCACCAATAAACCGACACCGAGGCAAGCAACAATCGCGTAGCGTGGGAACCAGCGTTTGCCGATGAAATACACCACGGCCATGACACTGACCAACAGCAATTGCGTTTGCATCGACACGAACACATCAAGACCAAACTTCAGCAGCACACCGGCCAACATCGCTGCGGCCAGTGAGCGCGGAATATGCCGCGTCAACGCATCGAACCAGCCCATCAATCCGCATAGCGCCATCAGACCGGAGGAAACCAGAAACGCACCAATCGCTTCCGGCATCGTGATGCCATCGACCGAAGTCACCAACAACGCTGCGCCCGGCGTCGACCACGCAGTCAGCACCGGCGTTTTGAAATACCAGGCGAGACCGATACAGGTCACCCCCATACCCAAGCCCAAAACCAGCAGCCAGGAACTGAGCTGTCCGGGCGTCGCCCCCAGCGCATGCGCGGCCTGAAAGACAATGGCAACCGAGCTGGTGTAACCGACCAGCACGGCAATAAACCCGGCAATCAGATGAGAAAACGAAAAGCGGCTGTTCATGAGCGTCTCAATCGGGTAACTTTTGCGGCGTGCGCTAAAACGCACAGACGCCACCCTAACATTCGTGCGCTATAACGCACAATGGTATTTTTGGAACAGGATTGTTTCCCCAGCCATGCCACTCGACGAAACCAGCCAACAAGTCGCCAATGCCTTGCGCGCACTGCGCCACCAGCACAACTGGAGCCTCGACAGAGCCAGCGAAGCCACCGGCGTCAGCAAGGCCATGCTCGGCCAAATCGAGCGCGGCGAGTCGAGTCCAACGGTCGCAACTCTGTGGAAAATCGCTACCGGCTTCGGCGTTTCGCTCTCCAGTTTGCTGGAACCGAAACCGGAAATCCCGACAACCACGCAACTGCGCCGCGTCGCCAAGCTGCGTCGTAATCCAGGCGGCGATCAGATGACGGTGGCGCCTTTGTTGCCGTTCGAGCCGGGCCTCGGTTTCGAGATTTTCGAGCTGACCATCGAGCCCGGCGATGAGCGCCATTCCGAGCCACACGAAGCCGGCGTCACCGAAATCGTCATCGTCGCCAAAGGCAAAATGGAAGTGTTGATTGATAGCGAATGGCAAACACTCAATGAAGGCGATGCGCTGCGCTTTGCCGCCGACAAACCGCATGGCTATCGCAATCGCGGCAGGAAACCGGCGGTGTTTTATGATGTGATTCGATATTCGCGATGAGAAGCAACTGGCAAATGAGACGTAATCGATTAGCAGAGATTTGGGCAACGCTTCGCGGTGCCCTATTCTTGTTTTTTACTTTCGGCTCGCTTTTCATCATCTTTGGCGTCATAAGCCTTGATCGGATACTTGAGTTTGGTGCACATACCGCATTTCGCGTTGGCAATACCGAAATCCCAAAGTGGCAAGGTGCGGGTGCTACCAATATTGGCATTTTCATTTTCTGCGTGGCAGGACTCATCGCTGTCGCCATTGCCGTCTACCTTCGTTACCGACAGCATCAAGGCAAAATAAAACTGCTCAGAGAAAAAGGAATTACTGATTTTGACGGTGATGGAAAGGTGGATTCCTTTGCCGACCGATTTCTAGACGACTTATAAACACTGTTCAGCAGATTATTTCGAGTATCTACCCCGGCGTCACCGCCACACCATTCATCATCAGCGGCAACTGGCTCAAATCCCAATTATTCTTGGCGATCTGATCTTTGAATGCCTGTGTGCGATAAACGGTTTTCTGCAGGATCTTGCGCGGATGATTGGCCAGCCAATCATGACGCACATCGACATACGCTTTGACCCATTTTTTCTCATCGCCGCCAAGCGAAGGCGGGCTCTCGGCAAAGCGCTGGCGCAGAAACCACAGGATTTGACCGCTATGGATAAACGAGTCGTAAATCACCAGCGCTGACAACGGCAACTTGAATTGATGATCATCAGCCCATTGCATGGCCGGGCGAAAATACACGTCATCAAAAAACTGATCCTGAACCTTGCGCATCACCGGATCGTTCTTGCCGGCATTTTTCAGCAAAGCAATGAAGTTGTTGTCATCGGTCAAAGGGTCGCTTCCCACCCGATCGGCGTACACCGACAGCTCGTGGCTGAACATGCCGTTGGCAGCAACATAAGCTTGTACCAGTTTACGTAAATTGCCGTACTCGGTCGTTTGTGAACGGCCGTAAGTAATTTGCCGGATATTGTGCGGACCATCGGCATAGCGAACGATGGCGGCATAATTGCCATCGGGTTTACCGGTTTCGACGACATTGATCGTGCGCTCGATGATAGCGCGCTGGGCGGGAGTCAATTCCATTTGCCTGACATCCTTTTGTGGCTTGGTCAGGCAATCATGACAGAGAATGCTTGAGCACCAAGCCGATCGCGCGAACGGTTCTTACATAACACGCTTTTTAATGGCGAATGGAATATGACCCCGGCAAAAGCAGATTTCGCGGGCAGACCTAGGGTAAAAACAATCGCACAAGCTTCAAGGTTTCGAAGGAATGGCGGCCACCGAAACGTTGATGGATCGGCCCGAGCCTACCATCCTCGGAAGTTGACCAAGCACAGAGAATGGCATCGAATTCGTCAATGTCGTCACGCAAGTGAAGCAGGTCAGGCAGCGCACCCTGCCCTTTCAGTTTTTCCATATGGCTGAGTACGGTACCTACGGTCAGCCCGCGCTCATTGGCGATTTCCGCCAAGCTTAATTTACGCTCGAGCAGACAGCGGGTCAGTTCATGCGTGGCGACGGCCTTGGTTTTTGCTTTGCGTTGCCGGCGTGATTTGCCTGCTCCAAGCCCTTCGGCTGGCAGGCCTTTGAAGCGCTCGAATAGTGCAGCATCCATTCGACGGCGCTGCTCCTCTTCGGACAGCCGAGTCAATTCGCTGACCGCCTGTTGCGACAAACGCCGGAATTGCCCATCGCGAGCGAGAATGGCCGGATGCACTCGCAACGCGATCTCATTCAAGCCAAGTAGTGTCAGACCACCGAGTGTGCGCACCCGCGACAACGCGACGTAACCCATACCCGGTTCGAACGCATCGGACAAATCCAGCTCAACGGCATCGAGCGTCATGCCTTGGCTCTTGTGTATCGTGATTGCCCAAGCCAGGCGTAGCGGCAACTGCTTGAGCGCGGCGCGAATAACCCCCTCTTCTTCCAGCCGCCATTCCATCGGTTCAGCCAGCAGCCGCTGACCTTCGAGCAATTGCACTTCCGGCCAACCCGTTTCGGCATCGAAACCCAGCACACGGCCACGACTGCCATTGACGAAACTGCCGTCCGGTGCGTTCTTGACGAACATCACTTCGGCGCCGATTTTCAGTCGTAAAGTTTCCGGCGCCAGACAGTTGCGTTTCAGGCCTTCGACCAGTGCCGCAAATCCCCGCGTTTCCATGACAAATTCGACCGTTTTTCCTGGTAGCGCAGCGAGCTCTTTTTCATTGATGCTGTCGACATTGATGTTGCGTGCATAGAGCCGGGTTGGCTGTACGGCGCCAACGCCGACCGGCGGTTTTTTGTAGCGCGTGCGCAGTGGCACTTTTGTGTGTTCGCCGGCGTGGCCACTGCGAATATCGTTCAACACCGTCAGCAGCGAATCATTACCCTGACGATGGTTTTCCGTCAGATAGGCAATGTTGAAATCAGCGCGCTGCCAGCTTTGCGCTTCAAAGGCAAATTGCCGTTCGCTGGCTGGATCTTCAGCGCCGGTGACCGGCGGCAACTGAAAAAAATCTCCGCAGGCAATCAGCTGTATGCCACCGAATGGCGCTTCGTTATCGCGCAGTCGGCGCAGCACCTGATCAACCAAATCCAGTTGAAACGCGTGCAGCATAGAAATCTCATCGATGACCAATACCTGCGCTTCAGTGACATGGCGCCGAATGACGCGGTTCTTCGTCAGCTTTTCAAACGCTTTTTCATCGAGCGTACGCTGCACGCCAATGCCGCTCCAGGCATGAATGGTCTGGCCGCCAAGATGGGTGGCCGCGATACCGGTTGAAGCGGTAACCGCAACGGTCACGCCATGCTCGCGCAGCATCGTGATATAGCGATTGAGCAGAAAGGTTTTGCCGCTGCCGGCAGCACCGGTAAGAAAGGTGTTGTACCCCAAACGCAAAAGCGTCAATGCGTCCGATTGCCGCATCCTGGCAGTCTCCGAATCGTCCCTGAAAAGCGCAAGCTAACTGAGCGGTGCCTGTCGCGCAAGTGTGTCGTCTTGGCGGTCTCCGCGAGAGAGGTAGGAGCGCTTCTGCTCTGCCTCGGGTTCGATTCCCCTCATCCCACCGAACAAGCTGCCGACAAAAAAACCGCGATCTTCGCGGCTTTCTTGATTTGGTGGAGATGAGGGGAGTCGAACCCCTGGCCTCGTCATTGCGAACGACGCGCTCTACCAACTGAGCTACATCCCCAAACGTCTTGGATTTCCCTAAACGGCGTGCATTGTAGCGACTGAATTCGCTTCGGTGAAGGGTGTTGGTTATTCCCTTTCAGCGCGGTTCGGTGGCCATCAGGCTGGGCCGGTGGCGGACCTCGGCGAACCATTCGGACAATTTCGGGGCGGCGCTGCGCCAGGCGATTTCGGCGTGGCGGAAATCCAGGTAGCCGAGTGCGCAGGCGATGTGCAGACCGAGGAAGCAGGGCTCGCAGGGCATTTTCGGCATGTCGGTTTCCAGTTGGCGGACTGAGCGCATCAGGGCGTCGCGGTTGCGGTTCATCCATAGCGCGGATTGCTGGGCTTCCGGTTTGGTTTTTTCGATGCGCAGCTGCACGGCGACATCGAGCATGCCGTGGCTCAGGGCCTGCCATTTTTTCACTTGCCAGTCGCGCTGATGGGCGGCGTATAGATCATCACCCTCGCCTATCGTATTCAGGTAATCGTTAATGACGGTGCTGTCGAACAGGTTTTGCTTATCGTCGAGAATCAAGCAAGGAATCTTGCCGAGCGGATTCAGCGCAAAAAGGTGCGGCGGGTTTTCCAGCGGATTGACTTCGGTTTCTTCGATGCGATCCAACAAGCCCTTTTCACGCAGCATGACCCGGCAGGTGCGGGCATACGGCGAGGCGTGCGAGTAGAACAGTTCCATGCTTACAACTCCGGTCGGCAGCAATTGCGCCGGAGTGTAACGCGTAATGGTGCGGGAGGTTAAACAGCGCTAAACGACGACAGCGGCCGAGGGTGCAATGATGCTCAGTACTTGCAGCGCCGAATCACGTGTTTGCCGCATGGCGTCTTGCAGCTGTTCATCGGTGCTGCCGAGCATGTCTTTCCAGCCGGGATTGATGGCGGCCAGAAACTCGCTCGGTTTTTCCGGCGCCTGGCCGGCCAGCAGGTGCTGGGCGGCATAACGCGCCACGTGAATGATGCTGGCCGCGACCCGTTCGGCGCCGGCGGTCTCTGGCAGGTGCTGATGCTTGATCGCCAGTGTGATGCTGGTCGGCAATCGCCAAGCGCTAAGTAAAGCATGGCCGACGTCGGCAAAGGTGTATCCGAGCAGCGATTGCTCGATATCGGCCCGGAAATGACCGCGGGAGTCGGTCAGGATCGTCCGGCAAGCGTCGGGCTTTTGCTCGAGCAAGGCCAGCAAGCCAATATTGAACAACAGGCCAGCCGTGAACAGCCGCTCGCCCTGGCGGAAACCACAGTGTCTGCCGAGGAATTTGGCGACCAGACCGGTATACACCGACAACTCCCAGAAACTTTCCATGTCCAAGACGTCACGTGGTACCCGGTTGAACGTGGACACGGCTGAGGTGGCCAGCGCCAGGTTGTAAAGCTCGTTGGTGCCAATCAGGCGCACGGCACGGGAGACGCTGTCGACCTGCATCGGGAAGTTGTAGAACGGGCTATTGGCGATTTTCAGCAGCCTGGCGGTCAGTGCCGGGTCGAGCGCGACCTGATCGGCAATTTCAAAGACACTGGCCTGTTTGCTGATCAGTTCCTGCAATTGCAGGCAGATGTCGGGCAGGCTGTAGAGACGGGCGGCCTCCTTGACGACATCATGGATACTCATGCCGGGCGTCCGGTTCGGTGATGCATGCTTTAAGCATAGGCGGTTTTTGCCGAAGCGCAGTGTTTCCGCCCACGCAGAGCGGTACGCTTTTTGCGCAGATTTTGCTTGGGCCTGAGGCTGCCATGGCCTAGGATCGAGCAACTGACTGAAGAGAGTAGTAGCAGATGAGTCGATGGTGGTGGTTGGTGCTGTTGCTGGCGCAAAGTGCGCTGGCGGTAGAGACCGTGACATTCCGGCACCTCGATAGCCGCAGCGGCCTGCCGCAGAACTCGGTGACCAGCATCGCCCAGGACCGGGCCGGCTATATCTGGCTTGGCACCCATGACGGCCTGCACCGTTACGACGGGTACAGTTTTACCAGCTACCGCAGCGACCCACGCCGCCAGGAATCGCTGTCCGACAACCTGATTCTGAATTTGTTGCTCGACCGTGACGGCCAGCTCTGGGTTGGCACCCAAAGCGGCTTGAACAAATTCGATACCGCCACCGGCAGCGCCAAACGCTATTTACCGAATGAGAATTTTGGTTCGCTGTCACATCGGCGCATTTCCAGTTTGCTGGAAGATTCATTGGGCCGGCTGTGGATCGGCACACCAGACGGCCTGAACCGCTACCAACCGGATTCCGACAGTTTCGCGGTGTTCCGTCATAACCCGCTCGACAGCGCCAGTATTCCGCCTGGTTTTATTTCGGCGCTGGCCGAAGGGCCGCAAGGTCGCATCTGGGTGGGCTCGCAGGTCTTGGCCTTGTTCGACCCGGACGAGGGCGTAATCAAGCAATTCAAAAGCAATCAGGAAAATGCCCCGCGCAATATCACGGCGCTGTGGCGCGACAACGACGCCGGGCTGTGGATCGGCACGCTCAGCGATGGTTTGTTTTATCTGCCGCCCGATGAATCGCGCTTTCGCCAATTCCGTTTTATCGCCCACGAACCGAACTCACTGCCGAGCAATGCTGTGCGCAGCATCTTGCGCGATAAAGGTGGCCGGCTCTGGGTTGGCACCGAAGGCGGTGGCCTGGCCCGGATGCTCAGCGATGGCTCGGGCTTCGATGTTTACCGGCGCAACGGTGCCGATGTGCACAGCATCAGCTTCGACGAAATTAATGATTTGTTTGAAGATCGTTCGGGCTTGTTGTGGATTGGCACACTCGGTGGTGGTGTCAACACCACATCGCCGGAGCGCACTGGTATCGGCCGCGTCATTCATTCCAGCTATCAACCGAATTCATTGAGTGACCCGTTCGTTTGGCAGATCACGCGCGACCAGCGCGATCATCTTTGGGTGGGTACACTGGCCGGGCTTGATGAAATCAATCCAGCCAGCGGTGAAATTGTTCGCTACGTCAATTTTGCTGATCGCCGTGGCAAACCGTTTACCCCACGCGTGCAAACGGTAACCAACGATCATCAAGGACGCATTTGGCTTGGTAGCACTGTTGGTGAACTGGCGGTGTTTGACCCGGAAAGTCTGCGTGTGAAATTACTCAGTCATCCGGGATTTCTGCAAGGCAAAATCAGCAACTATCGCGTGTTCATGGTGCAACAGGACAGCCAGAAACGAATGTGGGTGTCGACAGGCGAAGGCATTTCTGAAGTCGATACCGAAACGCTGGAAATCGAGCGCACGTTTCCAATCAGTGACGAAGGCTTTCCACGCGCCACCGTGCGCGTAATGGCCGAAGTCGATAACCAATTGTGGTTCGGCACCCAGGGCGGTGGCTTGCAGCGTTTTGATTATGACACGCGCAGTGTGCGCACTTATCAACACCGTGCTGACGACCCGAACAGCTTGTCGAATGACATGATTCGTGCCATTCATGTCGACGACAAAGGCGATATGTGGATCGGCACAATGAACGGCCTGAACCTGTGGCGTTCAGTCGACCGACGCGGCAACGTCGAGCGCTTTCAAAGCTGGTTCGTTTCTGATGGATTACCAAACGCCGTCGTCTACGCGATTTTGCCGGATCAATTCGGCAAGCTCTGGCTATCGACCAATAGCGGTTTATCGGAGTTTGACCCGCTGACCGGCAAGTTCCGCAATTTTGATTTGATTGACGGCTTACCCGCCCAGGAATTCAACAGCCTGGCCGCGGCAAAAACCAAGGATGGCCGACTCTGGTTTGGTGGCAATGCCGGCATCGCCGTGATCAATCCATCGCAGTTGAATTACTCATCGAATCCGGTTTCGACGCTGATCACTCATTTTGAAGTGCGCTATCCGGACAATAATGGCAAAACGCTGGAAAACGGCATTTGGCAACTGGCCGCCGATCAAAACGATATCGAATTCCGGTTCGCTGCGCTCGATTATCGGGCACCGAATCGCAATCGATTTTCCTGGCGCTTGAGCGGCTTCCAGAACGAGTGGAGCAAGCCGAGTTTCCGCAACCAGATCGCCTTTACCAATCTCGATCCGGGCCAGTACACGTTTGAAGTGCGCAATGCCAATGCCGATGGCGTGTGGAGCACCGATATCGCCAAGGTCATGTTCTTTATCCAGGCGCCCTGGTATGCGCGTTGGTACAGCTATGTTGGTTACGTGGCGCTGGTGCTGCTGCTGATCAGCTGGGCGTATTACAACCATCGCCGCAAGATCGCCAGTCAACAACGCATCAACGAGCAACTGCGTCGTATCGACAAACTGAAAGACGAATTCCTGGCTACGACTTCGCACGAGCTGCGCACGCCGCTGAACGGCATTATTGGTATCGCCGATGCGCTGCGCGATGGCGTAGCGGGTGACTTGAACGATCGGGCGCGCAACCATTTGTCATTGATTGCCGACAGTGGTCGCCGGTTGTCGCATCTGGTTAACGAAATTCTCGATTTCAAAAAGCTCTCGCACGGGAACGTTACGCTCGATCCGCACACGCTTGATCTGCAGTCATCAGTCGCCGTCGTGCTGGCGTTGTCACAACCCTTGGTTGGAGATAAAAGCATTAGTTTGGTCAATGCCGTGCCGGCCGATTTTCCGCCCCTGTTCGCCGATGAAGATCGGCTCGAACAAATTCTGCATAACCTGATCGGCAATGCGATCAAATTTACCCAGCAAGGTCATGTCACCGTTACCGCCCGTGTTGAAGGTGACAAAGCCGAAATTCAGATTGCTGACTCCGGCATTGGCATTTCGCCGGAACAACTGGAACGGATTTTTCTGCCGTTCGAGCAGGTCGCCGAAGCCAATACCCGTCGTCATGGCGGTACCGGGCTTGGTCTTGCCGTAGTGAAAAAACTGGTCGAGATGCACGGCGGTAATGTCGAAGTGCAAAGCTCGATTGGCAACGGTTCGCAGTTCCGCTTTACGCTACCGCTGGCGGAAACCGGTGCCAAAGTCAAACCAGCGAAGCCGACGTCACTGTCCACCGCGCAGTTGACGCAAATGCATTTGCCGGTAACGACTGCGACCGACAATGCCCTGGCGACGATTCTGGTCGCTGACGACGAACCATTGAACTGTCAGGTGGTGGCGGACTGTCTGGGTTTGCAGGGGTATTCCGTGGTGACCGTTGGCGATGGCCAGGCAGCGCTCGACATGATCGCCAAACGCCCATTTGCGTTGGTCATCCTCGATGTGATGATGCCGAAGCTTTCCGGCTTTGATGTCTGCCGCAAGTTGCGCGAAGTGTACGCGCCGCATGAGTTGCCGATTTTGATGCTGTCGGCACGTAATCGCGCCGAAGATATTGCCACCGGTCTCGCCGCTGGCGCCAACGACTACATCGGCAAACCGGTCGAGCGCAGCGTGCTGGTGGCGCGGGTGAAAAACCTGCTGGCCTTGCATGAAGTCAACGACGCCAAACAGGCGCAAGAAAAAGCGCGAATGGTGCAAGAAGCTTGCGACCGTTTGGCCCGTTATTTCCCACCACCGCTGGTGCGCAAATTGTTGGCTGGCAGCGAACCTGAATTGCTGAAAGCCGAGCGTCGGCGATTGACCGTGGTGTTCGCCGATTTGGTCGAGTTCACGACACTGACCGACCGCTTTGAACCGGAAATCATCACCGATTTGTTGAATACTTTCCTCGGCAAGATGAGCGAACTGGTCGAGCAACACGATGGCACACTGAACGAGTTGCTCGGCGATGGCATGGTGATTTTGTTCGGTGCGCCAGAGCGGATGGACAAACAGGATCAGGCCGAAAAAGCGGTGGCCTTGGCCGTCGCGATGCAGAAAGAAATGGAGAAACTGAAAACGCTGTGGCTGGAATCCGGCATCGATCACAATATCGATCTGCGCATCGGCATTCATCAGGATTTTTCAACCGTCGGTAATTTCGGTGCCGGACAGGTGCTGGCCTATCGTGCCGTTGGCAGTGGCGTTAATCTGGCTGCGCGTTTGCAGTCGCACTGCAAACCCGGTCGGGTCATGGTCAGTTATCCGATTTACGCCTTGACCCGCGAGCGCTACCCGTACGATGAATTGCAGGAGATTGCCATCAAGGGCTTTTCCCATCCGCACCGCGTTTGTGAATTGGACCCGGATTCGGTGGTCGAAACGCGGTTACGACTGGTGGATAAATCGGATCCGATGGGTGCGGCTTGAGCGATTGATACTCAGCGAATCCCGAAGGACTCCGGTTTGTACACTTTGCGTGAATTGGCTTCTTCAATCATTGCCTTGATCGCCACGCCTCTTTCCTGGGCACGTTTTCTTCCTTCCTCGGAAATTTCCGGCCCATAGGTTTTCACTTTGCGTTTACCGGCATGATCGCCGTTGCCGGCGGCTACCAGCATCCAGGCATAACCTTCAATCAAATCGTGAGCAACATAATCGCCATTGATATACATCGCGCCAACATTGTGTTGTGACGTGGCATGTTCGCGTAATGACGCTTCATAAAATGCCAGGAAGGCTTTGCGATAGCTTTGCGAGATGCCGGAGCCTTCCGGCGGCGCGTAATAGAGATTGCCCATCCGGAACAAGGCATCCGGGTCGCCAAGTTCAGCGCGATGACGCAGCTTGCTCCAGTCCGAGACATAGATATACGTGTATGGACCGATGCGATCGCCGCGGTCATTGGCCTCGGCAACCGGCAGCAACGACACCGCCAGCAGCAGTGCCAATGAAAAGAGTTTGGCGAATGTGTACATGTATACGCTTGCTAAAAGTCTCAGCAGGAAATTGTAGGCCTGATAGCTATATAATCCTCTGATAATAGTCATTGCAATGGCTGTGCAATATTTACCTTGCCGCTGGCCCCATGACTGCGCTTTTTTATGAGGATAGTGAATCATGTCTGATGAACAAGAAGGCCTCAACGCCATGGAGTTACGCGATTTCAAAATCCTGCAAGGCCTGTCCGACGCTGATATCGAGCGGCTTGCGCGCCATATCCACATCCGCCATTACGGTAAACGCACGCAAATCATCAGCGAAGGCGAACCGGCACACTGCCTCTATTTCGTGCTCTCCGGCCGCGTCAAAGTCTATCTGGACGATGAAAAAGGCAAAGAGATCACCGTGAATTTTCACGAAGAGGGCGAGGTGTTCGGCGAGTTGTCGCTGATTCAGGGCATCGATCGCACGGCTTCGGTGGTCACTGTTGACGATTGTAGGCTCGGCCTGATGTCCGATATCGATTTTCGTCAGTGCATGCAGGAGGTGCCGGCGTTTAACCAGAATATCATGAACGACTTGATCGACCGGCTGAAGCAAGCGACCGAAATCATTCGTCGCCTTGGCCTGATGGATGTCTATGGCCGCATCGCGGTGCTGCTGCTGAATGAATCGGTCGAGCAGGATGGTATTCGCGTCATGAAAGAAAAGCTGACCCAGCAGAACATCGCCAGCCGGGTTGGTTCATCAAGGGAAATGGTGGCCCGCATTCTGAAGGATTTGCGCATTGGCGGTTATGTCGATGCCAATGACGAAGGCTTTTTGGTCATCCACAAACCGCTACCGCATTCCTGGTAAGACTCAGGATTGTTTGACCACCGTCAGCAGCTCGGCATAATCGAGTCCGCCGGTCAGCAATGCTCGGCCAATGACCACACCAGCGAGTGCACTCAACGGCTTCTTGCGCAGCAAATCCGCTGTCGTGAAGGCATGCACACCACCATTGCAAACCACTGGCAGCGAGGTATTTTTGGCTAACGCCGCTGCATACGGCAGTGGATCGCGGCGATCTCCCGGCGCATGCATTTCCGAATAAAAGACGCCGGCGGCGCCGTCCTCTTCGTACTGGGGAATCAACACTTCCGCAGCGACTGCACCATTACTGCCATTGACCAAACCTTCGCGCGCCTCAATCGAGACAATCACCGCGCCCGGATACTCACCACATAAATCGATGACTGAATCGCGTTGACGCATCATTTTCCAGGTCAACACGACAAAGCTGGCGCCGACATCCAGCCATAATTCGGCATGAGCGATGCTCTTGATACCGCCGGTGACTTCGATTTCGAGATTCGGATGATTTTTGCGCAGTTGCTGGACGATATCGACATTGACCGGCTGGCCTTCATGAGCGCCGTCGGTGTCGATCAAATGCACCCGGCGCGCACCAATGTCGACAAAGCGTTTGATGGTATCGAACGCGTCCAGGTACATCAGCGGATCTTCTTTTTTATCGTGTACCGGTTTCGGCACCGCGATATGGCCTTTGCGCAATTCAAATCCGGGAATCAATAGCATGGTTTGCTCCAGTGCTTTTAGTATTCCCGTTTAGTGTAGGACAGGCTATCCAGATTGCCTTTTGCGATCACGCAGGCTTTCGATGCTGAGCAAGACCAGACCCGCCCAGATGCAGGCAAAACTCGCTAAGCGGGTCAGCGAGAACGGCTCCTGATAGACGAAGATCGCCAGCAGAAACGTGCAGCTCGGCGCAATGTATTGCAGAAAACCCATCGTCGTCAGCGTCAGCCGACGAGCACCCGCGGCAAACAAGGCGAGCGGCACCGAGGTTACGACTCCGGCCAACATCAACAAGCCATCGGTGCGCCAACCGAGTTCACCGAAGTGATTGGCGTTACCGGCCGTCAACCAATAGAGATAAGCCAGTGCAATCGGCGCCAATAACAGGGTTTCGACCATCAGGCCATTGAGTGGACTGACCGGCGTTTGCTTGCGCATCAGGCCATAGAGCGCAAACGTCGTCGCCAAGCTCAGGCTTACCCAGGGCACGCCGCCAATGACCAGCACCTGCCAGCCAACGCCAACCAGCGCCAGCAACAGCGCCGCCCACTTCAGCGTTGATAAGTGTTCTTTCAACACGACGACGCCGAGGGCTATGGTCAGCAGCGGATTGATGAAATAACCGAGGCTGGTATCGAGAATGCGGTTATTGGCAATGGCCCAGACGAACACAAACCAATTGGCGCTGACCAAAGCCGCGGAAATCGCCAGCCGGCCCAGCAAAGACGGTTGCCGGAAAATCGCCAGCCATTGCTGCGGTTGACGCATCAGTACGATCAGCAGCCAGGTGACCGGCACCGACCAGGCAATGCGATGGGCCAGAATTTCATCAGCCGGCACTTCGCTCAACCATTTGAAATAGATCGGCGCCAGGCCCCAAATCAAATAGGCGGCAATGGCCTGGCTGACGCCGGCGCGCGTACTCGCCATTTCGCTTGCCAATTCAGCCCACCAGATAGGTGCCGGAGCCGACCGCGATCAGCTCCTGGTTTTCGTTGTGCAGCTCCATCCGGGCAACCGCCACTTTATTGCCGGCGCGTAACAGCGTTGCCGATGCACAGAATTCCTGACCACGGCCGGGACGCAGATAATCGATGCGCAAATCGATGGTGCCGAGTTTGGAAAGCCGTATCGACAAATCATTTTCCGAGGCATCGCCGTGTTTTTGGATCAATCCTGCGGCCGCCATCGTGCCGCCGGCGACATCGAGTGCGGTAGCGATAACGCCGCCATGCAAAATGCCCTGAACATAATTACCGACCAACTTGTCATCCATCTTGAACACCAGCTCGCAGCGCTCGGTACTCAGGCTACGAAAATGCAGGCCGACCACCTGATTGAACGGAATATGACTGGCAAAGGTTTCGGCCAAGGCAGCCAGCCGTTTTTCGTGCAGCGATGCATCAGCGCTCATAACCATTCCTCAATCGGGCTTGCATTGCCCTGTGTGAACGCGGCATTGTAATTCAATCGCTGCCATTAACCGACCCAATGATGAATCACGCGGTAACTGAACCAACGATGCTACCGGCAAGCTTGCCACCCTTCGCACCGAAAGGCTGGCTGCGCAATCCGCATTTGCAAGGCATTGTTTCCCGCCTGCCGCATCGGCGCAAAAAAGTGCTGCAATTGGCGCAGCCGATGTTGAACGCGGCAAGGCCGATGTTGTTGCAAGCACGCGAGGGTCAGCTATTGGCCTGGCATTCCGCGCAAGCCGATCGTGATCGGCCGCTGGTGGTGTTGCTGCACGGCTGGGAAGGCTCATCGGATTCACTGTATTTGCTGGCGACGGCGGCCGAACTGTTCGATGCCGGTTATTCCGTCTTGCGGCTGAACCTGCGCGATCACGGCGAGAGCCATCACCTGAACGAAGAGCTGTTTCATAGCTGCCGCGATGCTGAGGTCACCGAGGCGATCGCCGATGCCCGTCAACGCTTGCAGGCGTCAACAGTGGTGATGATTGGCTTTTCGCTCGGTGGCAATTTTGCCCTGCGGGTGGCGCTGCGCGCACCAGAGCTGCTGCAACAGGTGTTCGCCGTTTGTCCGGTCATTTCGCCACCGGCAACGCTGGATGCACTGGAAACCGGGCCGCTGCTGTATCGCAAATATTTTCTGAATCGTTGGCGCGACTCGCTGCGCCGAAAACAAGCCGTACATCCAGAATTTTTCCGCGATACCGATTGGCTGCTGAAAGACTCGCTGACCAGCCTGACCGACCATTTCGTCCGTCATCACACCGATTTCGGCGAACTGTCAAAATACCTGGCTGGCTATACGCTGTCGGCTGAGCGGCTGGCCAACTTGACGGTGCCAAGCCACGTCATTATCGCCGAAGACGACCCGGTCATTCCGGCGGTGCACTGGCATCAGCTGCAGAAACCGGAGGCGCTTACCCTGGAGTCACTGCCTTACGGTGGCCACTGTGGCTTTGTGCTCGACTGGGCCGGTACCGGCTGGATTGAACGTTATCTTGGACAATTGCTGCGGATGAGACTTGCACCTACGCACAAGAATCCGATTTAATGTTTGCTCCCCCGAGCCGAAGTTTGAGCCCAAGCCGCCATGAACGATGCCGTCGCCACTCCAGGCAAGCTGGCACAATTGAAAGCGTTCATCCGCACCTGGCGCGGACATCTGCAATACCTCCAGCAACTGTTCCGCGAAGATCGGAACACGGCTTGGCCGTTCTGGCGCGCCACCTATCTGCAGCGTGATGAGCTGGAGATTGCCATCAATAGCCTGCACGAACGCTCGCTGAGCGACAGCTTCGAGTGGCTGGAAATTCCCCGCGTCTTATCCCATTTTGTCTTGCGCCCCGACGATCAGGGACAGGCCGACTGGTATGCCGAAGCGCACCGCCAATACCATGCGCTGCTTAAAAAGCTGGAACTCGAAGGCGCACGCTTCAAACCGGCGATGCTCGATCCGTTAATCAATGAACTACGCTATATCAGCACCGCCGATGCGTTTCACCAGAAGTACCGGCTGACCGAACTGCAAACGAGGATGAAAGCGATGTACGAAGCCCTGCTGCAGCGGATTGACGAATTCAACGCCATGCACAAATCGGAAATTCAGGCCAAACAAGCCGAAGCCGAACTGGAAAAAATTCGTGCCCAGGAAACGCTGGTCAATGCCGAAAACGAAAAGCTGGCGCAGCAAAACCGCCTGGTGCAGGAACAGCGCTTGAAAGTCGTTGAAGAGAAAAAACGGCTGGAAGCCAAACGCGCCGCTGATGAAGCCGAACAACAACGCATCGACAAACAACGCGAATACGATGCTGAAGCGGCGCAGCGTCGTCGCCAGGAAGAACTGCAAGCGAGCTTCCGCGATTTGAGCTGGCAAAGCGGTGGCGCACCAACGCCCGCTTCGGCGCCAACACCAGCGCCAGAACCCGTGCTCGCCACTGTCGATCAAAAGGTCGACGCGCTGATGCAGCAACTGCGCACCCAGGATTCTTTGAGTGATGCCGAGATCGAAGCCGCCGGCAAGCTGTACGAAATGCTGAAAGCGAAGTTCGGTTAAGCAAGTTTTTCGCGCTCGCCAAAGCAACACGCATGGATATTCTGCTGCTCATTTTCCTGGCTGTTGTCGGCGGTGTTGTATTGCTTATCACCGTAAAAATCAAGAAAGGTGCACGCGAACGCTTTATACAGGAACATCGGTTGCCTTCACTGGTTTCAAAAGCCGTGCTCGAAACCTATCCGCATTTGACGACCGCACAGATACAAAAAGTGTTGCTAGGGCTGAAGCAGTATTTCCAGATTTGCAGTCAAGCCGGTCGGCAACTGGTGGCGATGCCTTCGCAAGTCGTCGACGTTGCCTGGCATGCCTACATTCTGAGCACAAGGCAGTATCAACAGTTTTGTCAAAACGCTTTTGGCCGCTTTTTGCATCACACTCCCGCCGAAGCGATGCAAGACAGAACTCATGCACAAACCGGTATCAAGCGAGCCTGGCGTATCGCCTGTGCCCGGGAAAACATCAATCCGAAAATGCCGGAACGTTTGCCATTGTTGTTTGCGCTCGATGCTGAGCTGGGTATCGCGAACGGCTTTACCTATCAACTGAATTGCCAGGCACGTAATGGCGATGGCTATTGCGCCAGCCATATTGGCTGCTCATCCGGCTGTGCCGGCTACTCCGGCAGCGACAGCGGCTGTTCGGGCGGTGGTGATGGTGGCGGCTGTGGCGGCGGCGACTGAAAACCTATAGCCGCTCAGCCGTGCCGTTTGCGGCGCCTGTGCCGACGTGAATCCTGACGGTCGCGTTGCCGGCCCGGCCGCACTTCCTGCACTTCGCCTGCGTTGGCAAGGTTCGCTGCCAGCGGCAGCAATTCGGCCAGCGCCTGGCGATAGACTTCGCGCTTGAAAGCAATGACCTGACGCACCGGGTACCAGTAACTGACCCACATGAATTGATCGAATTCCGGATGATCGGTGGCGTCGAACTGCACGCGCGACTCCTCGGCGGTTAGCTGCAGCAAGAACCAGCGCTGCTTTTGGCCTATGCACAGCGGCTTGCTGTCATGACGCATATAGCGCGAAGGCAGCCGATAGCGCAGCCAATCGCGCGTACTGCCCAGCACACGCACATCCTGTCGGGTCAAACCGACTTCTTCGCGCAGTTCCCGGAACAACGCCTGCTCAGGCGACTCACCGACATTGATTCCGCCTTGCGGAAACTGCCAGGAGTCATGCCCTTTGCGACGAGCCCAGAACAGTTGGCCTTCGCGATTGCAAATCACAATGCCAACATTCGCGCGGTAACCTTCCGCGTCGATCATAGAGGGGCTATAAAGCCAATTTCACTTGCAAACGATTGAACCACAGCCCGCCGGCTTCGGCAACCGCGTCATTTCGAAACGAAACCTGCCGGCCTTATAATCGTCGGTTTGGTATTGCCAGCGACTTCACCGATGACCGTATTGGCCCTGTTCGATCTCGATCACACCTTGCTGAATGGCGACAGCGATCAGCTCTGGGGTGATTTTTTGCGGGAAAAGGCCTGGGTCGGGCCCGACTATCAGCAGCAGAAAGATCGCTACTACCAGGACTATCTCGACGGCACGCTCGATTACCCGTCGTTTATCCGCTTTGTATTGGCGCCACTGAAAGGTCGGCCGCTCAACGAGCTGCATCAGTTGCGGCATGAATTCTCGACCCGCTTTATCGCGCCGCAATTGCGCGCTGCCGGTATCGCCGCCGTGCAACAACATCAGTGCGCCGGTCACCATGTCGCGTTGATTACCGGCAGCAATCGTTTTCTTGCGGAAGCGTCGGCGGTGCATTTGCAGATCACGACTGTGCTCGCCACCGAGCCGGTGATTCTCGATCAACAATACACCGGCGAGATGAGCGGTGAGCCCTGCTATCGCGAAGGCAAGATCTGGCATCTGGAACAATTCCTGAGTCGTAGCGGCCAACAACCCGAAACGATTTTCTTCTACAGCGACTCACATAACGATCTGCCGCTGCTCTCGAAAGTCAGCCATCCCCATGTCGTCTGCCCTGACTCGATACTGCACCAAGTCGCCAGTGAAAAACGCTGGCCGATTCTGCAGTGGTAACGATGATGCGTGTGCAAACGCCACAATCCGCTGAAGAGTTATTGATGCGTGCGCGCGCACTCGCCGGCTTGTCACTGGCTGATATCGCTGAGCAGTTCGAGCTGAGCGTGCCACGCAACCTGCGCCGCGAAAAAGGATGGCAAGGCCAATTGATTGAACGCGCACTCGGCGCCAGCAGTGGCTCATTGGCACAAGCCGACTTTCCGGATATTGGCGTCGAATTGAAAACGCTGCCGATTGATCAACATGGCCTGCCGACTGAATCAACCTGGGTATGCATCGCGAATCTGATGCCGACTCATGCTGAGCGCTGGCAAGACAGTCTCGTTTACGAAAAATTGAAACGAGTACTTTGGCTGCCGGTACAGGACGACGACAACATTCCGCTTGCCGAACGACGCATTGGCAGCGCGCTACTCTGGCAACCTGATGCGCAACAAATGCAACGGCTGGAACAGGATTTTCTGGAACTGACCGAACGCATCGCGCTCGGTGAAGTGGAATCAATCAGCGCGCATCACGGCCAGGCATTACAACTGCGTCCGAAAGCAGCCAACCGTAAGGTATTGACCGATGCTCGCGGGCCGGATGGCACGATCATCAAAACGCTGCCTAGGGGATTTTATTTGCGCCGGAGTTTTACGATTTCGGTCATTCAACAGCATCTGCTGTGATATTTGCACCTACCTCGTTATTCCAGCGTCACTCGACCTCGATAGTAGATCCGGAGTCATCCGGACAATCCCGTACCATGAACGTTGTGCGAATGAATTCGCACCTACCTTATCTGTCCAGCTCCGCTTGCTGGTCGCCGGGGCGAGCCACGACAAACCCTAAAATCAAGACAAACATGTCGACCTCTCAGTCTTGGTTCGCCGATGGCAATGGCCAATGATAATCCCGACTCTTCTTCGTTAGCGGACAAACAAACTTCAATCGATACGCCACCAGCTGCATGCCTCTCGGATCGGCATTGTTCTGGCCATATCGCGGATCGCCGAGTATAGGGAAACCGGCATCAGCAAAATGTCGGCGGATTTGATGTTTACGACCGTGTTCAATGCGGACATCGACAATACTGCGATTCAGTTGGCTGTCGAACTGCAAGCGCTGATAAATCGTTTTCGCCGGCTTGCCATCGAGTTTACGCTCGAATGTGCCCTGCTCCGGCAGCTCGCCGCGCACTTCGATGCGGTAATATTTTTCAATCTGTTGTTGCTGAAACAGATTCGACAATTGCGCTGCAGCTTTGCCAGTGTGAGCGATCAACATCAGTCCTTCCGCTTCGCGATCGAGCCGGTGCACCAGAAATACTTGCCGCTGCAGTTGTTGTTCGGCCTGGCGTAACAGCGCGCAGTGGTCGCCGTATTCATTGCCTTGCGCCAACACGCCGGCAGGTTTGTACCAGACCGAGTAGGCTTTCTCATCAGCAAACAGCGTCGACGCCGGTGCGGTGCGTGCCAGCAAGTCGGCATTGTAGAAAAGCTGCAGATGGTCGCCAACTTGCAGCATGAATGTTGCGCGCCGTAGGCGTTGCATTTTCTTGCCACGCTTGAGCCAGACAGCGCCTTTGTTCATCGCATCTTTCAGTCGTGCTTTTGGCAACTGGCTGATGGCGGCCAACGCGTCGATGGCCGCCATCGGTTCGCCTTGATGAGTAAGTTGCCAATCTGGTTTCACGCTTGCCGCTCCACGATCAATAGCAAATTACGCGGAGTGATTTCTCGCGCACAAAAGGTTTTCAGTTGCACTCGACAATTCGCATCTTCCAGATACAACGCCAAATCCAACACCAGATACATTTCCAATGCCCGACGGAAAGTCTGTCGCACCAATTGCAGGCGCTTGGCCTCAGCAAAGCGTTGCTGACCGCGCTGTTGGTAAACCGTGAAATCCAGATCGCTTGGTAACGACAATTGGTGCCGGGCCGCGAAACGTTTGAACACTTCTTCAATACCCAACGGCAACACCGACAATGGCAGTGAGGGCGTATTCAGATATTCATCGATGCCGCGTGCTTCGCGCTGCCAGACGTCAAAGGCCAGCCGCCACTGCGCCAGTTGATCGACTTGCTGACGCACTCGCGCTGAAGAAGTAACGGTTTCCTGAATCGCCAGTTGCACCTGATTTTTGTTCAACTGCAAATTCATCTGCTGTGCCTGCTGTGACAGCGGTTGATAATCGTCTTTCAACCACAGATGGTAACAACAGGGTGCCAGCACCAATTGCGGTGAACGGCTTTGCCGCCAATGTCGTAACAGTATCCGATGCAGATCGCCGCAGGCGTGCAGCGCCAGAACCTGATCGTCCGCGTGCAGTGGTGGTTGCTCCTGCAACACATCGGCACAAACAAATTGCGCGTGCAAGTGTTGTGTAACGGCCATTTGCGTGCCTTCGCGGCAGAGCGTGGCATCACGCTCAATGGCGCGTAGCGGGCGCTGATGCAACGCGGCAATGGTGCGACCCAAATGCGATTTGCCGGCACACCAATCAACCAGCGTCAGCGATGAGGCCGGAACTTGCGCAGCGAAAGCACTGATTTGCGCCCATTTGCGGCCCGGCACATCGGTACTCCAGCGCGTTGGCAGTTCAGCAATCGTGGCGGCGGCGGCAACGTGTAGTAACTCCGGCAGGCCTTGCAACGTCGGCAAAAAGCTCGCTACATGCTGCTGCAATCGCGCCGGTTCGGCTTCCATTTCGGACAGATCGTTGGCACTCAGCGCCTGCATCGCCTGCGCCAAATCTGGCGATTGTTGCAGCCAGGCCGGCGCCGGAATGCAGAACGGCGATTCGCGCCAGTACGACTGATGCGAATGCAACAGCGAGTGAATCGCGGAAAATCGCGAAAGATGGTCCATAATTAACCGTAGTGATTGACGCCGATAAGCTAAACCGGCGCCGCAGGTAAGCAATTCATGCGGCGCATTATACGTTGGGAAGCACAGATGCAAGCAGACGGAATTTCCTGGCAGCAAATCATCGACTGGTTGACAACGCCGCTGTTCACCATTGGCAAAAGTAGTCTTTCTATCGCCAGCATCGTTGGTTTGGTGGTGCTGGTGGTGTTGTTCTGGTGGGGTGCGCAAGTCATTGAATCGACGCTGCGCAAGTTCGCCTCGAAAACACCGCGTTTATCAGAAAGCACTGGCAGCGTTTATGCCTGGGCCAGAATCCTGCGCTATATCATCTGGATTGCCGGTACCTTTGCCGCTCTGAGCTATATCGGCATTGATCTGACTGGTCTCGCCATTGTCGGTGGTGCTATTGGTGTCGGTGTTGGTTTGGGTTTGCAAAGCATTGTGGCGAACTTTGTTTCCGGCATTATTTTGCTGCTGGAAAAGTCGCTGAAGGTTGGTGATTTTGTCGAACTGGAATCTGGTGTGCGAGGTCATGTGCGAGAAATCTCGTTGCGTTTCACCCGCATCACGACCAATGACGATGTCGATATTTTGGTGCCGAACAATGAGTTCACCCAGGCGCGCCTGGTCAACTGGACTTACAGTGGCCACAAGCAGCGGCTGCATATTCCGTTTGGTGTCGCCTACGGTTCCGACAAAGATAAAGTCAAAGCGGCCGGCCTGCGTGCGGCAAAGCGTGTACAAGGCGTGCTCGACGAGCCAGGGCGCGATGCCGATGTCTGGCTGGTCGAGTTTGGTGACAGCAGCCTGAATTTTGAATTGGTGCTCTGGGTTGGCCCGGATCTGGTCGCCCGGCCCGGTCGCACCAAGGCGATGCTACTCTGGGCCATCGAAGATGAACTGGGCAAAGAAGGCCTGGAAATCCCATTCCCGCAACGCGACTTGCATGTACGGTCCGGCTCGCTGGAAGTGTCGCTAAAGCAAAACGAATCGCCGAAACCAAATGAAGCTCCGGAAACAAAATGAAACCAGGGACTGAACCTTTTTCACACCTTTGGCGGTAAGCTCTCGGACATCGAATCATTCTGACGACGCTTGAGGGAAGCCGATGTCTGCCGATACCGATCACGGACCACTAGTACGCAAGGTATGTATTTGTCTTGGTATCGGCGTTTTCGCCACTGCGGCACTGTGGTTGCTGCCGTTCTATCAGCAATCGAATCAGCCGTTCAGCGATATCCGCTGGCTGCAAAGCTATGCATTGCGCTTATGGCTGCCGGTCTGGTGTATCGCCGTGTTGATGTTGAGTGGTGTGTTCGCTGCGTTCAAATCGCGCTGGTTGCGCCGGCCGCTGGCGTACGCCCGTTACAACATCATCGAGTTTGGCGGCGGCTTTTACGGCACCGTGGCGCTGGCGACGTTTTTGTCGCTGGAAGCCAATCGCATCGCCGAACAGTTTGCCGAATGGCAAACGCCTGAGAACGGTTGGATTCCTGCGCTGGTCATGGAGTTGGTCGACTTCAGTATCGATTCGATCATGAATGGTATTTGGGCGATGGTTTGGCCGGCGTTTCATAACAAGGCGTTCGCGGCCAATTTCTGGCCGGCTTTAGGTTTGGCGGCCGGTTTGTATTTTCTCGCCGAATGGCTGTTCAGCAATCGCCGCCAAGCGAAGGCGACTGCTGAAAGCTGATCCTTTTTATTCGAGGCCCTGCGCTACTCGGCTTGTTGCGGCGGGAAATACACGACTTCCCAGATGTGGCCGTCCAAATCCTCAAACGCGTGCTCATACATGAAACCATGATCTTTCGGCTCACGGACGGTGCGACCGCCTTGCGCCACCGCTTCACTGACCATTTGTTGCAGGGCTACTTTTGATTCGCAAGAGATACAAACCAGCACTTCGGTTTGTTGATGAGCGTTACAAATCGCTTTCGGGGTGAAATCGGCAAAGCGTTTCTCGGTGATTAACATCGCATGAATGTTTTCACCGATCACCATGCAGGCAGCGGTTTCATCGGTCCACTGCATATTGAAATCGAATTTCAAGGCGCGGAAAAACGCCATTGTCCGAGGTAAGTCTTTAACTGGCAGATTGACAAAAATTTGGCGACTCATGTGTAACTCCTTTCTCGTTAGTGATTGTGGTAAGCCGCTTTTAACACGGCGATATCGAGCTTTTGCATTTTCAGCAAGGCTTGCATGACCCGTTCATTGCGAGCGTTGTCCGGCCCCAGCATGAAGCGGACGACATCGGACGGAATGATCTGCCAGGACAGGCCGAAGCGATCCGTTAGCCAGCCGCACTGCAGGTGCTGGCCCCCTTCACCGAGCTGCTGCCAAAGCCGATCAATTTCCGCTTGGCTGTCGCAATTGACGACCAGCGAGATCGCCGGATTCAGCGTGAAGTGCGGGCCGCCGTTCAACGCGATGAATTCCTGCCCTTCCAGCTCGAAATGAATGCTCATGACTGAGCCGGCAGCGCGACCGGATACCTGTTCACTGGCTTGGCCGTAATACGAGGTGATCAACACCCGGCTATTGCTGAACACCGACAGATAGAATTCGACGGCTTGCTCGGCCTGGTCATTGAACCAGATATGCGTGATGATTTTTTGCATCGCTTGCTCCCTGCGATTCAGCGCTCAATCGGAATCCAGATCTCAATACCACCTTTGCCGGTCTCGGCATTGAACTGCTCGGTATAGCGTTCGAAGCACGGCGTTTCTGCCATCTTTACGCCAGCATCCGGTGCCCATTGCAACCAGATTTTTTCCAGCGTGCGATCAATCGTTGAAACGTGCTCGTTGTGCCGAAACACCGCGTACCGCGAAGCTGGTAGATCCGTGGCGACAACACCACTCGGCAAACTGGCATTGGCATCGGTTTCCATGCCGGTCAGATAATCAAACTCGCAACCATCAGCAACATTCAATACCACACCGTACATCAGCGCGTTTTTCGCTTTTGGCAAACGTGAATGGGTTTCCAGAAACGCCTGCCATTGCAGCGGGATATTGCCGCGAGTATCGAGCTGGTAGTGCTGCTGCAAACCGGCGATATGTAGCGCCGGCGCATCGGTGAACTGTTGCAAGCTCAGGCCGATGGCTTGCGCCCGGATACTGGCTTCCTGCTCGCGTAACTCCGGCGTGAACTCGGCGCCAAAATCCTCGGCTTCGAACACCGGTCGGATTTCGATATCGGAATCTTCCATCATCGGATTCGGGCAGCGCTTGACCCATTCGATCGCCTCGTCCATCGATTTCACCCGCCACATCCAGAAGCCGGCGATCAGTTCTTTGGTTTCAGCAAATGGGCCGTCAGTGACGGTGCGCTTGTCGCCGGAAAAGCGCACACGCACCCCCTTCGAACTCGGGTGTAGACCTTCCCCGGCCAGCATGATGCCGGCATCGACCAATTGCTGGTTGTAGGCACCCATTGCCGCCAGCAGCGCTTCGCTGGGCATTTTGCCGGCTTCCGAACCCTTGCTAGCCTTGACGATAACCATGACTTTCATTGCCTTGCTCCTGTATCTAAGGGGATGAACTCAGTGACCGCCGCAGCAGTCTGCTTACCCCTTAATCGAACGGGCCGTGCCCAGATCGACAGGCAATGAAAAATTTTTTTATATTTTTGGGGGAATGAGTTTTAGCCGGCAACCATCGGCATATTCGGCAGCTCGACGACTGGCCGGATCTCAATGGTGCCCTTGCGCAAGCCCGGTATCCGACTGGCGATGTCGATGGCTTGGTCAAGATTGTCGACATCCACGAGGTAATAGCCGCCGAGCTGCTCGGCCGTTTCGGCAAACGGGCCGTCGGTGATCAAGCGCTTACCCTCGCGCAGACGGATGCTGGTGGCGCTGGCCACCGGATGCAGTGGCGCGGCGTCGAGATAAACGCCAGCGGCATTCAGCTCGTGGCAAAGCGTCGTTGATTCTTGCATGCACTCCGCCCGTTCTTGTTCACTCCAGGCGGTTTCGGCACCGTAGATCATGATCAAGTATTTCATCGTTCACTCCTTCTAAACCTAAAAGCCGCAGTTGGACGCAGCGCAGAGTGCGTTCCGGCGAAGGCGAGGCAAGACGAAAACCACAGCGAGGTTGAACACCTCGCGAGGATTTTCAACGCCGCATCGCCGAGTTCGGGGCGCACTATGCGCTGTGGAGCGCTCCATTCAGCGGGTGAATCCAGAAAGCCTGAAGAAATTTCTCATCGTCAACACCTTAGCTATCTCACGGAGCGGTCAACTGCCGTTTTTAGGTTTAATAAATCTTGCAGTCGGTTTTGCAGAAAACGTTGCTCGGGCAACTGACTGCTTAATGCCAGCGCCCGTTGATAACTGGTGATCGCGTCGCTGTTGCGGCCAAGACGGCGGCAAAGATCAGCATGGGTGGCGTAAAGCGGCTGATAATCGCGCAGCTCAGCTTGCGCCAGCAAGGCCTCGATCAACGGCAGCGCGGTTTCAACGCCGTCACGCATCGCAATGGCAACCGCACGATTCAATTCAATGACTGGCGATGGCGCTGCCTGCAACAGCAAATCGTAAAGCGCGACGATTTCCGACCAACTGGTTTGCTGATAATTCACCGCCCGTGCATGCACGGCTGCAATCGCTGCTTCCAGCGCATAGCTGCCCACCTCTCCGGCCTGAAAAATCTGTTGCACCAATAGCAGTGCTTCGTTGATCAGTTGCCGATCCCAGCGTCCGCGATCCTGGTCTTCGAGCAACACCAAATCGCCATCGGCGTTGCTGCGCGCTTCACGTCGCGATTCATGCAATAACATCAGTGCCAGCAAACCGAGCACTTCCGGATCAGGTAGCAATTCGCGCAGCAAGCGGCCTAAGCGAATGGCTTCCAGTGTCAGCTCCGGTCTCGTTAACGCATGGCCACTGGAAGCTCGATAGCCCTCGTTGAAAATCAGGTAAATGACAGCCAATACACTTTCCAGGCGCTCCGGTAATTGCGCTGAGTCCGGCACCTGATAAGGAATGTTCGCCATGCGAATTTTCGCTTTGCCACGCACCAGTCGTTGCGCCAACGTGGTCGGTGCAATCAGAAACGCGCTGGCAATGGCTTCGGTAGTCATGCCGCAGACTTCGCGCAGCGTCAGCGCCACTTGCACTGAACGATCCAGGGCCGGGTGACAGCAGGTGAAGATCAAGCGCAGGCGATCATCTTCGATGTGCTCGTCCTGTTCCGGCACCGCGCTGTCATCGATGAAGTTTTCCAGTTGCTCATTGCCGGGGAATGACAGCTTGGCCTGACGGCGCAGAAAATCGATGCCACGAAAGCGTCCGGCCGACACCAGCCAGGCACGCGGGTTGGCCGGAATGCCTTGCGTCGGCCATTGCTGAATCGCGCTGCGAAACGCGTCCTGCATCGCGTCCTCGGCGACATCGAAATCACCGAGCATACGCAGTAACGTTGCGAACACCCGCCGCGATTCACGTCGGTAAATCGCTTCGATTTGATGTAGCGATGTCGCTGTGCTGGTGCTCACTGGCGTCCCTGCCGCTGGAAGTTTAGGTCAACACTATACGCGACAATACCGCTTTCAAGTACCGCGTTTCCGGAATCGCCGGATGCACCGGATGGTCAACACCTTGCATGCCTTCCGCGAGCGTCTGGGCATGACGATCCAGATGCCTTGCTGAAGCGCGCACTACTTCCAACAGATCTTCGCGCGGCAAATGCATCGAGCAGGAACCGGACAACAAATATCCGTCCTTGTGCAACAAGCGCATCGCCATTTCGTTGATGCGGCGATAGGCTTTCAGACCTTCAGCGTGATCTTTTTTCTTTTTGATGAACGCCGGTGGGTCTACGATGATCACATCAAAGCGCTGGTCATCTTCTTTCAAGGCTTTCAAGGCTTCAAAAGCATCACCCTGCACCGCCGTAAAGCGATCGGCAAGGCCATTCAGCTCTGCGTTTTGCTCAGCGAAATCGAGCGCCAACTCCGAGGCATCGACACACCAAACTTCCGAGGCCCCAAAGGCGCCGGCAGCAATACCAAAGCTGCCAACATAGCTGAACACATCAAGCACACGCTTGCCGGGCACCAAATCGCGCAGCCAGGCCCGATTCGGACGCATATCGTAGAACCAACCGGTTTTCTGGCCGGCAATCATCGGCGCCAGAAATTTCACGCCGTTTTCGATCAGCTGCACGGCTTCCGGTGGTTCTCCATAAACATTTTCGGTCACAACCGGCAGCCCTTCCAGTTGGCGCATGCTGGAATCATTTCTGAACACAATCGACGCGGGTTTCAACACTTTGATTAACGCGGCGATGATGTCTTCGCGCATCGCTTCCATGCCGGCCGTGTTCAATTGCACGGATAGATGATCGCCGAAACGATCAACAACCAGGCCCGGTAGCAAATCGCTTTCACCGTACACCAACCGGTAATACGGCTCGCGAAAGAAGGCTTGCCGCAAACCGAGTGCAATATTCAATCGATGAACCAGCATTGAGCGATCAAATGACGTTTCATCACGGGTCAGCAGGCGCGCGCAGATCAGCGAATGTGGATTGACATAGGCGGTGCCGAGCACTTTTTCCTGAGCATTTTCAATCAGCACATGCTGACCAGGCTGCAGTGACTTCAGCGGCGTAGCCTGGGTGTCGATTTCATTGCTGTATATCCACAAATGACCGGCACGCAGGCGCTTGTCTTCGTTTTTCGCCAATCGCAGTCGCGGCAATGACATGAAAAATTCCTTTGTTTACCAGAAAAGATGAATGCCGATGCTGGCAAATTCGCTGTCCTCGCCCACATCGCTGCTGCTGATGCCGGCACTGACATCGAGCAGCCAGTCATCGCTTAAAAAATGCGACCAAAGTAGTGAGTAGGTCGCGATATTGGCATCGTCGATTTCGGCCGTTGACTGATAGTAATCGACGGCAAACAATTCCGAGCGCCACTGCCATTCGAGCCCGACAAAGGCGTTCTGCTTAACAAGACCACCTTCGGCTCGCTGTTGTTGGATCAACAATGAGCGATAAGTGCGCATGATGCGATCAGCGTATTCCGGAAACAGCAGCGCCAGCCCGAGCAACTGACGAAAATCGGCATCGAGAATATCAGCCTGCTGGTAATCATAGCTTTGCAGGCCGCCATAGAGGCGAATGCCATTGCTCCACAGATACGAAGCATCGATACCAAGCCCGACCGAATCGAATGACTCGCGGTAGGTTTGATTCGGCGTTTGCAATTGCACCGTGTGTTGACGACCCATCGCTTCCAGACTCAGCGAGAAGGCGTCGCCCTGATGACCGAGCCGCAAACGATACTGATCAGTCTGCAGAAATTCCTCGTCCTCGTAGCGCATGGCGCCGAGCGTGATCGACCAGCTGCCCGGGTCGTAAAGCAGGCCCAGCGATTGCTGGTTCGATTCAAAGCTCATTGAACTCGAAGGCGAAAACGAGGTTTCCCCCTCTGCCCGGCTATAACCACCCTCAATTGCCCAGTAATCAGCGATCGGCAACGTCAGGTTCAGCGCTTGTGAGTTGGTATCGATCGAATCGGCTTGCAGCAGCAACGCCACATGGCCATCAACCGGCAATGCCGGCTCATCGGCGGCAAAGACTTGGCAGCTAAAACTCAGCAGAGAAATAATGGTCGCCTGCAGTGGCGCAATAGCCACCGGCAGACCCCGAACCTTGCTTTTCATAAGGTGCTCCGCGTGTTCAACCGGCGTGCCGGTCGCCACGTTTGGGGTGGTTGTCTGTCAGTCGACGGAACCGGATCTTAAGCCAGCGCCGGTACCGCCGTATATCGTCATCCGCAGTGGTGACATCGATGAAAGACGATTCAACGGCGGTTTCGTTGACAAGCGATGAAAATATTTCGTATTTCTGGTCAACCAATTCGCCAACCGGCCGTTATTCGGCTTGAAGCGCTTTTATCGCCAACGATAGAAGCTTGATGGGGCACGACAGTGAACCCGGAGATGCTGTGAGACCACTGACTGCAATGATGCTGGTGCTGCTTGGCGGCCCAGCGCTGGCTGAGCCACCAAGAAAGCCGGCGAATGAAGAGCTGAGCCTCGATTTTCTCGAGTTCCTGGCCGAGTTCGCCGACGAGGATGGCAATGTCGAATTGCCGGAAGCCGATATGCCAGATGCGGAACTGAATGAAGCGGAGCTGGCTCCCGACAGGGCCGCCAAACCATTGCCATCAGGCAGCAAGTCCACAACGACGACACCGAGCGCGGCAAGCGACAAGCCTGCGGTGTCGCAAGACAAGCACGACAAGAAGGTTCTGCCATGAATATGCGCTTTTTCGGACTATTAGTGCTGGCTTGGCTCAGCAGCGCGCCGTCATTCGCAGCCGAAGCTCCGGCTGATTTTTCAGCGCTGAGCAACGAACAACAGCAACAGCTGGCCCGTTTCGCCGAACGTTGGCCGGAACTTGAGCCCGAACAGCGTGAGCGGGTGTTGGCTGGTCTGGAGCGCTGGAACGCCATGAGCCCGGAACAACGTACCGTCGCCCGCGAACGCTTCGAGCGCTGGCGCGAGCTGGACCCGGCCCAGCGCCAACAGCTTCGCCAACAGTTTCAGCGCTGGCAGCAACTGTCGCCGGAACAGCGCGAGCGGATACGCCAGCGCTTCGAGCGCTTTCGGCAGCTGACACCGGAACAGCGCTTGCAGCTGCGTCAGCGCTTTGAGCAACTGCGCAAGCGCACGCGCTGAACGTCTGCGGCAAAAACAATCTATTATTTGAATTGACTTAATTTCAAATTTCGATAGATATAACGAATTACCTTATCGACGAAACGGTTTACGGGCGAGCCCCTGCCTTAAGATCGGCACCCTTGTCGGGAGAAATTCGTGACTACCCAAATCGAAAACCTCAATGTGCTGGGCCTGGACGCCATGCCCTCGCCGCGCGAAATCAAGCAGCGCGTGCCGCTGAGCGAAAGGGCAACGAGCACCGTGCTGCGTGGCCGCCGCACGGTCAGCCAAATCCTGCTCGGCGCCGATCCAAGGCCGTTGTTTATCGTTGGCCCCTGCTCGATTCACGACCCAAAAGCCGGGCTCGACTACGCCGAACGGCTGGCCGCGCTGGCTGCCGACGTTGCCGATACGCTCTGTGTCGTCATGCGCGTTTACTTCGAAAAGCCGCGCACTACCACCGGTTGGAAAGGTTTTATCAATGACCCGCACATGAACGACACCTTCTGCATTGAGGAAGGCATGGCACTCGGCCGTCAGTTTTTGCGCGACGTCAACGAGCTGGGTTTACCGGCAGCGACCGAAGCGCTCGATCCGATTTCGCCGCAGTACTACGGCGACCTCGTTTCCTGGACGGCCATTGGCGCCCGTACCGCCGAATCGCAAACCCATAGAGAAATGGCTTCCGGCCTGTCGACACCGGTGGGTTTCAAGAACGGCACCGACGGCTCACTCGATGCGGCGATCAACGGCATTATTTCGGCCAGCCATCCGCACAGTTTTCTCGGTATCAACGAGCAAGGTGAAGCAGCGATCATCCGCACCCGCGGCAATGCCCTTGGCCATGTCGTGCTGCGCGGCGGCGAACGCCCGAACTACGATTCGGTGTCGGTGCAGCTGACCGAAAAAGCGCTGGAAAAAGCCGGGCTCAGGCAGAACATCATCATCGACTGCTCGCACGCCAACAGTGGCAAGAAAGCCGAACGGCAACCGGCCGTGCTGCGCGATGTCGTGCACCAGTTGCGCGACGGTAGCCAGTCGATTGCCGGCGTCATGATCGAAAGTTTTATCGAAGCCGGCAACCAAGCGATTCTGACCGACCGTAGCCAAATGAAATACGGCTGCTCGGTCACCGATGCCTGTGTCAGCTGGGAACAAACCCGGACGATGCTGCTGGACTCCGCCGAAGCACTGGCTTCGACGGTAGCCAGACGCAAACCGGTCGCGGCCTGATCACGATTTATTACGTTTGGACTCTGGCGCTTAAAGCGACGGCGAACCTACACTCGCCGCTCGCTTATTTTTTTGCCTGCCCGCCATGTATCACCTGGAAACCGAACGCCTGAAGCTCCGTCCGCTGACGCACGACGATGCCGATTTCATTGTCGAACTGGTCAACGACCCGGATTGGCTGCGCTTTATCGGCGACAAGAACGTGCACAACCGCGATGATGCCATCCGCTATCTGGATAATGGCCCGTTGACGATGTATCGCCGCTATGGCCTCGGTTTGTTCGCCGCCGAGCAAAAGTCTGACGGCCGGTTGCTGGGCATGTGCGGTCTGCTGCGCCGTGATGGCCTGGCCCACGCCGATATCGGCTTTGCGTTTTTGCCGGTGGCGCGCGGCCAAGGCTATGCGCTGGAAGCGGCCAAGGCGGTGCTCGACCATGCCCGCGAGGTGTTGAAGCTCGACACCGTGCTGGCGATCACGACGCTGAACAACGAGCTGTCGATCAAGCTGCTGCGTAAACTCGGTCTTGTCGATGCCGGCGAGCTAAAACTGCCCGGCGGCGAAGAACTATTGAAGTTGTTTGAAATCCGCTGGGCGACATAATTCCGCTTTGCCTTCGCTGCAGGCTGGGCTATTTTCTGTCAACGCGTCACCAAGGAAGCATGACGCTTTTAATCTCTGATCTCGTATCAATCGAGGTGTCGCCCCCGAGCCGACCCAAAAGCCATTCAAGCCGTATGGGGAAACACGATGTATTGGTCGAGTCTGCCTCGTGTTTTCGCGTTGATGTCGTTGCTGATGGCCATGCCCGGCTACGAACAAACCCACCAGGAAGCAGTGCTTTGCGCCACCCATTGGCCGCCCTTCACGATCGTCGAGAACGAACAGGTGGTCGGCAGCATTTCGCTGGACATTCACCGCGAAGCGTTCGTCCGCCTGCAACAACCAATGCGCATCGAATACCTGCAATGGTCGCGCTGCCTGCAAGCGGTGCGCGAAGGCCGTCGGACGGCGGCAATTGATCTTGTCGCCACGGCCGCCTCGCTGCATGGCAGCGTCAGCTCCTCGTATTACCCACAGTACCTGTACACCGACCGCGAACGCAATGTGAAGCCGTTCGACTGGCAGGACTTTTCTGGCGTGCCGGTAGGCATGGTGCGCGGTTATACCTACACCGAAAAAATTTGCCTGCAGCGGCAATGGCAGGAGGATTACGCCAATGATGACGACACCGTGGTGCGTAAACTGCTGATCGATCGCTATCGCTATGCGCTGCTCGATCCATTTGTCGCCGACGTGATCAGCCAGCAGCGCGGCATTCGGCTGTTCCGACTGGAACCGATGGTTGATGTCGAACCCTTGTACCTGGACTTCGCGCCCAAGGAAAAAGCCTTGATGCTCGCGCACCAACGGGTATTGCAACAGTGATATCGGGCACAAATGGCGGGCCGGCGCTGAGGACATTGTCATGAGCCGGCGCCATTCGCTTTTTTTCGGAATCATTACCATACTTTTTTCAAGGCTGAAGACCGGCAGCCCGATAGCGCATCACCGGCCAACACGGCGTCACGGCAACGGAAACGAAATCCGGGCAGCCTGCAGGAGCTTTCGGGCGGCCACGATGCTTCAGGGGTAATTACGTGCACGCCGAATCGTCATCGCGGCAGAACCCATTGCAGCGCTTTGTCAGCGCCCGTTCGCTGCGCGAGCTGCTGCTCGCGGCGCTGCTGATGACGCTGTATGTGTTGTTCGCCCGGCTCGGCATAGCCCTGTTTTCTTTTCCTCCCGGCAATCAAACCCCCGTGTGGCTCGCCTCCGGTATCGGCTTTCTGCTAATTGCGCTGTTTGGTTTGCGCGGTGCATTGGCTGTGGCGGTGGCCAGTGTGCTGGTCAATGCGCCATTCATGCTGATTTACCTTGAACAGGTGTCAATGCTGACCATTGCGATCAGCATTGCCTTGTCGGTCGCGGTCGATGTCTTTCAAGGGCTATTTGCCTGGAGCTTCATACGCCAGTATGAGCAGTATCACGAACGGGCATTGTTTGCGGAGGCCGGCGATCTGTTTCCGTTTCTCTGGCGGGTCTGTTTTCTGCCTTCATTGTTGACGGTGTGGATGCTGCCTCTGGTCAATAATTACATCGGCGTGCAACCGACCAATGTACCGGAAACCCTGCAACGAACCCTGATCCTGACGCTCGGTGATTCGCTCGGATTGTTTGTGTTGGCGCCGCTCTACTGGTTTTTCCGGCAACCGGATATTGGTCGCCAGGTCCGCGCCTGTCTGGTCAGTGTGTCATTGCTGTCTTTGCCACTATTGCTGTCATTTTTCGTACCGGCGTTACCCTACGTATTGCTGATTCCGATCTGGATTTTTGTGCTGCGGCGGCAACGCTGGTGCGCGGCAGTTATCGGCACCTTGTGGCTGACTCCGCTGATTCTGATTATGGCCCGTTATCAATGGGGGCTGTTCAGTTTTCTGCCGCAAAACGATGCCTATTGGGTGGCAGCCATCGTGCTGTTCTCACTCGGCATTGGCGGCCACTATGTCGGCCTGATGTTGCAGGAACTCGACAATGCCCAGCGCAAGCTGGAACAGAAAGTTCATGAGCGCACCGAAGCCTTGCAGCAAGCCAATGAAAAACTGGAGCGACTGGCGACTGTCGATGAGCTGACGCAAGTGCTCAATCGTCGTGCCTGGCGCGAGCGAGCCGAAGCCGAATTCAGTAAAGTGCGGCGTTATCCACAGCCATTGTCGGTGCTGATGATCGACATCGATCTGTTCAAACCAATCAACGATCAATACGGCCACCACGCCGGCGATGAAGTGTTGAAGCAATTCGTTCTGCGCTGTCAGGAAACCTTGCGTGAAACCGATATTTTCGGTCGTTATGGCGGCGAGGAATTTGTGTTGTTGATGCCCAGGGCAACGCTGACCGATGCGCTGGCGCTGGCCGAACGTTTGCGCCTGGCCATTGCCGAGCGCGAATTCCGCGTGCTCGGCATTCCGCTGAAAATTTCTGCCAGCATCGGTGTTGCCGAAAAACGTGAGCATGAGCATTCGCTGGACTTGTTGCTACGACGCGCCGACTTGGCGCTTTATCAGGCAAAAGCGGATGGTAGAAATCGGGTTGCATCACAAATCGAACAATCGCCCCAATAGCGTCATTTCCCTCACCAGATTCCTTGTCTATAGTTACCACTTCACCCGGCCAGGAATGGCCGGCACTTTCCCGATCAGTCGAGCCGTTCCCGCACCATGAATCAGGACACCGATCAGCAAAAAGCTTCGTTGAAACGTTTGTTCGCCCGTCGCCTGCCCGGCAAGCTGCGCCAGGTGTCCGGCTATCTGCAGCGGATGCACAGTGGCGAAGCCACTGCCGGCCTTGGCAAGCAGTTGTCGCTGACGCTGGAACACAGTATCAAGAGCTGCGAGACCTTTGGTTTTCAGGCCTGTGCCCGCCTGCTCGAACAAGCCGAAATCCAATGCCATAACCCCGATGCCGACATCCGCGCGCAACTCATCAAGGCGCTGATGGATCTGGCCGAGGAACTCGACGGCAAACCGAAACTGGAAGCGAAAACCGATACCGGCATCGTCATGGAGCCACCTTCGGCCTCGACGTTGGCACTGCAACCGCTGTGGATTTCGCTGCCGGAACGGGAGCGCAATGAATTGATGGCGCCGCTCGCCTTGTTTGGTTTCGCCGTCAGCAGTCAGCCAGGCGATACTGCTGGCGCCGCCTCCATTGCCGTCGTTGCCGACCACGAAGCGGCCCATGCCATTCGCTCACGTCTCGGCGACAAGATGCCGCCGCTGGTCATGGTCGGTGATGAGGACTCGATTCCGGCTCGCTTGCAGGCTGTGCGTGCTGGCGCCAGTGCTTATATCGTCCGTCCCGTGCATCTGCCGGAGCTGATCGAAGCGCTGGAAACGATAAACCCGGCCACGGCCGGCGAGCCGCCCCGGGTGTTGATCGTCGAGGACTCGAAATCGCAGAGCATGCACTACAACAAGGTGCTGAAAGAGGCGGGTTGTTCGACGGCGGTGGTTAACCAGCCACTGCAAGTCATGGAAGCGCTGCATCGCTTGAAACCGGAACTGATCTTGCTCGACATGCATATGCCCGATTGCACGGGCTTGGAATTGGCGCGGGTGCTGCACCAGATGCCGGGCTGGCGTTCGATTCCGATGGTATTTCTGACCGCCGAGGAAAACCCGGAAAAGCTGGCGGCGGCCATGGCGATATCCGGCGATGATTTTTTGATCAAACCGGTCAAGGCCGACGAACTGAAAACCGCCGTACTGCGCCGTATTGCCCGCGGTCGTACTCAAACCCAAACGCTGACCCGCGATGAATTGACTGGTGTGCTGAACCTGAACGCGCTGCAAAGCGCGCTCGATAACCAATGTGCGCTGGCCAACCGGCTCGGCGAATCGCTGTGTTTTGCCCATATCGATGTCGACAAGCTCGGCGAGCTGAACAGCGAACATGGCCATGCGGCCGGCAATGCCGTGCTGCAGCACCTGGCGGCGCTGTTCAGCCGTCGCGCCCGCCAGTCTGACTCGATTGGTCGGCTCGGCGGTGATAGTTTTGGTCTGGTGTTGCCCGGTTGCCACGGTGATGACGCGATAAGGCTGATTGATGGCATCCGCCGCGATTTCGAGCGGCAGCCGATGATCTACAACGACAAAACCCTGCATGTGCACTTCTCGACCGGTATCGCCAGCCACGACGGCGGCCAGGCCGGCACCCTGCGCGACAACGCCGCCCGAGCGCTGCGCTGGGCAAAAGAAGCCGGCGGTAATCGCATCCAGCTGGCCAACAGCAACTAAACTGGCTGTAACACCCAAACAAAGCTGGAGTCAAAGATGACCGATTGTTTCGTGCGGGTCGTATTGAGTACCGCGCCGACCCAAGAGGCTGCCGAATACCTGGCGGAAACGCTGGTCAGCGAAGGCTTGGCCGCCTGCGTCAACTTGTTTCCCGGCATCAAGTCGATTTACCGCTGGCAGGGTGAACTGTGCCGCGACAATGAGGTGTACATTGTGATGAAATCCGATGCCGCCCATTTGCCGCAATTGGAAGCGCGCTTACGCGAACTGCACCCGTACCAGGTGCCGGCGTTCGTGGCGCTGCCGGCCTCGCATGTCAGCGACAATTACGGGCAATGGCTGCATGACAATCTGAAAAACGCCTGATCCGAGATCGACACAAGAGTTGTACCCGACATGATCAAACACCTGCTGCTGGGCCTCGGCCTGGTTTTGGCCAGCCTGACTCAGGCTTCTTCGGTTTCCGATGCGCTGCGCGCCGCCGCCACTGACAACGAACAGGAAGAAGAATTTCTGCGCGTTGACGAAGCCTTTCAAGGCAGCGTCGCGCGCATCGATGACAAGCTGTTGATCCGCTATCAAATCGCGCCGAAATACTATCTGTACCGCGATCAGTTCCGGCTGGAAATTGTCGATGGCGCCGTCGGCAAACCGCAGTTCCCGGAAGGCATTCTGAAACACGATGAATTCCTCGGCGAACAGATCGTCTATTTCAATTTTGTCGAATTCAGTGTGCCGATTGAACGCGCACAAATGCCCTTCACATTGAATATCACGTTCCAGGGTTGCGCCGAAGCGGGGCTGTGCTACCCGCCAACGACGCGCGAATTTGTCGTCGATAGCGGCGCCCCAGTCGGCAACGCGGCGACCGCCAGCGATATCGAAAATAGCGACGTCAAGAATGCCGGCGTCAAAAGCAGCGAAACCGAATTGGCCGAGCGCCTCGGCGGTGACGATTTGTTATGGCAAATGCTGTTGTTTTTCGGTCTTGGCATTGGCTTGACGTTCACCCCCTGCGTGCTGCCGATGGTGCCGATTGTCGCCAGCATTATCGGTGCCAGCGGCCAAAAGCTCTCGACCGGGCGTGCATTTACCTTGAGTTTTGTTTATGTCCAGGCGGTTGCCATTGTTTACGCCGCGCTTGGCCTGGCGGTATCGAGCGCCGGCGCCGCACTGACCGGTTACTTGCAATCACCGTGGGTAATCATTCCAGCCATTGTCGTGTTTGTCGCGCTGGCGTTTTCGATGTTCGGTGCTTACGAATTGCAACTGCCTTCGTCATTGCAAGAAAAGCTGATGGGCGCCAGCAATCAGCAACAAGGCGGCAGCTTGCTCGGCGCAGCGGTTATGGGTGCGCTGTCGGCGCTGATCGTTTCGCCCTGCGTCAGCGCACCACTGACTGGCGCGCTCGTTTATATCGCCCAGAGTGGCGACCTGCTGAAAGGCGCGTTGACGTTGTATGCACTCGGCCTTGGCATGGGCATGCCGCTGATGTTGGTTGGCATGGGCGGCGCCAAATTGCTGCCGAAAGCCGGTGCCTGGATGGAGCAAGTCAAATACGCGTTCGGCTTTATGCTGATTGGCGTCGCGGTGGTGCTGGTGAATCGTTTGATCCCGGCCGAGTTCGGTTTGCTGAGCTGGGGTTTGTTCGTACTCGCCGTTGCCGCCTGGCTTGGCCAGTTATCGATTCAGAGTGCCTGGCAGTTCTGGATTCAGGGCCTGCGTATCGCGCTGCTGGTTTATGGCGTGGTGCTGATTATCGGCGCCAGCGCCGGCCAAACCAATCCGCTGAAACCGCTGCCGAATTTCGCCGCCAGTGCCAGCGCAGGTGGTGCAACGAAAACCGTCGATGCCCATGCCGGTTTCAAACTGATTAAAACCGTGGCCGATTTGGAGCGGGAGATCGCTGATGCCAACGCCGAAGGCAAAACCGTCATGCTCGATTTTTTTGCCGACTGGTGCGTCGCCTGCTTTGAGTTTGCTGATTACACTTTTCCGGACTCGGCTGTGCAGCAGGCGCTCGCCAATACCGTGCTGCTGCAGGCCGACGTCACGGCCAATGACGCCGCCGATCGCGAGCTGATGGCGCGCTACGATATTCTCGGGCTGCCAAGCATTCTGTTTTTCAACGAGCAAGGCGAGGAGCTGCGCGCGGCGCGGGTCACCGGCTTTATGAAGGCCGAGCCGTTCGCTCGGCATATCAACGACTTGCACAATCGTTAGAGAAGCATCCAACCAGGCGCCACTCCGGCGCCTTTTTTATTGCCATTGTGCACAAAATCAGCAATTAGCTTCTACGCTTAGAAGGCGCTATAGAAGCTGTTGGCCGATGACGACGAACTCGACAAACGACACCGCACGATTGAATCAGTCGCAGTTGCTGCGTGAGCGGCGGGTGCTGATGGCGGCCGGCGTCTATCTTTTCTGCTGGGTCGTGGTCGCGGTGCTGAACCTGCGCGAACACATCCATATTTCCTGGACGTTGATGAGTGCACTCGGCGCCACAGCACTGCTGATCAATATCAGCTTTGTTCAGGCCATCCGCCGGCAGTACAACCTGCGCTTCGAGGACCCAAGCCTGACCCAGCCGCAGATGGCCATCGCAACGCTCTGGGGGTTGCCGCTGCTCTATTACGCGGTCAATGTCCGCGCCGAAGGCATGATGGTGTTCTTCTGCATTTTCGCGTTCGGTATGTTCCGGCTGAACCGGCGCCAATTGCTGCAACAGGCCGGTTTGATAGCGCTGCTCTATGTCGCCATGCTGGTATTTGAGTCATACACCCGCCAGCAGCCGATTGCCGCCCAAGAATGGATGCGGCTTTCGTTCCTGATGATGACGCTTATCGTCATCGCCTTTCTTGGCGGCGAAATCTATGACATGCGCCAGAAACTGCATAGCCGGCATCTGGCATTGGCGCGCGCCAATCAATTGATTTCACGGCAGGCCACACACGATGCGCTGACCGGTCTGCATAATCGCCACTTTCTGATGGATGCGATGCTGCGCGAAGAAGCCCGGCATAAGCGCCACGGCGGTCATTTATCGGTGGTCATTTGCGATCTCGATCATTTCAAATTGCTCAATGATCGCTACGGTCATCTGGTTGGCGATGAAGTCCTGCGCGAAGCAGCGCAATGCCTGCAGGAAACCCTGCGCCGCACCGACTTGGTCAGCATGGCCGACGATCATGTGCTGGCCCGTTTCGGCGGCGAGGAGTTCGTCATGCTGCTGCCGGAAACGCCGCTGGAAGGCGCACGCATCTGCGCCGAACGACTGCGCAAGGCCTTGAATGAATTGCAGCTGAAAACGCTGCCGGCCGGCAGCCGTATCACCGCCTCATTCGGCGTGGCCGAAATTCGCCCCGGCGAGCACACCAGCGAAATGCTGCAACGTGCCGATGATGCGCTCTACGAAGCGAAAGCGGCCGGCCGCAATGATGTGAGGGTGGCGCTGGTCTAGTGCTGAGCTGGCGGCTTCAGTCCGACAACCAATCCTGCACAATCTGCTGGCGATGCTGGTCCAGGGTAGGCGCGCCACGCTGATCGTCGATGGCATGTCGGTTTAGCTTGATTGGACTGCGCAGCTGACGATAGCCGGTGTCACCGATTTGCGTTTCGCCGAACATCTGCCGCGCCAGCAATTGTTTATCGGCCATCACTTCATCGATCGATTGCACCGGCCCGGCCGGCACACCCGCTGCGCTGAACGCGTTCAACCAATGCGCTCTCGGTTGCAAATGAAACAGCGATTGCATGGCCGGGATCAGCATCTGCCGGTGTTCGACCCGACCAGCATTGCTGGTAAAACGCCGGTCATCAGCCAGCGCTTCGGCGCCAAGCAACGCGCAGCATTTGCGGAACTGGCTGTCATTGCCAACGGCCAGCATCAACGGTGCATCGCTGGCCTGAAACACCTGGTACGGCACGATATTCGGGTGCGCCGAGCCCTGCGGTGTCGCGATCTGATTGCCGACCAGATAATTCATCGCCTGATTGGCCAGCATCGCCGCCTGCACGTCGAGCAAAGCCAGATCAATGTATTCCCCTTCGCCGCTAACCGCGCGCCGGTACAGCGCTGCGCAAATACTGGTTGCCGCGTACATGCCGGTCATCAAATCGGCCACCGCGACACCGACCTTGACCGGTTCGCCACCGGCCTCGCCGGTAATGCTCATCAAACCGCCACGCGCTTGAATCATCGCGTCGTAACCGGCCTGCGCGGCATCCGGACCGGTTTGGCCGAAACCGGTGATCGAGCAGTAAATCAGCGACGGGTTAATCGCCGACAGGCGTGGGTAATCCAAACGGAATTTCTGCAAACCACCGACCCGGAAATTCTCGATCATGACATCGGCTTTCGCAGCCAGCTTTTGCACCAGAGCCAGATCATCAGCGTCGGTAAAATCGACCGCCAGCGAGCGCTTGCCGCGATTGCAGCTTAAAAAGTACGCGGCGGTGCGCTCAGCCGTGCTATCACTACTGGCCTCAACAAACGGTGGCCCCCAGTGCCGGGTATCGTCGCCGCCTTGGCGTTGTTCGAGCTTGACGACATCGGCGCCCAAGTCGGCCAGCGTCTGGCTGGCCCAGGGCCCGGCCAGAATCCGGCTCAAATCCAGCACCCGAATACCGCTCAATAATCCCGCAGTCGTCAACCCGTTCTCCTTAAATCACAACCCAAAGTAGGTCCGGATAAATCCTGAGGGATCCCCACGAATTTATGCATATTCGACCTTCGTCATATCCTGTAATGCTTGTCGCATAAGGGCAAGACGGAAGGTAAATCTGTTGCGCACGACGTTCCATCCCAGTTTCAGCACCGAGAGCACGCGCCGTTTCGTCTCGGTGTTGGCTTGGTAGTCTTTCTGCATTTGCTGCGATTCGGCGTAACGACCGATCACCGTCAAGGTAAACAACGCCACCGCCGCCACGATTAACAGGTTTTCGATCTTGTGCCTCAGATAACTGCGCATTTCCTCGAAGCGCCACCCCAAATGGGATTTGGTGTCGCGGAAGCTTTCTTCGATTTTCATCCGCTGTTTATAGATGGCCACTATCTCCTGACTGCTCAAGTCGGACAGCGAGTCTGAGCTGGCCAACACCCAGGGTTCCTTTGCCCGCCGCTTCGCTTTCAGCACATTGGCATCCCGGCTGACAGCACGGTGCCGGTGTCGTTTGCTGTCGGTCGATTTGCTTTTATACAGGTGCAACGTACAACGGTGAGGATGGGTTTTGGCAAGCCGCACATCGCCAATCCGGCGCGCTATTGCCGTGGCGGTTTCATGCAAGGTCTGACAGGCTTGCCAGTCCTTGTCCAACCGCTTTTGGTAGCAAACTTGGCCTCGGATTCGGGCCACCCAATGCCAACCGTGCTTTTCAATCGCTTTGAACCAAGGATTGCGAAAGCCGGCATCCATGACCAGAATGGGCACACTTCCCGCTGGCAGGATCTGAGCCAGGTTTGCCAGCACCGTTTTCATGGTCTTGGCTTTGTCCATGCGCCCGCGCCTGTACACTTCTTCATAAATGGCGAGCGCGCGTCCTTTTTGAGTGCCGCCACCCGTAATACGTATTGCTCACTACCGGGATGCACTTGACTCCAGTCCAGCAGCAACAGCGGTCGAGTTTGCGTGCCTGGCAGGAAATGAGCAAGCCATGCATAGAGCGGCGTCCGCTCGCTGTGCAGATGGCGGTTATCCATCAGCCGGTCGACCGTTTTGATCGCGTGCTTGACCGAACCGCCGTTGGCCAAGCGCCGCCCGAGCGCTGCGATACCCACGACCCGATAGAGGCAAGACGTCGCCACCACGGCACTCAAAATCGCGCGCCGCGCACTGTGCATCCGCGGTAGCCAATCACTCAGCCAATCGTTTACCATCTTTCGCACAAACACGATTGCTCTCTCCGATTCCGTTTGGTTTCGTCACCGGATCTGATCGGCTGCAATCGTGTTTGTTCCATAATCCCTTGAATTTTTTCGGCTTTTCGTGGGGATTCCTCAGGATTTATCCGGACCTACGCAAATCGCTGTTGCCATAACAGCACATCGCTGTTCTGATTATTCAGCACCTGAAATCCAATGCGATATAAACCGTCATCACGATTACACCAGCGAACTTCGGCAGTTAGCAAATACGGTTTCTCACCCGGCACTTCGACCAACACATCAAGCACAACACCAACCGCCAATTCATATTGGCTACTGGCATTGATGCCTTGGGCAGAAATATTGTTGGTGTCGGCATGCAGCACGACGCCGTGAGCCAGGCCCATTTCGGCGCCGTGCTGAACCTGGATATGAATCCGATCTTCGGCGCTCTCGCGAGTTTCGCTGCGCTGGTTCATTCGCCGTCCTCCTCTTGCAAAAACTGCCGGCGTTCGGCGATCAAGCCTTTCAGCGCACTATCAAGCGCGGAACCCGACTCCATGATTTTCAGCTTTTCCTCTAATAGCAATTTGGCCAAAGCATCCAGATCCAGCTCCGCGAGTTTTTTGCCTTGCCGATCGACAAATACATTCAGCGACTTTTCGGCATCGACCATCGCCAGATAGCAGGGCCGGGAAACACCACGATTATCCGGCAATTGCACCAATGCACCGCTGCGCAATTGCGAAACGATTTGCCGAGCTTTTTGCAATTGTTCTTGCCGTTTTTGTTCGGCTTGTTGGGTGGCGATGCGCGTTGCCCGGGCGCTGGCGTCGGCTTGTTTGCGCTGCTCAATGCTGGCGGCAATTTCCGCTTCACGTTGCTGACGTCGCTTATTTTTTTGCTTGACCAACAGATTTTCGTTGTGCTGGATTAATGCATGAATCAGCGGTGACAATTCCATCTGTAAAAAATCAAAAACGTGATGTTCCTGGCACGGCGTCAGCTCACCATTTTCGCGATGCCGATGCCACTGGCCATGATTGGTGGCCAGCACCAATTGCCCACCAAAATCGGCTAGCAAAATTTCATCCTGGCTGTGATCGACTTCGATCACTCGGGCTCGCTCGGGTTTATCCGGCATGTTGACGATGATGGTTTGGCCTAGCACCGGGCCGTCGTCGCTATAAGCAGGTGCTGAACGCTTGTCTTCCTCGGCAGACTCATCTTCTTCTGGCCACTCACCAAGTGGCAGTCCGGCATCCGGCATATTGCGGGCGCGGCCTTTCAGAATCGTCGTCAGTTCTTGCGTGAAGCCGAGCGCGATACCGGGCGGCAAATGAATCTGGTTCAGCGCTTCAGTAATGCGAGTCAGCAATGGCGCCAGCACACTTTTCTGCTTGGCTTTGAGTTCTTCGGTGCTGGCGAAGCTGCTCAGGTGCACCATCAATTCTATGTCTTTTAAACCTTGTTGCCAGTGCGCATCGTTCATACCGAAACGCAGGTACACGGTGTACAGGTATTTGCGCCAGTGCTGGTCAAGAAAGTCGATGATGACAGCGGACACTGGTTGGCCGAGCACGGCATGACGAATGGCGCGACTTACCGCGGAATGCGCATGCGTGGTACGGGACTGCTGGCTGCGTTGTTCAAGCAGACGTTTGTCGGCCTCCAGTTGTTGCTCGCGCACTTGCTGCAACAAATCGAGTACCGACTTCAGTGCCGGAATGCTGGTTTCCAGATCGTTATTCTTCAGCGTTTGCTGCGCCAAGGCTTGCAGGCGGTTATGCAAGTGCTGGGAAAATTGACGCGCCGCCTTGCTGCCGCTTGGGCAGTAGCTGCGCCCCATTTGCACCAATTGTTCGAGAATCAGTCGCAGTGGATGCCGCGACACTTGCCACACCGCCCAGTCGCGCAATCCGCTGGCGGCAAAGGTCAGCCACATCGGCGACAAGGCTTTTTGCAACGCTGGATTCAGATGGCCATAGCGCTCGACCTGATGGCCGAGCAACAGCCCCAGACGCAGGGCGTAATCAAAACGGGTTTGCGGCTCCGGCAACTGCTGCAACCATTCGCCTGGCGTCGCCAGCATCGGATGATTGAGTAGATCGAGCCAGGTTTTCGGTGCCTGTAGCGCCGCTACCGACGTATGCAGACGCTGGTCCAGCTGGTTCAGATGCTCGAATTGCTCGGCCAGCGTCTGCATAGGGACTTCTTACCCGCGTGGCGGCGCTGAACCGCTCAGCGCTCTAACTTCAAAATATACTGCCAGTGCGCCTTGTCAACGGGCATGATTGAAAGCCGGTTGCCACGGGCCAGTAAACGCATATCGGCCAAGGCCTCGTGTTGCTTGAGTTCGTCGAGCGAAATGAAGCGCTTCAGGTGGCGGACGTATTTGAAATCACGCAGTACCCAGCGTGGGTTGTCCTGTGGAGAGCTGGCATCGAAATACTTGGAGCCACTGTTGAACTGGCTGGGGTCCGGGTAGGGCTCCGAGGCCACTTCAGCAATGCCGGCGATGCCGGGCGGGGTGGCGTTGGAGTGATAGAAAAACACCTGGTCGCCGATTTGCATCTCGTCGCGCATGAAATTGCGGGCCTGATAATTGCGCACGCCGTCCCAGGCGGTGCTCTGATTCTTGGCTTTTTTCAGGTCGTCGATACTGAACACATCCGGTTCGGATTTGATCAGCCAGTAGCACTTGCTCAAGGCGGGTCTCCGGTGCAGAAATTGAGGTGCGCTAGTGTAGCAACATCGGATTCCGCGCCTTCAGCGATTTCTTGGCAAGCGACCTTCGCTTATTTCGGCGCCCGCCAGCAGCTTTGGATATGGTCGTTGACCATGCCGGTGGCCTGCATGAACGCGTAACAAATGGTCGAGCCGACAAAGCGAAAACCACGTTTTTTCAGCGCTTTCGACATCGCATCCGACTCTGCTGTCGTCGCCGGCACCGAGCGCATCGTTTTCGGTCGGTTCAGGCGCGGCTCACCGCCGACGAAATCCCAGAGAAAATCGGCAAAATCGGTGTTTTCCTGCAAAGTAAAATATGCCCTGGCATTGTCCCGTATTGCATGAATTTTCAGCCGGTGACGAATGATGCCGGCGTCTTCCAGCTTTTTGTCCAATTGCGAGTCGCTGAGCATGATGATTTTTGCCGGCTCGAAATTACAGAACTGCTGGCGGTAGCGCTCACGTTTGCGCAGCACCGTGATCCACGACAGCCCGGCCTGCTGGCCTTCCAGGCACAGCATTTCAAACAACAGCCGGTGATCACGCACCGGCACACCCCACTCCTCGTCATGGTAGCGCTGATACAGCGGGTCTTCGCCGCACCACGGGCAGCGGTTTAGCTTGGCTTTGCTCATGCGTTGGTATTCGGAAAATGCGGGTTTTGAATCAGACCGAGAAAATTGCCGAACGGGTCTTTTAGCCTAGAGACGAGAATATCGCCCCCCACGTCACTGGGTGCCTCCAATTCCGTGGCGCCGAGTGCCAGCAGCGCTTTGTGGGTTTGCGCAATGTTCTCCACGCCCCAAACCGGCATCGAACCGGTGGTCTGCTCCATTGCTTCGCCGGTCTCTTTCGGCAACAGGCCCAGCTCGTAACCGGCGATATTGAAACCGATGTAGAACGGTTCTTCAAAATACGGCTTTATGTTAAAGGCACGGCTATACCAATCTTTCGCTTCTGCCATGCGCTCCGCTGGAATCGAATACAAGGCGGTCATCAGGGCTTTGAACATTCGTCCTCTCCATTCTTCCAAAGTCGTCGCCAAGGCATTTAACCATGCCGCTACTGACACCGTTACGGCAAGTTATTTGCTGTGGTAGCCCGATCCCGGTCGGTGGCCGCTATAATGCGCGACTTTGTCGATTGTGGAAGCACACTGTGGCCATCGGAACCGATCAAACCCGTACCTTTCAAGGACTGATTCTGACTCTGCAGCAATACTGGGCCGAGCAGGGCTGCGTCATCCTGCAGCCGCTGGATATGGAAGTCGGTGCCGGCACCTTCCATCCGGCCACGTTCCTGCGTGCCATTGGCCCGGAGCCGTGGAGTGCCGCCTATGTGCAACCTTCGCGCCGCCCGGCCGACGGCCGTTATGGCGAAAACCCGAACCGCTTACAGCATTACTACCAGTATCAGGTGGTGATCAAACCGTCGCCGAAAAATATCCAGGAGCTGTACCTCGGCTCGCTGAAAGAACTCGGCATCGATGTGCTCGAACACGATATCCGCTTTGTTGAAGACAACTGGGAATCACCGACACTCGGCGCCTGGGGCCTCGGCTGGGAAGTCTGGCTGAACGGTATGGAAGTGACGCAGTTCACCTACTTCCAGCAAGTCGGCGGTTTGGAGTGCAAGCCGGTCATGGGTGAAATCACTTATGGCCTGGAGCGTCTGGCGATGTACCTGCAAGGCGTTGATAACGTCTACGACCTGACCTGGACCGACGGTCCACTCGGCAAAATCACCTACGGCGATGTCTTCCACCAAAACGAAGTCGAACAATCGACCTACAACTTCGAGCACGCCGACACCGCCTCGCTTTTCCAGTGGTTCGATAATTGCGAAAAAGAAGCGCTGCGTCTGATTGAATTGAAGCTGCCGCTGCCGGCATACGAACAAGCGATGAAAGCCTCGCACACGTTCAACCTGCTCGATGCCCGCAAAGCGATTTCGGTCACCGAACGTCAGCGTTTCATTTTGCGTGTACGCACACTGACCCGGACCATTGCCGAGGCCTATTTCGCGTCGCGCGAAGCGCTCGGTTTCCCGATGGTGCAAAGCGTTACCGCCAATCAAGCCGAATAACAACGGAAGACTTAACTTATGCAAACCCAGGATTTTCTGATTGAAATCGGCACCGAAGAATTACCGGCCAAAGCCCTAGGCGGTTTGATTGAATCGCTGGCAGCGAGTTTGAGTGCATCGCTGAGCAAAGCCGAAATCACTCACGGTGAAGTGAAAACGTTTTCTACGCCACGTCGTCTGGCCGTATTAATTCATGCCGTAGCCACTGAACAACCGGCAAAAAACGTTGAACGTCGCGGCCCGGCTTTGCAAGCCGCCTTTGATGCCAGCGGTAATCCTTCGCCCGCAGCACAGGGTTTTGCCCGCTCCTGCGGTGTCAGTGTCGAACAACTCGACAAACTGGAAACCGACAAAGGCAGTTGGCTGGTTTACCAGCAACAGCAACCAGCGGTGCCGACTTCGCAATTGTTGCCGGCGATGATCAATGAAGCGGTCAATCAATTGCCGATCGCGAAACCAATGCGTTGGGCCGATCAACCGTTTGCGTTTCTGCGGCCGGTGCACTGGCTGATGGTGCTGTTCGGCAAAGAGATTGTGCCGATGCAATTGTTCGGTTGCAAAAGCGATCGCATTTCCTATGGTCATCGCTTTCAGTCACCGGGCTCAATTCGCATCGACGAACCGGCGGCGTATCAGGAAACCTTGCGCAAGGTTGGCGAAGTCATTGTCGATGTCGAAGAGCGCAAGAATCTGATTGTCGAGCAAACGAAAAATCTGGCGCACGAAGTCGGCGGCAAAGCCGTGATCGAGCCAGCCTTGCTGAGCGAAGTGGTGAATCTTGTTGAATGGCCGGTCGCTTTGCGCGGCACCTTTGAAGAGCGCTTCCTGGATGTGCCGCAGGAGTGCCTGATTTCGACGATGGCGGACAACCAACGCTATTTCCATATCGTTGATGGCAAGGGCAAGCTGAAGCCCTACTTCATCACCATTTGCAACATCGAAAGCCGCAATCCGGAATCGGTGACGCTAGGCAATGAAAAAGTCATTCGTCCGCGTTTTTCCGATGCCGAATTCTTTTTCAATGCCGACAAGAAAATGCGACTCTGCGATCGCCGCGCTGGTCTTGCCAATGTCGTGTTCCAGCAAAAGCTCGGCACGCTGGCCGACAAATCGGCACGCATCGCTGAGCTGGCCGGCCAGATCGCCGGTGCCATCGACGCCGATGAAAACAAAGCCTTCCGCGCTGGTGAACTCTGCAAGGCCGATTTGCTGTCGGCGATGGTCAATGAGTTTCCGGAATTGCAGGGCATCATGGGCGAGTATTACGCCCGTCACGATGGTGAAGACAGCGAAACCGCACAAGCGATTCGTGAACATTATCTGCCGCGTTTTGCCGGCGATGAGTTGCCGGTCACCCGCCCCGGTTTGGCACTGGCCATTGCCGACCGCGTCGATACCCTGGTTGGCATTTTCGGTATCGGTCAGGCACCGACCGGCGCCAAAGATCCGTTTGCGTTACGCCGTGCGGCCATCGGTTTGCTGCGCTTATGCGTTGAATCGGAAATCACGCTGGATTTAAAAGAAGTGATCAGCTGGAGCATGCGCCTGCTCGGCGAGCGGGTGACGCATCCGAACACCGAAACCGAAGTGCTGGAATTTATTCTGGCCCGTTTCCGCGCCCAGTATCAGGAAGAAGGTGTCGCCGCAGAAATCATCAACGCGGTCATGGCCGTAAACCCGACCAGCCCGCTGGATTTCGATCGCCGGGTGCGTGCTGTCAGCCATTTTGTCGCGTTGCCGGAAAGCGAAGCACTGGCGGCTGCCAACAAACGGGTGCGCAATATTCTGAGCAAATCGGAAATCGACGTCGCAGCGCTGGACGTCAAGGAAGGCGCGCTGCTGGAAAAAGCCGAGCAGGATTTGTGGCGTGCGCTCAGTGCCGCACGCAAAGAAGCATTGGCGCTGCTGGTCAGCAACGACTATACCGCCGTGCTGATTCGTCTGGCCTCGCTGCGCACGACCATTGATGCGTTCTTCGATAACGTGATGGTCAACACGCCGCATGAAGAAGTACGCAACAATCGCTTGGCACTGCTGCACTCATTGCAGCAATTGTTCTTAAGTGTCGCTGATATTTCGCAACTACCAAGTCAGTAAGAAAAGTAAAAAGGCGTCCCGAACTGGACGCCTTTTTACTTTGACGGTCTCAACCTTCGCTTTCAGCCGCGCTATCTGAGTCGTTTGCCTCCGGAGCCAACTCCGGCGAACGGCGCGGCGCCTTACCGGTGGACTCCATATATCGTTGCAGGGCATCGTATCGTGCCAGCTGTTCAATATGTTTCAGTATCGCTTTGCGCAAATTATTTCGCCAACGGTCCATGTCGTCTTCGTCAACCGGACATGATTTCGGCCATTTCCCATTGCGTTTTCCACAATCGGTCGACACATCACTGATCCGGACGAAAGTGATTTGCCGGTTATCGAAACCAATGCGCAAAAGCACCTGGTTTGCCGGCTTGTCCAGCAAGGCCTCGATATAGTTGTCCGTCTCGGCATGAATTACCCAGCCATGCTTGTTCATGCCGGCCACGATCACGGCACGGGCATCCACTACATAGTGCGCCAACGGAATCGGATCATCGAAACGGGTTAGACGGCTGTCAGCAAACACCGAAAGCGATCCGCCAATGGCAAGCATCAGCAACAAAACTCTTTTCACGACAAACTCCTTATTGATTCAGTTCAGCGAGTTGCTTGATGATGGATTTGCGTAAACGGGCGACAAAATTGTAGTAATGACGATGGTTGTCGTAGCAGTAGTCCCCGACCAGATTCTCACAGTGAAAATCATCAAAACCGTGATGAAACTTAATCTGAACATAGCGCTCGTCGTACTCCACTTTGACCAGCAAGGTATTGCCTTTGATGTCATTGCGAGCAATCACATAGCCCTGCCCTTCTTCTTCCATGGTCCAGCGAGCACCGGTTTTTCCATCCATGCTGTAGAGAATCGCGAGACGCGCTGCATGTCGATTACCGCCGCCGTTTTCAATCGCTTCGTGGGCAGCACGAATCTGACTTTCGCGGCTGCGATCTCCAGGCGCGATGGATGCGTCGAACGCGAACGGGGTCAACTCCGCGGCTGAAACCGAAGCCCCCCACAATACCCCTACTATTACTGCCTTCACTGCACGCTTCCTTTTCCATATGATTGAAACGGTCGGCAGTATACGCGTTTTCCCGCGCTTGACCATCGACGAACTGGCAGCCTATTGATAGCGAAAAAAGGGACTGTGGTATTACGCGAATGGGCGCAAACCCGCTGGCGTATTGTCGGTTACCAAAGACAGCACAAACTGATTGTTTGTGCGAGAGAGAAAGCCTGAGCTCAATATCGATTCACGCCTGTGCCGAAAAGGACATTTCGGCACAGGCGTTCTGATTTGTTAACGCGTTAGTCGCTGGCTGATCAACTGGCCAACAGCACGTTGTTGCAAACCGAGCATTTGGGTTTGATCCAGCAAGTTTAACTGCTCAAGCTGAATCGCTCCTGATATGCCCTGACGACGTAGCTGCGCTTTATCCAATTGCAAGGTGATCGTGCGCTTTCCCGGTTCCAGCCATTGTGCGGTACTCAGCAACTGCACCGGAAACAACTGACCATCAATGTTCTGGCTGGCGGTGGCACGCAATTCGAAACGCCCGGCTTGATGCACAGTCACCGGCACGTCGATGAACAGCGTGTTGCTGCGAGGTTTGCTGCGATAGTTAAAGCTGCCTTGCCACTCGGCACTCTTGGCGCCATAGGCAAACGCGGTGCGGATATGGCGCTCAACACTCAGGCCATTCACTTCGCCACGCACTTTCCATTCCAGTTGCCACAATCCCGGCGCATACGACAAGGGATAATCAATCGCTTCGTTGATTTGCCACTGTCCACTTTTGCCTTGCACGCTCAATGGAATACGGCGACCGTCCGGTGCCAGCAAACTGAGTTCGGCTGAGGCGGCGTTGGTCGACACTTTTTGTGCACCGGACTTTTGATCGAACTGCTGTAAGGCTGCATCGGCATTCAGCACACTGCCGGCCAAGATGCTGGTTTTTTGTTGACCGGCATTCAGCGTGAACGGACTTTCCGGCTCGAATACATGCACGAGGTAAGCCGCGTTGCGATCCAGTGTTTTTTCCGCCTGCAACTGCAGCGCGCCGTAACCGATATCGTTTTTCAGCTTGAATGCCAAGGCGCCAGGCGTCAGCAAGGGATCGTCATTGCCTTGCGCTTTCATCATCTTGGCACTGGCGCTGGCCAAGGCCTTCATCGATTGATCACGGACACCAATTTTCAGGCTGCTCGGCTCGATGATTTTCGCTTTGCCCAAACCATCAATACCGCTGACGCGCACGACAGCACCGGGCGCGGTGGTTTTCAAGGTGATGCCGGATTGCAATTCAGCTCCGCTGACTTGTAGCCAATATTCGCGGCTTTCAAAACGATGCGCCGGTGCTTGTTCGAAACTCTGCATGTAATCGTTGATCGGCAGGCTGACCGCGACACGCTGTTTGCTGACGTTTTGCCAATCGGCACGCGCTGTTTCACGTAGCGGTGCCCGTTCAATGCTTTGCTCAAAGCGTGGCCCGGTCGGTTCCAGATCGCGCATCCGATACTGGCGATCGATATCCGCGAACACACCCGCGCTCAGTGATGCCGTCAACATCGTTACGGCGATTTTTTTCATCGTATTCATGTTGGCGTTCCTCACAGGTTGTTGCGCAGCTGGGTATCAAGACCAAAGCACTTGCGACGACTTTGGTTATGCGACAGGGGTTCGCGACCGGCCATGCGGTCCTTGTCGTTGAACCAGAGCGTGCCGGCACCGCGCTGCGAGCTGCAATTCAGGAAGCCATCGGAACAACTGTTCAACCAGTTTTGGGTGAATTCCAGCCCGACGTTTTCGGTGTAACCACCGCAGTAGCTGTCGCTATCCCAAATGGCCGAATCGACGTCAGTACCGACGACATTCAAGAACGGTTTCGGTAATGGTGGCCGACCAGCGGTGCCAAGCAACCATTCGGCGTTGTAACTTGCCATCCACGACACCTGTTGTTGGCGCACGGCGTCGGATTTGAAACCAAGTAACCAGCCGACCGAACTTTCAAACACATTGCCGTTGATCACGGCATCCGCCAAAGGTGTACCGAGACTCGAAGGTGCCAATGCAATGACCTTGTGCACTTTGCTGATGATGTTCGGGTAACGGCTGTCCCAGGTTGGATTACTCAGTATCCAGCGCATGACATTGCCGCCGTTCGAATGGGTAATCACCGTCAGCTGAGTGATGCCTTTGCTGCTGATGAAACTGCTCAACTGCCCGGCGAGACATCCAGCGGCCTCATTGGTCCACATGTATTTGGAAAAGTCGCAGTTGACGACGACATAGCGACTGGAATCCGGCAAACCGGAACGGACAGAATTGATCATGTCCGATTTCCAGTAATCCCAGGCATCACTGCGGTGATCGCCGGTACCGTGAACAAAGGCAACCCCTTTGTTGGCCCAGGCATTGGCGCCGCATAGCAACGCCAGCAATAGCAAATACTTGTGCATAGCACTCCCTCCGTTTGTTTTTTGACAGCGATATGCTTGCGAGACAACAAAGGAATTCCGTCACGGTCGTCCGGGCGACGGAAAAGTGAAATGGCGTGAGATGTTGTTATTTTTCTCGATAACCGCGGGATCGGTTACTTGCCGACAACTTCGAATGCTTTGGTACCGAGCTACATCAGTCACGGCGATGCGGGCTCAGACCGCGGCATTTGCTTCGCAAGAGTCGTCGAACACTGATCGGTGCTCCGACGACCGATCAGATCAATAGCACAGGGATTTTCAATTACCAGATTTTTTCACCGCCATTGTCAGAGGTCCGATGATACAGCGCAGCAATTGCGGCGGCGCAACACGCATATCAGTGAGCTTTTGAATCACAATTCGAACAAGAAGAACCGGGCCGCATTTGCCGCAGCGCTGCTTGTTCGCTTTAGAATGGCCGACCTCTCGTCCCTGACAACAACGATAACCATGGATTTTTCCAACCCAACCCATCTGACTTTTCTGATTTATATCGTCGGCATGATCGCCATTGGCTTTTTCGCCTGGCGTTACACCAATAATCTGTCCGATTACATTCTCGGCGGCCGCAGCCTCGGCAGCTTTGTCACCGCGATGAGTGCCGGCGCTTCCGACATGAGCGGCTGGCTGTTGATGGGTTTGCCCGGCGCCATTTTCGCTGCCGGCTATTCAGAAGCCTGGATTGTCATCGGCCTGATCATTGGTGCCTGGTTGAACTGGTATCTGGTCGCGGCACGTCTACGCGTTTACACCGAGATTGCCGAGAACGCGCTGACCTTGCCGGATTTTTTCACACGCCGTTTTGAAGATTCCAGCCGCCTGCTGCGTGTGATTTCGGCCACCGTCATTCTGATTTTTTTCACGATTTATTGCGCCAGCGGCATGGTTGCCGGTGCCCGTCTGTTTGAACAAACCTTCAGCATGAGTTACGAACTGGCACTGTGGGCCGGCGCCGCCGCGACGATTATTTATGTGTTCATTGGCGGCTTCCTGGCCGTCAGTTGGACCGACACGGTGCAAGGCACGATGATGTTTTTTGCGCTGTTGCTGACACCGCTGTTTGTCATGAGCGCCGTCGGCGGTGTTGATCAAGCCTTCGCGCAAATTGAAAGCGTAGGCAGCCATTATCTTGATCCGTTTTATCAACAATCGTTGATTGGCATTGCTTCGCTGATGGCCTGGGGTCTGGGCTATTTTGGCCAGCCGCATATTCTAGCGCGCTTCATGGCGGCCAGTTCCGTTAAAGCGATACCAAACGCCCGCCGCATTGGCATGGCCTGGATGATTCTGTGCTTGTTCGGCGCCATCGCTGTGGGTTTTTTCGGCATCGCTTATTTTGCCGCGCACCCCGAACATGCGGCTCCGGTGGCCGCCAATCGCGAAACCGTGTTTATCACGCTGGCGCAAGTGCTATTCAATCCTTGGGTTGCTGGCGTGTTGTTGAGTGCGATTCTGGCCGCGGTCATGAGCACGCTTTCCTGCCAATTACTGGTTTGTTCTTCGGCATTGACCGAAGATTTCTACAAAGCCTTTGTTCGCCCAGCTGCGAGTCAAACCGAACTCGTCTGGTTTGGCCGTGCCATGGTGTTGCTGGTTGCAGTAGTCGCGATTGCCATTGCTTCAAACCCGGATTCACGCGTGCTCGGTTTGGTCGGTTACGCTTGGGCCGGTTTTGGTTCGGCATTCGGACCGGTTGTGATGTTGTCGCTGCTTTGGTCCGGCATGACCCGCAATGGCGCCCTCGCCGGCATGATTGTTGGCGCCGCCACCGTCATTGTCTGGCACAACGGCCAGTGGTTTGGTGCCGAAGCCGGGCCGCTGTTTGGCCTGTACGAAATGATTCCTGGCTTTGCCTTTGCGACACTGGCAATTGTGCTGTTCAGTCGCATGGGCCAGAAGCCGAGCAACGCTATGCACGCGCAGTTTGAAAAAATGCAACAGCAATTGCATTGATATCAAGTACCGGCGCAGGAGCGAAGAACATGAGCGAAAAATTCTTCTCACCGGCAACGTTCGCGTTCCTGCGTCAGTTGCAAACGCATAATGAAAGAAAATGGTTTGAGACGCACAAAGACGAATATGAGCAACGCGTTCGCGAACCAGCATTGGCATTCATCAGCGCGATGCAACAGCCGATGCTGCAGGTCAGCAAAGCCTTTGATGTTGTGCCGAAGAAAGTCGGCGGCTCATTGATGCGGGTTTACCGCGACACTCGTTTTGCTACTGATAAGACACCTTACAAAACCAATGTCGGCATCCAGCTCCGTCATCAGGCTGGTAAAGATGTGCATGCGCCGGGCTTTTACATTCATTTGAGTCCGGATGAATGTTTTCTCGGTGTCGGCATCTGGCGCCCGGATGCGCCGGCCTTGAAGCAAATTCGCGCCTATATCGCCGACAATCCGAATGCCTGGAGCAACGCGATTGGCGGCAAGAATTTCCGCCGCTGGTTTGCGTTAACCGGCGACAGCTTGCAACGGATGCCGCGTGGCTATGATGAAAACCATCCGCATGCCGAAGACTTGAAACGAAAAGATTTTATCGCCGTGCATAACTTCAGCGAAGCGCAAGCCTGTCGCGGCAATTTTCCCGAGTTCTGTCAGCAGCGTTTTCTCGCAGCGCAGGAGTTCATTCACACGCTTTGCGATGCGTTGGAGTTGCCGTTTTAAATGCTTACTGGCCAATAAATTGAATCGCCTGTTCGATAATCGCCGGTTCACGAATGATGCGCCGATGCCCAAGCTGAGTGGTAGCAACGAACTTGGCGTCCGGCCAATTTTCGGCAATGGCAAATCCGGCTTGCACGGGCACTTCCTTGTCATGCTGATCGTGAATGACCAGCGCCTTGCTGCGCAAATTTCTGGCGTAAAAACCGGCGTCCAGTGATGCCAGTTCCACACCCAGTTTCTGTTGCCAGTGCTGATGCAAGCGCTGACGCAATGTCTCGCTTACACCCAATGCCTGACAAAGCAATGCGGTGTAATCGCTGACCCGCACCGGCGGTGCAATCAGTACCGATTTTTGTACCGACAAGCCTTCGTTCATTGCCATGATCAGCGAGGGACCACCGAACGAATGCGTGATGGCGGCATCGATACCACCGTAGCCACGCGCGACGACGTCAATGGCTCGTGCGAACTGAAACAACGATGACCAACGGCCATGACTGGCGCCATGTCCCGGTGCATCAAGCGCGATGACCTCAAACCCTTGCTGCAGCAACGTCGGCACGAATGCATGAAATTGACCAGCCCGCCCTTCCCATCCATGCATCAACAGCACACGGGCGAACGAAGGTTTTTCTGGCCGCCAGCGATAGGCGGCAATGGCTTTGCCGTTCCAGTCCGCCACCGGCAGGCCGTGAGTGAAAAACCGGCGACGCTCGGCTTGCGCCAATAGCAATTTTTCTTCGGCTGGCGGTGAATGTCGCGATGGCTGCGCAAACAGCTTGTTCAACCAGCGCAATGCCAGTCCCGGCGCCAGCTGTTCCAGCGCACGAAATGACTGTTGGATCGGCTTCGGCGCCATGCGCGCCGGCTCGATTGAGCGAACGTTCGTGCTTTTATCTGGTGAAAGAATAGCTTCTTCGGTATTCATGGTAAACCTCGAGATCAGGAGGATTTCAGGGGAGGATGACGGAGCAGACGCTCCAAACCGCGCTGGGCCTGACTGGCGGCAGATGATTCGGCCATCAGCCGCCGGTCGTGATGGCAGGCCAGTACCAGCGAAAACAACTCAAAGGCCAATTGCTCGACATCGGTATCGGTGGGTAAATCGCCATGCTTGATCGCGCTTTGCACCAGCTGCATCAACGACTGCCGCCACTGCCGCTGCTGTTCGCTGACATAGTCACGGATGGCGCCAGGCCGGTCGTCAAATTCCGCCGCTGCGGCAATAAACAGACATCCGCCAGCTTGTTCATCCAACGCCGAATAGCGTAGCCATAACTCAAATACCTTCTGGATACGGGCGGTGCCACGACTGCTGGTTATGGCTGGCTGCAACACATGAGCAATGAAATCGTCAGCGGCCTGCTTCAGCACGGCGAGCTGCAGCTCTTCTTTCGAGCCGAAGTGAGCAAACACTCCGGACTTGGACATCGCCAAATCACCGGCTAACTGCCCAATCGTCAGTCCTTCCAGACCGGCAGAACGGGCTTTTCCGTAAGCGCACTGGAGAATATGCCGTCTAGTCTCTTCGCCTTTGCTGAGCATGGATTTTCAGAAATGATTAAAGTTTGGCCATAATAGCACGACCGTTCGTAAGCTACAAGATTGAATTGGTGTACAAAAAATGCATTGAATTAGGCGTTCAAAGTACTACGATGACTTCCGCGCTACTCAGCCCGTTCCAAAGGAAAGGAGAAGTTCCATGAAACATTGCGTACAGCAACCCATCATAGCAGCGCTTGCGTTGCTCGCTTCCGTTACGGTATGCGCTGATACCGTCGCCTACTCTGACGGTGAATTGACACAAAGAATCGATGTGGTCAGTTGCGATTTTGGTGAAGGCTGTATCAAGAAGCTCGTAACTCACGGCAGCCAATCATTTGTATATAACTTCACCAGCTTTGAACAACTGGAAGCCCGGCTGGCCTCATTTGCCTTGGAGACCACGGTTTATGATGCAACTTGGGACCAACCTTTGGAGACCGACGCCCTTATCAAGGTTAATGGTAACGTTGTTGCGGGAGAGAAATTCCGCCGTGAATGCGTGTCTTGCAAGAAGCGCCGGCGTAAAGACCCGAGGGGTACAGCTACATCGGTCTATAGCATGGCCAAACAAGGTGACGTTATAGAAGTCGTTTTCCAGCCGGTTTCCGCACCGGTTGACTCAAACTCGTTCACAATCAACATTAAACGCTACGAAAACGAACAGTTGCTGAGCTCACAATCGAAAGCGTGGTATCCAGGTCTTGGCGGCGCCTCGGGTGAAACGATCGAAAATTGAACACCTTAAAACCCGAAAAAAATAAGCGCTACCCACTGACGAGGATGTGGGTAGCGCCCAATCGGGGGAGAATCATATTGTTATCATTCGATAATGATAATCATTCTCATATATTTGTCGACACAGTTCAAGCGCTTTTTTGATTTTTCGCTTTGGTGCAGCAAAACACTGCTTCGTGACAAGCAGTTCGTTCTGAATGAGCGGACGCAGCCACTCTCCGATCTTGAGATGTCTCTGTTTGGGGCTGTTAACCAACGTACCTCATGACGAATTCCCCACAGCGTCGGTCGCAACATTAGGTCCGTAGGCAACGATCGAGTTTCTGGCTGCACCAGACATCCGCAAAGTTGCAATCCGAGCACGCCGTTGACCGGCGCGATCTGCTGATCGACACCCTGTTCGCTGAAACCATGCATGGCGTAGCGCAACGTAATCATGCGCTTGTCGCCCGCTTCCTTGATTCGCCCATCCATAGCCTCGCCCAAGCGCAGTGCTTGCGACAGACCAAGCCCACCGAGCAGTATCAGTTTTTCAGGCGGCTGATACGTGCGACCGCCGAACCGGTTTCCGGGCACTCACAAAAGCAACCGCCCGTGTAGGGTTCTCGTTGCCTTCGGCTTACCGAACTAGGTGTGTTGAGGATGCCACCGCAGACCGATGTATCCCACCAGCGTAGCGAATCATTGTTACTGAGCTTCTTTCGACTCCGCGGAAAACTCTCACGGAAAGCCCTATGCACTGGCACTACGAATTTCCGCGTTAGTGATTGGACTAAAAGTGAAAAACGCTACGAAAACCAAAAGTCGACCACACCTATCCTTGGCTCCTGCGATGACGTCCCTGTCAGTCTGCCTGCAGAATGTAGATTGGCAAAGTCAGCTAACGTTTTAGCTTCCGCTCAGGCCATAGTTTGGCAACAGTCGCGCAGAGGGATCGGTGACATTGCAGTGTTGCCAGCTTTGGTTTGGCAACCAGAAGTCCGGAATCCAGCCGGCGCGTTCCGGAAAATGTTGCTCGAATAAATCACGGTATAGCAAGGCTTCCTTACTGATCGGCGATTTGTAGGCATAACGCAGTGCTGCGCGTTGCACATCCTGATCGGAATATTTTTGCTCAGCATACGCTTTCAGCTGCTCGACCAAGCCATGACCTACCGCGTCGGAAAAAGCGGCTTTTTCTCGCCATAAAATCGTTTCTGGCAGCAACTGCAAATCGGCAAACGCCTGACGCAACAGCCATTTTCCGGTGTGGTGACGATTCATTTTCAACACCGGATCAATGGCCATGACGGCCTGCACAAATGCCTGATCGGAAAACGGTACACGCGCCTCCAAACCATGCGCGGCAATACAGCGATCGGCGCGCAACACATCATAGGCATAAAGTTCGCGTACACGCTTTTGCGACTCCTGCTGGAACGCTTCTGGCGACGGCGCAAAATCCGTGTACTTGTAGCCAAATAATTCATCACTGACTTCGCCCGTCAACAATACTCGAATCGGCGTTTCTTCCCGAACATAACGACAAACCAGATACATGCCGACGCTGGCGCGTACCGTTGTGATATCCCAGGTTTCCAGCTGATAAATCAAATCGGACAATAACGGCAATACTTCGTCCATCGTGAAATAGACTTCGTGATGATCGCTGCCGATGAATTCGCTGACTTGGCGGGCATATTTGATATCAATTGGCGCCTCAGTCAAACCCACCGCAAAGGTCGTCAACGGCTTTTTCAGGATATCGGTGGCAATGGCGCAAACCAGGCTGGAGTCCAGCCCGCCTGACAACAAAGCACCGAGCGGCACATCGGCATCCAGGCGTTTGCGCACCGCTTCAATCAAGGTTTCGCGAATGTGCTTCAGCGCTTGCGCTTCCGAATCGATAATCGATGTCGTCGCGGTGACATCAATAAACGGTCGCAGCAATTCACCATCGAAATAGTGGCCAGGAGGAAACGGGTAAACATCACTGCAAAGCGGATGCAAGGCTTTTGCTTCCGAGGCAAACATCAACGCGCCAGACTCGTTTTCAAAACCGTAGAACATTGGGCGAATGCCAATGGGATCGCGCGCCGCGTAAAATTTTTTCAGCGCCGCGTCGTAAAGCACAAACGCGTACTCGCCATCCAGCCGGTCGAGCATGCCCTCGATACCAAATTGCTGGTAGAGCGGCAACAACACCTCACAATCAGAACCAGACTGATATTGGTGATTCGGCGTTACCGCACGCATCGCCTCGTGGTTATAGATTTCGCCATTGCACAGCGCAAAGCGAAAGCCGTCGTCGCTGACAAACGGCTGCTGGCCAGCCAGCGAGGTATCCATGATGGCTAGCCGGACAAAGCCAAGCTTGATCTGAGCATCGGGCGCCAAAATGGAGGTCTGGTCTGGCCCGCGGTGGGCAATCCGGGCCAGGGCCTGTTCAAATACCGGTGCCGGCAACGGAGAACCGGTATCCACGACAAATCCGCACATATGAAGTCCTGCTATATGATTGCTGGTCGAAACTGGCGGATAGTTGAACAATTAATTATCAATTCTCAAAATTTCTGATTAAATAATAACAATTATCTAATTTTACTAACGGATCAGCTGTTTTTCTGGACCAATGACCATGGAAAACTACCAAATCGATAGTCTAGACCGGGAAATCCTGAAGGCACTGCAGGCCGACGCGCGCCAATCGTACCTGGATATCGCCCGACAATTGGACGTTTCCGGCGGCACCATCCATCAGCGGGTCAACCGGATGCGGGCAGCCGGCATCATCACCGGCAGCAAAATCACCGTGGATGCCAAACGGCTCGGCCATGGCGTTACCGTATTGCTCGGCTTGCACCTGACCAATGCCAAAGCCATGAGCAAAGTGCTCGCGAAGCTGGAAACGTTTCCGGAAGTGCTGGAGGCTTATTACACCACCGGTGGCTTTTCGCTGATTCTGAAAATCGCCGTGCGCAGCATTGAGGACTATCATCAATTCCTGATTCGTAAACTGCAGGCGATCGACGAAGTGCAATCGACAGAGTCGTTTATCTGCATGGATCAACCGATCAATCGTGATATCGAGATTTAAAAAAATGAAAACCTTACTGATTGCCACGCTGCTCGCTGTTCTGACGGTGTTGCCAAAATCGGCACTGGCAGATGCTGAAGCCGATATCCGCACGCGGTTAAGTGCACAACAACAAGCTTGGAATCGTGGCGATATACCGGCCTTCATGAATGGTTACTGGAACAATGAGAAATTGCGATTCGCCTCCGGCAATTCGATCACTTATGGTTGGCAGCCAACACTTGATCGATACTTGAGCCGTTACCACAACCGTAGTTTGATGGGGCAATTACAGTTTGAGGTGTTGTCTGTACGCCAGTTGTCACCGACCTACGCTATCGCTTTCGGGCGTTGGGCATTAACGCGGGAAGATGATAAGCCGAAAGGCTTGTTCACGTTGACGCTGGAGAAATTTCCAGAGGGTTGGCGAATCATTGCGGACCACACATCCAGTGAATGAGGTGTGCGGTTAAAACTGTTCACTTTCCTTGGCAACAGGAATGCGAGTGGCGCTTTGCGCCACGAACGAATGAGCTGAAATTGCAGAGCGTTTGTGTTCAAGGGGTGCCAAATAACTCGACACGAGTAGATGCGTGATCTCGTAGAAACCTGAGAGGATTGCCAGCCCCATCTGACCCACAGGGTTTTGGGGAATGCCGCAAAGTGTCTGGAACCCTTGCGGCCCTGGCGCTCGCCCTTCGGATTCGCTACGCTCACGAAAATTCGCTCCCGGCGAATTTTTCGAACGTGAGGACGTTCTCACGCTCGGGACACACCAAATAAAAAACCCACCGCGAGGGTGGGTTTTTTATTTGGCGCGCCCGAGACGATTCGAACGTCCGACCCCAGCCTTCGGAGGGCTGTACTCTATCCAACTGAGCTACGGGCGCATTAACGGGTGTTCCCGCCCCCTTTCCCAAAAGGAGAGGGTCGGGTGAGGGCTTTCTCCCTCGGTCTAACTCCGACTATGGAGCAAGACAAAATCAGCTTGATTCATAGGGCGGCAGGACCTATCGCGATGGCTCGATGAGCGCGCGAGGTATCGCTGCCTACGGCAGTATCTGTCGCCAGACTTACCGTCCGGCGCGAGGGCTAAAAAAGCCGGTTCGCGCGGGGCCGACATCATAGCGGCATCACGGATCGCTGTCCATTTGCATTCGGGAGCGCCCTGCCTTGCGGCCTCTGAATCGCAGGCAAAAAAAAACCGGCCCGAAGGCCGGTGATGGAGAACACTAATTATTTGCTGGCGACAGCGCGGGCGCGCAGTGGCGAGCTCAGCCACAGGCCCAAGCGCTTCAGCAAGCGATAGACGAAGCGGACGACAACCAGTGTCAGCACGGTTTCCACCGCAGTCAGCACCCAGGCCAGTACCGGGCCGCGTTGTTCGACGCGACGACGGAACTTGGCGACCAGACGGTCATGGGCAATTTCAATGCTGTCGTAGAAAGTCGGAATCGCCAGCAGCGTCAGAATGGTCGAGGTCGCGACACCGCCGATAATGGCAATCGCCATCGGCTGATAGAACTCGCCACCTTCACCGGTGCCAATCGCGACCGGCAACATACCGGCGATCAGCGCCAAGGTGGTCATCATGATCGGGCGCAGACGGGCACGACCGGCCAGCATCAGCGCTTCTTCACGGTTATGACCTTCTTTCTCGCGGTCGCGGGCGCAGTCAATCAACAGAATCGCGTTTTTGGCAACCAGGCCCATCAGCATGATGATGCCGATCAGACTCATCAGGTTGATGGTCGCGCCAGTCAACAACAGACCGGTAACGACACCAATCAGACTCAGCGGCAGACTCATCATGATTGCCATTGGTGCCAGGAATGAGCTGTATTGGATGACCAGAATCAGGTACATCAAACCAATGCCCATCAGCAGCGCCGTGATCATTTTGGTGAACAGCTCGGACTGATCGCGACCGGAGCCGGCCAATGCAATGCCATAGCCCGGCGGGTAATCCATCGAGCGGGCAATTTTCATCGCCTCGCCGATCACTTCGTTCTGCGGACGACCTTCGATGTTGGCGCTTACTGCGACCATGCGCTTGCCATCGACATGCTCGATTTGCGCCGGGCCTTTGCCCATCGTGATCGAAGCAATCTGCTGCAGCGGCACAATGACATCACCCGCGCCAGTCACCAGAGGCAGGCGTTCTAAGTCAGCACGTTCGCGGCGATCATCCGGGTGCAAACGCACCGCGACATCTCGGGTTTCACCAGTCGGGTCGACCCAGTCACCGACTTCAATACCGGCGTAGGCAACACGCAAGGCTTGCGCGGCATCGTTGACCGAAATGCCGATGCTGTTGGCAAGGCCGCGATCAATTTCGATCTGATACTCTGGCATCGGATCCTGCTGCGATAAACCGATATCCACAGCGCCCGGTACTTCCTTGCGCAGACGATCCATGAATTGGTTGGTGATTTCCATTAGTTGGCGTGAATCAGGACCGGAGAAACGAATGTTCAGTGGCTTTTGCGCACCGTTGTTCAGTTCTTCCAACACCACATATTCGGCACCAACCAGGCGCTTCAACTCGCTGCGTAATGTCGAGGCGATTTCGCTGGCTGAACGCTCACGCTCTTTCTTGCTGCCGATGTCGACATAGATACGCGAACTGTTGCTGCGCACGGTCGTGTTTGTCGCTTTCACCTCAGGAATCGAACGCGCCAGTTCCGAGGCTTGTTCGGTTTTGATGCGGGCGTATTCCAAGCTGGAACCTGGCGGCAAGCGAATATCAACCGCGATGAAACCGAAATCGGTTTTTGGCAGGAAGCTGGTGCCACCGAACTTCACCTGCAGGAAAATCGCTGCGAAGAAAGTCGAGACGATCAGAATACCCACCGTTTTGCGATGGAACAGCGCCCATTTGATCACGCTCATATAACGCTCGGCCATGCGATCGAACCAGCGGTTGAACACGGCAAACCATCTTTCGATACCGCGATGCTGACGATGCTCATGACCAACCGGATCGCCCCAGTAAGCTGACAACATCGGATCCAAGGAGAACGAAATCAATAGCGACACCAGTACTGACGAGGCGACCGTCAACGCAAACGGGCGGAACCATTCACCGGCAACGCCATCCATGAAGCCGACCGGAATAAACACCGCGACAATCGCCATCGTTGTTGCGGTAACCGCCAGACCAATTTCATTGGTGCCGTCTTTGGCTGCTGTCAATTTATCCTTACCGCGCTCCATATGACGGACGATGTTTTCACGGACAACAATGGCATCGTCGATCAATACACCAATCGCCAAGGACAAGCCGAGCAGCGTCATGAAATTCAGCGTGAAACCGGCCGCTTGCACAGCAATGAACGAGGTCAAAACCGAAGTCGGCAGCGCCAGCGAAGTAATCAAGGTTGAGCGCCAGCTATTAAGGAACGCGTAGACGACGAAAATCGTCAAACCGGCACCGAATACCAAGGCTTCAATGACGTTGTTCAAACTGTCTTGCGCTTCTTCACCGCCGTCCTGGGTAATGACCAGTTGCGTACCTTGCAGCAGACGCTTGTTCAGTTCTTCGACTTTTTCGCGCACCAGTTTCGCCGTTTCGACGGTGCTGGCATCGCGCGAACGGACAACACTGATGCCGACGTTTGGTTGGCCACTGCGTAAGCTGATCGAGCTCATTTCGGCAAAGCCGTCTTCAATCGTAGCCACTTGCGACAGGCGCACGAGCTCTTCGCCACGGCGCTTGACCACGACATCGTTGAAGTCCTGCGCGTCTTCGATACGGCCAAGCAGGCGCAAAGATTGATCTTCGTATTCACCGCGAATACGACCAACCGGCGCAGTCAGGTTCTGGCCACGCAAAGCCGCCAGCACTTCCGAGACGGAAACGTTGTGCTCGCGCAAATCAACGCTGCGCAATAGAACCGTCAGCTGACGCGTCAGCGCGCCGTTGACGTTAACCGTAGCAACGCCGGGAATGCCGCGAAACTCTTCGGCCAGCTCATCTTCGGCCATGCGTGACAATTCGGCATGCGATTGCACATTCGATGACAGTGACATCTGCACAATCGGCTGCGCACTCATGTCAAAGCGACGGATGATCGGCTCGCGCATTTCCAACGGCAGTTTATGCCGCACGGCAGAAATGGCGTTACGCACTTCGTCGGCTGCTTCGATCATGTTCTTATCGAAGTTGAAGAAGATCGTGAACGAACCATTGCTTTCGTTGGCGTAGGCACGCAGCTCGTAAACACCGGGAATCGATTGCAAGGATTTTTCAATGCGATCGATGATTTCCCGCTCAACGGTTTCGGGCGAAGCGCCGGGATAACTGATGTTGACAATCAGCAGCGGTTGCTCGACATCCGGGCGTTCGTTAACGCGCAGATTTTTCAGCGCCAGGTAACCAAAAAGCATCAGCGCGACCGTGACAACAATGGTCACGACCGGGCGTTTGATGCTGAATTCTGAAATAAACATGATGCGTTACCCTCGACTTACGGCGCGTTAGCGGTCAGTGGTGCAGCGGCAGCGGCCGAAGCGAGTTCGTAGTTGGCGCCTTCCTGCAAACCGGTGCTCGGATGGCGCAGCACTTGGGCGCCGGCTTCGATGCCGCTCAACACTTCCAGATGGCCAGTACGGGCATCGGTTTGACCAATTTGCACAGCGGTTTTGTGAATGCTTTGATCTTTCAAAGTCCAGACAAAACGCTTGTCACCTTCGATAACAAGACTCGATGGCGGCAACATCAAATTGGCATGGGTTTCGGTTTCGACGGTGCCTTCAGCGTAGAGGCCGGCAACCGTTGGAATTTTTTCCCAGTCAACAGAAACGGTGACACCAATCTGGCGTGTGGTGGCATTGGCAATCGGGTTGATGCGTTGCACTTTGCCTTCAAAGGCTTGATCGCCATAACCGTTGATGCGGAAGCGCACCGGCGCACCGACGGCCAGTTTCGGGCCGTGTTCGGCTGGCACAAAACCTTCAAAACGGACGCTGCGTGGATCGATCACTTTCAGCAGGGCTTTGCCAACTTGCGCGGTGTCGCCATTCGACACTTCGCGGGCACTGACGACGCCATCAAACGGCGCGCGCACTTCGGTGCGCTCCAATTGCTGGCGAGCCTGAACCACACGAGTGCGGGCGGCGACCAAATCGCTTTGGGCATTGTTACGACGGATTTCGGCATCTTCCAGCGATTGCTGGGAAACAGCGCCGGAGGATGACAGCGTTTGCAAACGGTCGAGCTGACGTTGAGCCTGATCAAAAGCTTGTTCAGCAGCGCGACGGGCTTCTTCGGCGCTGTTCAGTTGATCGCGTATCGTGGTGTCATCGAGACGCACCAGCAAATCGCCTTTTTTCACTTTGTCGCCGTTGTCTTTGACCACCTGCAATACGACAGCCGAGACTTCGGCACGCAGATCAGCGCGCTTTTCCGGCTGAATCGAGCCGGAAATCAGCGGGCCGCTGGCGAAATCACCGCTGCCGATAATCAGCGTATCGGCATCGGTCAGCAGCAAAGGCTTGGTCGCAGCGGTTGCAGCGGCGGTATTGGCCGGGCTGGCTGGCGCTTGCCCGCATCCGGCGAGCACAGCGGTAAGGGTGGCGGCAATCAGAGTGGCGCGTAACATGGTCGGGATCCCCAATACGAGAAAAACACAAATTCGTGAGGCTAATTGTCTTCGATCAATTGATGACAGTTTTACCGCACTTGTTTCAGGGTGTTGCAGCGGTTAACCGATTGAGGGTGACTGGTATAGGTAAAAGGCCTGCTGAAATGCCGGGATTACCTTCTATTGCCGGCGGTCGTTCCGCTATACTTCGCGCCTGCCACTCGCCCCGGCCCGAGACGTCGTAGACAAGCTTGACCGGGGAATGCCGATTTTGAATGACGAGGTTTATTGAATGAGCACGTTGCGCCGTATCGTGGTCACCGCATCGGTGGCTTTGCTGACGCTGGGTCTGACCGTCCAGGCGTCGTCCACCGAGGGAGTCAAAGGCTACAAAGGCTGGCGCTCCACCGAAGCGGTACGCGAGCGCACGGCGCCGGTAGGCGATGTTTATGTCGAAGGCGACGACATCCCGAATCCGGCACCAGCTGTGGCTACTGCCGGTGGCGGTTCTGGCGAACCACGCAGCGGCGAACAGGTTTACAACACCGCCTGTATGGCCTGCCATGCCTCCGGTGCGGCCGGCGCCCCGATTCTTGGCGATACCTCTGCTTGGAAACCGCGCCTGGCCAAAGGCGAAGACGCGCTGTGGAATTCGTTGATGAACGGTCTGAATGCGATGCCAGCCAAGGGCATGTGCATGGACTGCTCGGAAGAAGAGCTGAAAAACGTGCTCGATTACATGATCGCGAAAGCCAAGTAATTTAGGTATCGAACAAAAAGGCCGCTGATGCGGCCTTTTTGCTGTCCGGAGAGTTAGTTCGCCGGCGAAAGCTCGGTTATTCGGGCAGCGCTTCGATGATCTGGCCGAGAAAGCGGTCCAGCACCTGGTCATTGGCAATCCAGCGCACCACCACGACCAGTTCGTTCTGCCAATCGATATAAATGATGTTCATGCCATTGCCGCGAAAGGTGACGCTGGAGGCCGGCGTGCTTGGCAGAGTTTTCTGACTGGTATTCAGAAACCAGTTCATATACCCGTACTCGGCATTGGCCGGGCTTGGCGTCCGCGACTGCGCTATCCATTGCTCGCTAATCAATTGCCGTTCGCGCCAACGGCCATTACGCAAATAAAGATAGCCAAAGCGGGCCATATCTTCGGCGTTGATGAACATACCGCCACCCCAGTGACCACCGCCGGACACCGACTGCATCTTTTCACCATCAAGCTCGACCCAGCTATTGTCATAACCATACCAGCGCCAGCTTGTGGAGGCGCCGATTGGCAACATGATCTGCTCGCGCAGCACGCTCGGTAACGGCTGACGCCAGACTTGCAACGCCGCCAGCGCCAGCAGATTGACCCGCACGTCGTTATATTCGTAGTGGCTGCCGGGTGTGTGACGGGGCGGATTGGCCCAGTCTTTTGGCTGACCGACCGGCCGGTCAGCCCAATCCGGTTTACCCCACAGCTCGCCGCGCCAGTCGCTGGTCTGTTGCAGCAAGTGCTGCCAGGTAATCGGCTGGTTGTGCGGATCGGCGAACAACAGTGAATCGCTAGGCAAGTAGGTACGCACCGGGTCATCGACCGAGGCGATCAAGCCCTGTTGCCAGGCCAAACCCACGACGGCGGAAAGAAAACTCTTGCTGATGCTATGGGCCATATCGGTGCGGCGGGTGTCGCCGAACTCGGCTACCTTGTACCCACGGTAGATGACCAGACCATTGATTCCGCTGCGCTCCTGCATCGGCCCAATAATGTCATCAAACGGCTCACGGGCGCCGAAGCTCAGCTTCTGTGCCAGGGCTTGATCGCGCGGCGCCCGGCTTTCCTGTTGCTGCACTTCGCTAATGGCCTGTTGCAGTCGTTTGCTGTCCAAGCCAAGTTCGGCAGCCGAACGCAGCGGCCAGTCACCAGCTGACGGGTAATAAGGTTCGGCGGCATGCGCCAATGTCAGCCAACACAGTGATCCGAGCAGGAAAAAAATGCGGGGTGTCATGATTTCTCTCACCATTGGTGTTGCTTCATTGTAGTGCCAGTCACCAACCGTCCAGCTGGCGAAACTTTGTGCAAAAGCAGCGGAAAAAGCCGTCGATGTCGCCTGAGGATAAGTGTTTGTCGTCTCCAGCGGCTGTTTTTGTCGATGAAAAATGGTCTGATTGGGACGCCTTCAGAGGCAACCTTGTGGTACTCCGGCTCTTCGGGGATCTGTTAGGGAACGGGAAAAACAGACGGGAAACCGTTGAGCCGGAGGGACTCCTTCCTGTTTCGCAGGAATTTCTTCCTGTTTCAGTATCATCGGGTTAACTGGCGAGGGCGGATTGGACTTCACACGTCTAATCAACGCGAGGGACGACAACACAACAAAAAATTATCCCGACAGAATCGCGGCGGTTGCTGACGGTTCGGGGACAAAAACGATACAACAAAAAATCCACCCGCCCTTGTGGCGGGTTGTCTTTTTTACTGGACATGAATGACTTAACCCGCAACTCGCTGCCACGAAGCCTGAGTGACCATGCCGCCACGCAACAAAATGCGGCCAGCAAGCGCCACAAACCGGCGAATTCTGCTATGTTCGAAAAACGATTGGTGTAGGTGGATACTTCTGTGTCGCTGGCCATTTTGCGAAGTCGGCGAGGGATAGTCGCAGCGTATCTGTGGTGGGCAGTCGCCCTGCCCACAGTCTTGCTTTGTTTCACCTTGCCCTGGTTGCCGGACGGTTTCCGGCAGGCCTGGTTTGCCGGCAACGGCGAACTGATGCTGCTTGGTCTTGCCGCGATCGCGGCATTCTGGCGCGCCCATTTTCTGCGTCACGCCATTCTCGGTCATTGGTGGCGACTGTTCGCGCTGGCGCTCGGCATTTGGTATCTCGGCAGCCTGTTCGCTTTTCGCGGCTGGTTTGGCGCCGATACGCTGTTCAGCGTGCTGGCCATGGATATCTCGTTCAGCCTTTATTATCTGGTCGTCGTCGTCATGCTCGATCGGATTAGCGGCCGGCCACACCGGATCACCGCTTCGGTCGCGCTGGTCGCCGTGATGTTCGGCTACATCATCCTGTTACCGGCGGTGCTGGCGCCGGAGGAATACGACAGCTGGATCCCTTCTTACCTGTTTTACGTCAGCCTCGATGTCTATATTTTCGTGCAGATTAGCCTGATTCTGCGTGCGGTCTGGCGCACCCGGGTTGGCCTTGATGCGGCGGCCTTATGGTTGATTTTCGCCGGCTTTCTGGTCAGCGATGTGCTTGATGGGCTTTGGAACATCGGCGTCCTGGATGTTTACTCCAGCGACCTGCTGGCGGTCATCTTCTATTTGCCTCTGTTGCCGCTGTTACTGATATTGAGCCCGTTATGGCGCCTGGCTTGGCGCCGGCCGAAGTGGGTGCCGCAGCGCCGGCCAATGCCCGATTTGGGGCGTTTGGTGTTGTGGTTGATGCCGTTGGCGGTGCATCTGGTTGGGTACGGTACGACGATTCTCGACCCGGCCCTACGTACCTGGCGTGACACCTATCTGGTGCTTTGGCTGCTGGTTGTCGTCGTAGTTGAGACCTGGCAGCGCTGGCGCCTGCGTGATTTCAGCGAACCAGCTCTAACGCCGGAACCGCCGCTGCTTAATATCGAGGATAAGCCAGCCCCGATCGCCGACCCGCTGCTGGACAAGCTCGACGAGTATCTCGACCAACATTTGGCTGATCCCGCCCTGTCGCTGGATGTAATCGGCAACAAACTGGCTCTGAGTCCGCGGCAAATCCAGCGCCGACTGAAAGCGGCCACCGGTTTGTCGCCATCGCAGTACCTGCTGGACAAACGCCTGAGCAAAGCGGCCGAGCTGTTGATCGAGGGCAACAAGAGCACGTATGTGGCGCATGCGACCGGCTTTTCGCAGCAGAGCCACTTCACCCGTCGGTTCAAGGAACGTTACGGCGTCACGCCAGGCCAATACGCCTCGACTGCCAAGTCCAATGCCGAATGGCAGAAGTTTCCGGCTTAACCCTGTTTTCACCCCTCTGACCAGCTTCCGGGCGTCGCCTGGAGGCGCACACATGTCGCGCTCAGGCAATGAATTTCCCGCCAAACATGGTGCTATCAGGAACACGCCACCATACGGAGGTGGCGCCTGATAATTCGAAAACCAGAAGCTAGGGAGCACAAATGAAATCGATTTCCATGACACTGGCGGCAAGTGCCGTCGCGCTGGCTTGTTGCAGCGTTTCGCCGGTGGCTGAAGCCGCTGCCGATGAGCGATTTGTCGACGTTATCGTTCGGATGAAAAGTCATCAGGACGGCAATGCCGCTGGCAACAAAGCCCGGGCCCAAGGCTTGGCGCTCGGCCACGGAGCGCAAGTCAAGCACAGCTACGGCACGGTGCTGACCGGGTTTGCTGCCCGCATTCCGGAAGCACGCCTGAAGCAACTACAGGCCGACCCGAACGTTGCCAGCGTCGAATTCGACCGGCCGGTGAAAATGTCGCCGAAGCCGGGCGGTGGTGGTGGCGGCGGCAGCGCCAACCAGGTGACACCGTGGGGCATAAGCCGCATTGGCTCGCCGACCTCTGGCGGCAGCGGTGTGCATGTATTTGTGCTCGACACAGGTATCGATGCTGACCATGCTGATCTGGTCGCCAACCTGTCCAGCAATAGCGCGGACCATTTCGCCGCGGTCAGTTGCAAAGGCAAATGCAATAAAACCTGGGATGACGATCAAGGCCATGGCACCCATGTCGCTGGCTCCATCGCCGCTGCGAACAACAGCATCGATGTCATCGGTGTTGCCCCGAACGCCACCCTGCATGCGGTCAAGGTGCTCGACAGCCGCGGCTCTGGCGCCTTCTCCGGCATCATCGCCGGCATCGATTTCACCGCCAACTGGGCCGAGAGCAATAACCAGGTGGTGGTCGCCAACCTGAGCCTTGGCGGCGGTGGCACCAAATCGGGTAGCTGCAATAACGGCTCGTTCACCGGCAACGACAGCTTCCATGAAGCGTTCTGCCGTGGCGCCGCTAAAGGTGTGGTGTTCGTTGTGGCCGCCGGTAACGACGGCGACGATGCCGCCAACCACACTCCAGCCGCTTATGACGATGCGGTAATTACCGTCAGCGCCACCTCGTCGGCCGACAACTGGCCGTCGTGGTCGAACTATGGCACCAAGTCGGCGAGCTGGACCAGCCGCAACTCGGCTCCGGTCGGCATCGCCGCCCCTGGCGTCAGCATTCTGTCGACGGCTAAAGGTGGCGGCACGACGACGATGAGCGGCACCTCGATGGCTTCACCGCATGTAGCTGGCGCTGCCGCGTTGTACCTCGACTCTCACTCAGTCAGCCGCAACTTCAATGCGTTCCTGACCTTGCGTTCGGCGCTGCTGAATAGCGCCGAGAGCACCAGTGGCTTCAGCAATACCTCGGGCAATCCCCATAGCGAGGATTTCCTGAAAGCCAACGGCCTCTAAGCCTTTTCCGCAAAAAACACCCGGCATATGCCGGGTGTTTTGCTTTCCGCCTCCGGTTAAATAATTTCCACTGCGAAGCTTGCGGTTTCCTGGCGGTCAAATGCCGTGATCCGACTGCTGCCATTGGTATGGCGGCAATACACCCGCAAGGTGACCGCAAAGGTGCACTTCTTGTGAGGGGGTGAGGCATTCTTCGACAGCAGGTAATCGAAGCTGACTGAGGCCGACTGGGCCGGTGCCGCTGGGTTCAGACTCGGTGGTGCGTTGGTGTCGCCGCTGTCAAACGTTTCGCTGGCACCATTCAGGCCGCGATACCAGGTCAAGGTGTAGTCGCGCATGAATGTCCGTGGCCCACTGACGTGGTTGCGGGTGGTATGGAATGCGGCAAAACCGGTGCTGAACAGCGCTGTTGCCTCGCCCGACATGAACTGACATTCCTGCGAAGATGGCACACCGTTTTTGCGCAGATCGATGATGTCGGCATAGACCGGTTTGTTGTCGAGCCAAAAGGCATGCGCCAGCCGTTCATGGCGGATGATGCTGATCGAGTCGGGACCTGTTTCGCCAATCCGGCGCAAGTAATCAAAGCCGGCATTGACCGGATTCAAGCGATTGCCTGCCGCATCGAACACCTCCAGGTAGAGCAGTGAACGGCCGTTTTGGCCATCGGTTGCCCACAATCCATGTGGTTGAGCCCCAAGCCAATGGCCATCGGACTGGAACGGAATGCGATACAAACCAGTGACTGCCTGGCCACCGACATTCATCGACACCGGCCCCAGATTGTCGCTGGTGATTTCCGGTTGCCCGCCAATAAAGTGCAGCCGCTGCCAACTGATGGTTGCGGTTAATGGCGTAGGCGTGGCGCCCGGAAGCGGTTGGCCATTGTCCTGAACCGGCACATGACTGAGCCGGTAATAACGGGCACCGGTCGCTTTCAAGGACTCGCTGTAAAGCAAACTCAAAGACAGCGTTTGCGCCCACGGCCGATTGACCGAGCCACTGTCGACATTGGACGGGTCGCACAAGCCGCCATTTTCCGGTAACGGGTGCAAGGCGTCAGCGCTCGGTTGGGTCAAGTCCAGACCAACCGCGTTCTTGCCGAGCCAATGGCTATGCAGGCGATGACTGCGAGTCGAGCCAATCAAATCGAGCATCATGAATGGCTTGTCATGGTCCAATGGTGGCGGCTCGTGGCAGGCATGACCGAGGTAGCTGCGCAGCACTGGAGTTTCGTCGACCTTGAAATACTCATGCTTGGCCAAACCGTTGTAGACGGTCAGCCATTGCCCGTTATGCCACTGCTTGATGATGTAAGCGTAGCGCCGATGGCAATGTAACTTCAGCGGCGATAAAAATGCCGGCCAGCAGACATCAAACTGACCATCGGGACGCAAGCTGCTCTGGCCGACTTTTTTGGTCGTGCAGGAGCAAATCAGCGGCCACAGGTACGGACGCAATTCCAAGAACTCAGCCATTTGCGCGGCCGATGTTTTGCGCAACTCCGCAACGTCCTGACGCAGCCGATGCAACATCGCGCCCTGCTCCGCACCAAGTCCGTGGGCATCGGCCAAATCTTCCAGTTTGCGTGGTGTGCTGGCTGGCGCCATCGTCGCGCGACTGGTTTGCAGACGTGTGATCGGCAGCGGTCGAGGGCCAGGGGGAAATGGACCCGGAGGGAACGGTTCCGGATCGGGTAATGGATCCGGCCAGGGCAATGGTTCCGGAATCAATTCCGGAATGCGCGGAATCAAGATATCGGGAACAATGTCGATGAATTTGCAACAACAGATACGTTCATAGACTTCGACAATGCCATCACACATCGGCAAACAGAATGCCGGTGGCAGCAACGGTTGAATCTTGAATGGCGGTTGCAAACGCAGCAGCGGTGCATGGATAGGTAGCTCAGCAAACGGAAAAAAGCAGCGTCGAACCGAACCGCTGACACAACGAACAAAAGGCCACCAATGACGCCACCATTTTTCCGGCACGATTAATGGCTGGCGCTGAACAGCCAATGTTTGCAAATCGCGCCAGTGAAAATGCATCAGCGTTTGGGCGCCGGGCTCCGGTTGATTTTCGGCATCCGGCCCCAGTGCGAAACGGACGAATCCGGCACCTTCCCATTTCTTGTCGAGTTTCAGTTTGCCGGCGTCAACCGCAGCCAATTTTTTCAACTCGCCATCGGAGCTGATGCCATACAGCGCCATGCCAGGTAGTTGCTCTTTCGGTTGCTGCTGTTCAAACAACAGCGACAGGGTTTGGTTGTCGCCTTTACGATCACTCATAACGCCACTCCTTGACGGAAAATGAAGCCATCACAACGCTGCCCGGCGTTGTCCTGTTGATTCGATGACGGCGTGATGATTGGCGTGAACACGTTACGAAAAAACCACCGAACCGATTTCGTAAGGCGATGCAAAGACGGCGTGCGAGCACACACAAGGCAAGGCCCAATCGGGCCAGGACGACCAGTGGCAACCGCTAATCCTATCGCGATAACCACCGCAAGGCGGAACGACTCATCCTGAATCGAGCGAAATCTTACGATTGAATAACGTGCGGCGATAGCCGCGTTTGTCGACGACCAGTGATGGTGAACAGGAGTGGCGCGTGTAAGCCAATTCGCACAGTGAAAGAAATGTCTTCTATCGACCGTGTTGGAGAATAACCATTGGTTTTGAAAAGACACTCCCGGCTAAACCGGGAGTGTACGAGTGGGCTCAGGATTGCAATACGGCAATCAAACTGACGCTCAGGGCGAAACCAATAATGCCGGCCGCCACGACAAAGCGCAGCAAACCCGGGATCAGGCCATCGGCCGTTTGGAACCGGTCCCACCAACCAAGGCGTTTTTGCAGCGCCCGTTCCTGGCCCGGCAACAGACGCGGATAGTGGGCTGGCACCTGATTGGCACGTGGGGCGCTCTCCAGTTGGCTTTGTTGCCGGTAGGCTTTGGCGACTTTCAACTCCGCCTGCAACAATAAATCCAGGGCAATGTGCCGCAACGCCGATAACGCGCCAGCAGTGCCGCCTACCCAACCACCAATGGCATCCATCCACTGATTGATGTTGTCTTTGCCAGGTGGCGGCAACGTGAACTCGCCGAGCGCTTTCGACCATGACTCCGTTTCCAGTCGAGCCAGAATATCGTCGCTGAGTTTGACTTGATCAGCGCAAACATAAATCGCGTGCAGCACTTTATACACTTCCTGTCCGGCGTTGATGACCCGTTTCAGTTCGCGCGAACTGACGTTGCGATCGGCGGTGACAATGGCGACCACGTTATTCAACAAACCGTAAGCATCGCGCAAATCCGCCTCGGCATGATCAGCAAAATGCAGCACCGATGTCAGGCTTTGCAAATACTCCGGCCAACCATTGGCAAGTGCCTTCGCCGCCGAGACATGGGCACTGCGGCAAAGCTGATCATGGCGATGAATGCGTTCCTGCACCGCCCTGCATTCTTCGCGCACTTGTGCAATCGCTTGCGGCAACTCACGTTTCAGCAGCGTGTTGCCGCGATGACGGATGACGCCGCCGGGCGCGGAATAAATGCCATCTCGAATGGCTTCCAGCAATGCTCGCTCTTTCTCCAGATTGCGCAAATTGTCCAGCTCGTTGGCCAGTGTTGCCGGATACAACGCCGACAAACCGTCAACGGCTTTATCCATTTGCGCCGAATACAATTGTTCCGGCGTTTCGACATGACGAACAAACGAACGGCCAAGGTAAGCGCCACGATAAGCCGAACGCAAAAACTCGCGATCGTATTGCTTGTCGAGCGCGCTCAAGCTTTCTTCCAACGCGCTGGCCTCCGGCACTTCATTCAAGTGGCTGACCAGATGACGGGTCATCTGTTCGCGTAACGCGGTGGCGTCGTCAAACACTTCCCAGGCGGAGCGCTCATCAATCGGCATGGCGAGATAACGTCGCTTGGCATTGGCTTCGCGTTCATGATTTTGCGGATGCGTTGCCCACATGCGTGGTGGCTGGGCAATCTCGGCGGTGAACACCCGGAATTGTTCGGGTGCATTCGCCGGCAGTCGCGGTGACTTGCCGTATTGGGCGTTGTTCAAAATCATCGCCATGCGTTCCATCACACGGCTTTGAATGGTGAACGCATCTTTGGTCAATCGACCTTCCTGCAACTCGTTGAACAGAAAACCTTGCGCGCGTTCCCAGGCTTCGTCGGCCGCCTGCAAACGGTGCAAGGCATGAACAATGGCATCGCTGCCGGTTTGTGACACCGCGACCAGATCAGCCTGATACTCCATTTCCCGTGACAGCGCCCGTTCGGCCATCATCGTCAAACGGAATGCCGATTCCAGCACAGCGCGAATCGACCAGACGATCAGTCGCAGTATCCATCCCACCCAGGCGATACGAAGATCGATGCCGGAAATCACCCGCAGGAATTTATCGAGCGCATCACGCCGTTCAACGATATGTGCGGCAATTTGCTGAGCAATATAAATCCAGCGACCGATGGCCATCGTTTTCTGGGCGAAATGACCAAACTCATGCGCCAGCACGGCCTTCATTTCCGAGTGATTCAAGGCATTGACCAAAGCCAAACCGATTTCCAGATTTTTCTTGGCCGGGAATATCAGGTTCAGCAAGGACAGGTCGTAAAAAACGGCGGCGTTGACGCGCGGCGACAGGAACACCCGATGCGGTCGCGGCGCGCCGGCACTGTCGGCAATATCGTGCAGAAAAGCGAACAACTTCGGTTGCTGCTCCGCCGTCACTTCGATCAAGTCCGGCATCTGTCCCTTTTTGACAAACAGCAAGGCCTTGATCATGAACAGTGCCAGGAAGCCGGAAGCACCACCAACAATCAGATGAAACAACCAATTCTCATGGCTGCCAAGCAGGCCAAATGAATGCCATGCCGTGTAAGCAAACCAGGTGCTGAGCATCAGGTAAAGCAACACGAATCCACCAAGGCCAATAACGGCCAGCCAGGCGTGACGCTTATACTGCTGCTGAAGCATTAGATCATCGGCGCTCACCGATGCCGAGAGTGAAGAAGACATCATTTATTCCTTCAATCATTATTGTCATGACCGCGACTGCCGTCACGGCGCGTTTCCCCAAAAAACACACCGCATCATATCGACCAGTTTTTATCGCGGCCAAGCAATTTTTTGAGGCCCACCACGAATCGACAAAAACGCATTGAGATACTGGTACCGAGGTAAGATACTGTTTGGAAAATTCCGGTACACGCGTAAGAGACTTGCCATGACGCCCGAACAATTCCGCCAGTATGGTCATCAGTTGGTTGACTGGATTGCCGATCAACGCACCCAGATTTATCAAGGCCAGCCACCAGTAATGGCACCGGTCAAACCCGGCAGTTTGAAATCCGCGTTGCCGCGACAAGCGCCGGAACAACCGGAATCGATGGCGGCTATCCTGGCCGATCTGGACCACCTGATCACGCCAGCTTGCTCACATTTTTTGCATCCACGTTTCTTTGGATATTTTCCGTCGAACGGCGAGTTGTCGACGGTGCTCGCTGATTTGGTGTCGACCGGTTTGGGTCAGCTCGGCTTGAATTGGCAATCAAGTCCGGCACTGACCGAACTGGAAGAAGTGACGACGGATTGGTTGCGGCAAGCACTGGGCTTGTCCGATTCATGGCAGGGAGTCATTCACGATACGGCTTCGGTTTCGACACTGGTGGCACTGCTCAGCGCGCGCGAGCGCGGCAATGATTACGCAATGATGCACACCGGCCGGCGTGCCGACGATAAACCCTTGATCGTTTATACCTCGGCTCATGCCCATAGCTCGGTTGACAAAGCCGCCCTGCTCGCCGGTTTTGGTCGTGAACATATTCGCCATATAGAAACCGATGAGCAGTTTGCACTGCGCCCGGACAAGTTGCGCGCACAAATTGCCGCCGATCGCGCCGCTGGTTTGCATCCTTGCGCGATTGTCGCGACGGTCGGCACCACCGGCACGACGGCAATCGATCCGGTGCAGGCCATTGGCAACATCGCCGGTGAAGAAAAACTGTGGTTGCATGTCGATGCGGCGCTCGCCGGTTCCGCGATGATTCTGCCGGAGTGCAGAACATTATGGCGAGGCATTGAGCAAGCTGACTCGCTGGTGATGAACCCGCACAAGTGGTTAGGCGTTGCTTTTGATTGTTCGGTGTATTTCGTCCGGGACGCCGAACATCTGGTGCGCGTGATGAGCACCAATCCGAGTTATCTGCAAACGGCCGCCGATGGTCAGGCGAAAAATTATCGCGATTGGGGATTGCAGCTTGGCCGTCGTTTTCGCGCGTTGAAATTATGGTTTCTGTTTCGTGAACAAGGCATCGAGGGATTACAGACTCGTTTACGTCGTGATCTGGAAAACACGCGTTGGTTGGCCGAGCAAGTGCGGGCCGAACACGCTTGGAAAATCTTGAACCCAGTGCATCTGCAAACGATTTGTCTGCGCCATGAACCAGAGGGCGTGAATGGCGAAGCGCTTGATCAACACACGTTACGTTGGGTCAATGCCATCAACCAATCCGGCTTTGCCTATTTAACACCGTCGCAATTACAAGGCCGCTGGATGGTGCGGGTATCGCTCGGTGCGCTACCGACCGAGCGCGAGCACGTTGAACAGTTGTGGCGAGCCATGCAGGCAGCCGTAGCGGAGTCGGCTCAATGATTGTTGCCCGAATGTTCTGGCTCTGGTTAGCTTTACTGTGCACCACCACTAGTGTTGCAGCGACGGCAAATGGCGTGCCGGTTTTTCAGGCGGAACGCTTTCGCTCGGAAACGTTTCAATCCGAAATCTATACCGTGCATCTTGGCCAGCGCAGCAAGCCGATGGTGTTGTTGATTCATGGACTCGGACAGGCTGGCTGGACCGATTGGCAGCAGGTGATGCCGGCACTTAGCGAACATTATTTTGTGCTGACGTTCGACTTGCCCGGTTTTGGCAAGTCAGCGGCGTCAAACGTGATGTACTCGCCCGAACAATATGCCCGGCTCTGCGAGGAGATTCGTCAACGATTTGCGCCGGGAAAAAAAATTCAGGTGATCGGTCATTCGCTCGGTGGCGCCGTCGCACTACAGTATGCCGCGCAATATGCCAGACAAATTGAAAAACTGGTGCTGGTCGATGTCGCCGGTATCGTTCATCGCAGTGTGTTCATGCAGCATGTGATGAAAGCCAGCCTGCGACCAGACAACGCCTTGCTCGGCGGCGTTTACCAATGGTTGGAACCGGGTCTGAGTCGCTTCGGCGCTGGCCTGACCCGACGCTTGGAGCAGTTGCCGGATTTCAGCCGCTTCTTGCTGGAAAACCCGTTGGCCCGTGAGCAGTTGTTGCATGAGCGCAGCAATTTGCAGGCCGCGCTGGCGTTGATTGAAACCAACTTTATCGACACCTTCAGCAAGGCCGATATGCCGACGCTGATCGTCTGGGGCGAACACGATCCAGTCACTGCATTGCGGACCGGCAAGTTATTGAAACAGAAAATGCCGAACGCGAGTTTGCAAACGCTGAGCGGCGCCGGGCATGTGCCGATGAAATCGCACTTCGATGCGTTCATCACCACGATTAAACCGTTTTTGCTGCAGCCGCCGACGCCGACTCAACAAGCCTCATCAGCCAATCCGCTGCCGCTGGTTCGGTGCCACAAGCAGCGCGGATTTTTCTTTTCCGGCAAAGCAACCCGTATTGAATTGGAGAGTTGTCCGGATGCCCGACTTGAGCATGTAGAAACGACCGCGCTGCAGATCATGAACAGTGAAGCGGAAGTGTTTGATGTAAGGATTCGCGGCGCACAAACGGCGGTCGTATTGCAGCGCTCACGTTTGACGTTAACCGCTGCCGATATTTCAGCACCGCTCGGATTTCAGGCCGAGGACAGCGTGCTGGATGTTGCCGGTCTGGAATTGCACGGCGCTACGGCGCTCTGGCAAGGCAGCGGCAGCAACGGATTTTTTTCAGTCAGCCGGCGGTGGCGTGGTGATGGCAGCAGCGAAACACTGCACGATGTCTTTCGTTTGCGCTGAGCGGCCATTGCTTGCACCGCGTCAGCATAGCCCTTTTTTTTCGAGCCGCTTGTAGGCAAAAGCGTTAGCGACGAGGGGCACAAATCATCAGGGATGTTGGGAATCGCTCAAGGCTTGAATGGCCTTATTGATGTGATCGACTTCTTCTTGGTCAACCGTCATTTTGCTGAACATCAAATGCACCGGTTCCTCGTTGACGATATAAGGCAAGGTCGTCAGGCCGCGCTGCTCCATGTCCATCATCGCCGTCCAGGCATCGGTGGTGATCAGCAAATCGGCGCGGTCCAGCATGATTAAGCGAATCGCCGTTTCCGGATCGCGTGCCGGCAAGGTCAGTTCGGCCTTTACCAGCTGTGGACGCAAGGCCTGCCATTCCGCACCGAACCAGCCGTCGTCGGCATCAATTACCCGCCAACGATTATCGAGAATGTCCTGCAAGCGATGAATCTGCAGTTGGCTGGCTTTTTCCTTGCGCGCCAGGAACACCGTGGTTTCCATCCGATACGGTTTGCTGAATAGCGTGTAGGGCTCGCGTTCAGGCCGTATTGAGCCTTCTGGCAGCACATCAATTGAACCCAGTTCCAACATGCGCAGTAGTCGGGAGGGATTGCCGGGCAGGTAAACCCATTCCAGTCGATAGTTGGCTTGTTGGAAGATGTTGCGGATCTGCTGCCAGGCTGGCGCGCTCAACTCCTGTGGCGGCATTTCAACGCCGATACGGAACACCCGATCGCTGGCTTCGGCGACAAACGCGACGACACTCCACAGCAACAACACCAGCAACCGCACGGAACAGCCCCCATCCGTTGACCGCGATGCAGCGGGAAATGCCTGCGCCAAACGGCCTGTCTTATCGAAGAACTATAGGCCGGTTACGCCGTTGTCAGCAAGTTGCAATGCCATAAGCACGGGGCAATAAAAAGCCCTCTCCCGCGAACGAGAGAGGGTTGGGGAAGTGCCTTTCGGCAAGAGAACACTACAGGGATTAACGGATCTTCAGTTGAACGTGATCGACCAGGAATCGATATAGCCGGTATCCACCCGCGCCCGGTCACGGACACGCAGGTTCCAGGTGCCGGCGCGATTCTCGCTGCTGGCGTTGACGTTGTACGACTGGATCAGGTTGTCGGCACCACCACCGCTGCGGTTATGCAGGTTGTAGACGCTGCCATCCGGGGCAATCAAATCGACAATCAAATCACCGATATAGGTGTGAATGATGCGCACATCAACTTTGACGGTACCCGCAGTGCCGGAACCGGTCGCAGCGATCGGGCTTTGAATTCCGGTCGAGTTGTTGTCCGGGATGTTGTAGTTGCCATCGTTGGTGAAGGTGTCGCCTGGCGGTGGTGGCGTGGTGTCACCACGGAAGCCGGCAATGGTGGCGGCGGTCTGGTTCAGCACCCGGGCATTGTCAGACTGGGAGCTGGTGCCCATGACCTGGCCATCGCCATAGGTGCGGTTCGGTGTCGACCAGTAATTGATGCGGGTGCAGGACGGCGAACAATTGTAGGCCATGACCGTGCGCCAGGCGTTGTTCGGCGCCCGATAACCGTGACCGTAGGCATAGGGTGTTGTCGACGGATCGGTAGCGGGGTCGTGACGGGCGCCTTGCAGGTGGCCAATCTCGTGCGCAAACGAGTAATAACCGGTGGCGCAGCTGTGATGGACAACGGCGAATGCTGTCGCAGCCGTGGCACCAATCGCTTTGGCAACACCGCAAGCCGCACTGTTGTTCAGAATCAGCACGCCGACATCGGCGCCGTATTGATCGCGCTGAGTGTGAATCTCGTCCATATAACCATCGTTGGTCGCCGCATAGCGATCGCGGTCGGTCGAGATATTGCTCGATTCGCTGTAACTGGTTTGCGCCCGGTGCGCGACTTCCACGGTGATATTGATGCCACTGTTTACATAGCCCTGATTGGTTTCAGCAACGGCCAAATCAATCAGGCCATCGATATCAGCAACGGCGTTTTTCGCGCCTTGGGTATAGTTGACCAGCAATTTGATCACTGTGTTGGCGCTCGCCGAAAGATCGGCAGTGGTCGAGGCTGGCACCTGATATTGAATGGCCTGATCAAACAGCGCGGCGTAATCGTGTTCCGGGTGATCGGCCGGCATCCGCGATTCGTCGACTTCGATAATGGCATGCTGGCCGTGGCCGGTCGGACGCACACTGTACAGCTTGCCCTGATAACGAATGCTGCCGGTGATTTGGCCATCACGATTGACGAAGATACTGTCGGCAGCTGGCGTAGCGGCGCTGCGCAAATTCAGCAAACCGTTGCCGGGTTTGGCGACCAGCACATCGGTGCCAGCATGGTTGCGATAGGCATGCTGGCGTTGCAAGGTGATGCGCTGACCATCAGGCAGCGTCACATCAAACGCCGGTTGATTCCAGCCCTGCTTATTCAAACGCCAGTCGGCATCGACGCGGGCATGATGAAATTCATTCGCCAGGCGCTGAGCCTGCATTTGCGACTGCGCATTCAGGCGCGCATCCAGCGATGGCGATTTGACAAACAAGGACTCGGCCGCAAAAGCCGTAGGCGATAGCATCGCCAGCGTGCCAAGGCTCGCTGACAACCATAATTTCTTGAGCATGGTGACCTTCTTATTTGATTTTGTTGATCCATATCGGTGACTACAGCTGCCGATATCCTCCGTACAACCGCAATGCTAACGGTCCGCTGATTTGTACCACGCGTTTCGACGAGAATGTGTAGAGAAAGTTGTCGCTACTGTGTCGTTTTGTAGCGTTGCCAACAATGACGCAAAGCCATTGTGCTTGGTATCGAATTAAGGGCACCTATGGCAACCCATCCGTTCGCAGCTGGCGGCCAAGACCGACGGACAATACGACAAGGCTGGCTGTCCTGATTCAGAACGGTCAGGCTGGAGTTTGCTCTCCTCAGAACAAGCGGGAAAAGCTATAAGCCATCTCAAAAATAGTCTGGGCGAAGGTGAGGTGCGCGATTAGGAGCGCAAAAGCCGGAGTTTACGAGCGGAAAATGAGGATTTTGAGCACCGCACTCGCACAGATCGGCGAGCTCCAGGAATTTTTGAGATGGCTTGTAGTGATTGTTCGCATCGTGACCGCCGATCAGCAGCGATCACGATGTATAGAACTTTTGGCTTGAATATTGCGAACTATTCGTGACGAAGTGCTTCTATCGGATCAAGTCGGGCGGCTTTCGCGGCTGGTGCAATACCGAACACAACACCAACCATGATCGAAAACCCGAGTGCCAGCGTTACCGCCCACCACGGTACCAACGCATCAGGAAAAACCGGGAACGCGCTGGCAATGGCAAAGCCAATCAAATAACCAAAGCCGACCCCGAGCAAACCACCGAACAGCGACAGTACCACCGCCTCGATCAGAAACTGCAGCAGGATGTGGTGACGCTTGGCACCAACGGCTTTGCAGATGCCAATTTCACGCGTCCGTTCGGTGACCGACACCAACATGATGTTCATGATGCCGATACCGCCGACCAACAGCGAAATCCCCACAATACCACTCATGACCACCGTCAAGGTGTTCATGATCTGCTCGAAGGTGTCGCCGATTTGTTGCGCGGTTTCGATTTTGAACGTGTCGGCATCGCCGGCTTTCAGTCCATGTGACTGACGCAGCAACAATCGGGCATAGGCCTTCACTTCTTCGAACTTGGCCAGATCGTCAATGGTCATGCTGATCTGCACATTCTGGTTTTGCGACCAGCCATTCAGCGCTGCGGCCGCGCCGACCGGGATCATGATGTAGTTGTCTTGCGAGAAACCAAAAATTTCCCCACGCGACTCCATGACGCCAACAATCTTGAACCATTCCGAACCGATTTCCAGGTAGTCACCAATCGGATCGGTCGGCAGTTTCAGATCCTCAATCAACTTGCTACCAATGACACAGATTTTGCGATTGGCGCGATCATCAGAAATGGTCAGAAACCGGCCTTCCTGCGGATAGCTGTTGTTGACATCCTGATAGGCCGAGGTGGTACCAAAAACCTGGGTAACGGTTTCGTTGTTCTTGTAACGGGCCTGACCAAAAGCATTGCCGACAAACAATACCGGCGTGATATTGCTGACACCGGAAAGGCGACTTTTCAGCAACTCATAATCGGTCAAGGTCAGGCGGTTGATTTTGCCCTGCAACTGATCCATTCGCGAGGTTTCGGCACGAATCGTGACGTTTTGGGCACCAAGCCCTTCGAACTGCGAACCAATGGCGTGACTCATGCCCTGACCGATGGCGACGACACCAATCGTCGCGGCGACACCAATCAAAATACCGAGCGTCGTCAACACGCTGCGCATCGCATGGGCGCGAATGCTGTTGAATGCCAGTCGAAAACTTTCCAGAAAACTGTACATCAGGCAGCCTCCCGGGAACGGATATCACTTTGCACCTTGCCATCCTGCAAGCGAATGACGCGATGACAGCGCGCGGCGACATCAGCTTCATGGGTGACCATGATCACGGTATGACCGCGTTCGTGCAGCTGATCGAACAGCGCGAGAATTTCCAGCGTCGTTTGCGAATCGAGGTTACCGGTTGGTTCATCGGCGAGCAGAATCGATGGCTCGCTGATCAGGGCACGAGCAATCGCCACACGTTGTCGCTGGCCGCCGGAAAGTTGATTCGGCTTGTGATCCATGCGTTCAGCAAGTCCCACCATTTCCAAGGCTTTTTTCGCCAGCTCCTGACGATTCGGCACGCGCTTGTCACGATAAATCAATGGCAGCAGCACATTGTCGAGTGCGCTGGCGCGCGGCAACAAGTGAAAGCTCTGAAAGATAAAGCCGATTTCCTTGTTGCGCACATCCGCCAGTGCATCCTGACTCATACCGCTGACATCGGTGCCATTCAAACGATAATTTCCGGACGTTGGTCGATCCAGGCAACCGAGAATGTTCATCATTGTCGATTTTCCGGAACCGGAAGCGCCGATGAACGCCACGTACTCGTTCTTGTCGATCTGCAGGCTGATGTCCTGCAACGCATGCACGGTCTGGTCACCCATCTTGTAGGTTTTATACAGATTTTCCAGCGCGATCATGCTCACGATGTGGCTTCCGCTTTCTTGTCGGCTTTTTTGCTCTTTTTCTCGGCTTCCTTGATGTCGACGCCTTCAGTCAAACGTCGCAGCGAAGCGGGCGGGCCGACGATAACCCGATCGTTCTCTTGCAAGCCACTGAGCACTTCCTGATAGCGATCATCGGCAACGCCCAGCGTTACCATACGCTTTTGCGCTCGTCCGTCCTGGTCTATCCAAACAGCGTAAGTGTCTTCGGCTTTCAATGTCGAGCGGCTGTCCTCGTCCTCCTGCTTTTCCAGCGCGGAACCACTGACCACCGCCTGAATCGGCACGGCTAATGTGTCACCTTTGGTGTTATTGAAGATTTCGGTGCGGCAGGTCATGCCAGGGCGCAACATCAAATCGCCGTCATCAACGAGTTTCAGCTTGACGCTGTACGTTCGGCTCAAGGCATTGTTCTGGGCAACCGCGCCAACATTGCGCTTCGGCGCCAGCGGGATCTCATCGACCACACCGGTCAGTTTGGTATCAGGATAGGCCGCCGAGAAAATATCGGCTTGCAAGCCCGGCGACAATTTTCCGATATCGGCTTCATCGACATTGGCTTCCAGCACCATCGTTTCAACATCAGCAATCGTCATCATCTGCGAACCGGCAAATGACTGCGTGCTCGGCACGGCGGTTTCGCCGATCTTGATATCAATCGCAATGACAGTACCGGCAAGCGGCGCGCGTATCACCGTTTTGGCCAAGCGCTGTTCAGCCTGGCGCAGTAACGCCTCGGCCTGCTGCAAGCTGACCCGGCTTTGACGCAACTCGATCTCGGCCAGCGACAAACGATGACGGGCATCGTCCATGCGCGTGTCGTCGATCAGCTTTTGTTTGTGCAGTTTTTCGGTACGCTCAAACTGGCGGCGCTCATTGTCGAGGTTGACCTGCTGGCGTTCGATATTGATTTGTTGTTGCCGACGACTGGCCTGCTGTTGTTCCACTTCGGCACGAAATTGCTGATCATCCAGCTTCAGCACGATTTGACCGGCTTTGACCTTGTCACCTTCGGCAACCAGAATTTCAGCGACCTTGCCAATCACTTCTGAAGTCAGCAGTACTTGTTGTTGATAGGTCAGCGTACCGGAAGCGAGAATCGATGACCGAATCGTCTGCTTGCCGACAGTTTCAATTTCCACTTCGGTACCGGCTTTGCCGCCGAACATTTTTTTGCCGACCGGAATTGCCACGATCGCCGCTACCACGGCGATCGCGATCCATTTTTTTGCTTTCATTGACAACTATCCTTGCTTTACTTCGTCACAGCGCCACAACCAAGGCCCAAATGCCGTAGATCAAAACGGTGGGCAAAATAACAATGATGGTTGAGGTAGCGGTTGAACGCTCTGTCCAGACCTTGTAACCGACAATACCGATAAAGAGTTGCCATAGCATCAGCAGCGAAACCTGACTGGCGATGCCCTGCCATGGATGGCCCATCGGGAAATTGGTCAGCAAATAGTTGATCGAGGTCGGTTGCATGACGTCAACGCTGATTTGGCCATCGTCGCTGACTACAATCAGCAAAATGGAAATCAAAAACGAGACCAATACTGGAATCATCGTCCAACACACAAAACCATACCATTGGCCGAAACTTTGCTCGGTGCCAACAATTTTACCGACCAGAAAATAATAGAGCGCAAAAATCGCTAATATGATTGGCATACCGATGAGCGTACCGCCAATGGCGCCGTACATCATCATATCGCCGGTTAACACTTGCTGTTGTTGATGACGCTGTTCCGGGGTCAGCGACTCATTGGCGGCAACCATCTGTTGCACCAACCACTCGCTGTCGACGCTCTGATAATAAAGCCAGTTCATCAACACACCGAAGACCAGTACCGCCACAAGCGGCAGCCACCAATGTGTTTTTTCTTTCAACGCTGCCCAGCTCGACTGCGGCTCCAGCAAAATGCCCCAAAGATGAGAAATCGCCTGCATAGTATTCTCCCTGATTTGCTTTTGTTTGTGATCCGTACCTGCCCTGAACCAATCGGCTCGCCGATTGCTCCCGTAACAGATCGACCAAGTACAAGCTGCAGTATGCGTGATCGAAATGTCGCAATGCGAGAATCCACCAAGGCAAATTCGTAACAAATGGTGATATTTGCCGTTGACGGCGAGCCTCGACTGGCTATGCTTGCTGTTTTTCTGCGACCCCACAGAGGATGCACACGACAATGAGAATCTGGGTAACAGCGGGCCTTCTGGCCTTCGGCGTTGGTCAGGCCAGCGCGGCAGAGGACGCCAAATGGGATGTCAACAATCCACCGGGCCCGAAAGCGACCGTGCAACTGGATACCAACGCCGGTACCTGGATGACTGTCGATGTCAGTCCGGATGGCAAGCACATCGTCTTTGATTTGCTCGGAGATTTGTATCTGCTGCCGATTGATGGCGGCGAAGCGAAAGCGTTGACTGATTCGATGGCCTGGGAAATGCAGGCACGTTTTTCACCGGATGGTAAAACCATAGCCTACATGAGCGATGCCGGTGGCGGCGACAATGTCTGGACGATGAATGTCGATGGCAGTAACGCCAAAGCCGTCAGCAACGAAGATTTTCGGCTGTTGAATAATCCGTTCTGGCATCCGAATGGCGAATACATCGCCGCGCGTAAACATTACACCGGCACCCGCAGCCTCGGTTCCGGCGAGATCTGGCTGTATCACGTTGCCGGTGGCAAAGGGGTGCAACTCAATGAGAAACCAAACTGGCAGAAAGATTTGGGTGAGCCGGCGATTTCGCCCGATGGCAAATATCTGTACTACTCACGCGACACCACGCCGGGCAGCCGTTTCGAATACAACAAAAATGCCCGTGAACAGATTTTCGAAATTTTCCGCCAGAATCTGGAAACCGGCGAAAGCGAGCGCTTTGTTTCTGGCGCCGGTGGCGCGGTGCGACCAACACCTTCGCCGGACGGCAAATATCTGGCATTTGTCCGTCGCTTGCGCAATCAAAGCACGCTGTACTTGAAGGATTTGCAAACTGGCCGCGAATTCCCGGTTTGGGATCAACTTGAACGCGATATGCAAGAAGCCTGGTCGGTGCATGGTGTTTATCCGGGCTTCGACTGGATGCCGGATAGCAAAGAGATTGTCGTTTGGGCCAAGGGCAATATCTGGCGCGTCAATCCATTCACCAGCAATGCCAAGGTCATTCCGTTCCAGGTGAAAGACACGCGTGAAGTGCGTGAAGCGGTGCGTTTCGCGGTTGATGTCGCGCCCGAACAGTTCGATGTCAACATGCTGCGCTGGGTCAACGTCTCACCGAAAGGTGACAAGGTGATCTATTCGGCGATGGGGCATCTGTATGTCAAATCATTGCCGGATGGTGAACCAAAGCGCCTGACCAAGGCCGATGATCGCTTCGAGTTTTTTCCGCAGTTCTCGCGTGACGGCAAACAGATCGTGTTTGTCGCCTGGGACGACAAGAACATGGGTAGCGTGCGCGTCATCTCGGCCAACGGCGGCCGGGAAAAAGTGCTGACCAAGACACCGGGCAAATACCTGGAGCCGACGTTCTCGCCGGATGGCAAGACCGTGGTGTTCGTCAAGGATAAAGGCGGTTATCTGGTGTCGCCATGGCATGCGCTGGAAACCGGCGTGTTCGCCGTTGAGGTCGATGGCAAAACCGTTCCACGCAAAATTGCTGAGCGCGGCAGCAAACCGCAGTTCGCCGCAGAAAGCGATTACGTTTACCTGACCGAAACCGGCGTCAACAATGAAGTCGATTGGTACAGCAAGCTGGTGCGTCACAAACTCGATGGCAGCGAAAAACTGGATATCGCGAAGAGCGAATTCGCCAGCGAGTTCGCCTTGTCGCCGGATGGCAAATGGCTGGCCTTCGCTGAGCGCTTCCATACCTTTGTGACGCCGATGCCGACGGTAGGCAAAACCATTTCGATTGGTCCGAAAATGGATTCGCTGCCGGTCAAGCAGCTCGACGTCAATGCCGGCGAATACCTGCATTGGTCTGGCAACAGTGAACGCGTGCATTTTGCGCTAGGTGATCAGCTGTTTACCCGCGAACTGAAAAATGCCTTCAGCTTTATCGCTGGCGCACCAGCGGAATTACCGAAGCCCAGTGAAGATGGCGTGGCGATCGGCTTCAAGGCCAAGGCCAGCAAACCGTCATCGGTTTACGCGATCACCGGCGCCAAGATCATCACGATGAATGGCGATGAAGTGATCGACAACGGCATTATCATCGTGCAAGGCAATCGCATCACTGCCATTGGCAAAAATGGCGAACTGGATGCACCGCGTGAGGCGCAGGTGATCGATGCCAGCGGTAAAACCATCATTCCTGGTCTCGTTGATGCCCATTGGCATGGCGGTATGGGTGAGGAGGAAATCATTCCGCAGCAATCGTGGGTGAACTATGCATCGCTGGCGTTCGGCGTCACGACGATTCACGACCCGTCGAACGATACCAGCGAGATTTTCACCGCCAGCGAAATGCAAAAAGCCGGGAAAATTGTCGGTCCGCGTATTTATTCAACCGGCACCATTCTGTACGGTGCGAAAGCACCGTTCACGGCTCCGATCAGCAACTATGAAGATGCGCTGTCTCATTTGAAGCGGATGCAGGCGGTGGGCGCCATCAGCGTCAAAAGCTATAACCAGCCGCGTCGCGAACAGCGTCAGCAAGTGCTGGAAGCCGCGCGTCACACCGGCTTGATGGTGGTGCCGGAAGGCGGCAGTTTGTTCCAGCACAACATGAACATGATCATCGACGGTCACACTGGCGTTGAACACGCGATACCGGTTGCCAATGCCTATGATGATGTCGTGCAGCTCTGGTCACAAACCAAAGTCGGCTACACGCCAACGTTTGCGGTTGGTTACGGTGGTTTGGATGGTGAGCATTATTGGTATGCCCGCACTGAAGTCTGGAAGCATCCAATTCTGAGCAAATATGTGCCGCGCACCATCCTGGAATCGCGTGCCGTGCGCCGCGAAACTGCACCGGAAGAAGATTTCAACATCATCAATGTAGCGCGCACCGCAACCAAACTGGCGCGTGCCGGGGTACGTGTCAATATCGGCGCCCATGGTCAGCGCGAGGGCCTCGCTGCCCACTGGGAAATGTGGACGATGGCACTCGGTGGTGCCACGCCGATGGAAGCGCTGCGCATCGCGACGATCAACCCGGCCCATTACTTGGGCATGGATAAGGACATCGGTTCACTGGAAGTCGGCAAACTCGCCGATCTGGTGATCATCGATGGCGATGTGCTGGCCGATATCCGCCACTCCGACAAGGTGGAGCAAGTCATGATCAATGGTCGCTTGTATGATTCGGCCACGATGAATGAAATCGGCGCGACACCGAAAAAGCGTCAGCCGTTCTTCTTCGAGGGCGCTGACAATTTGGGCGTGCCGGTAACGGTGAAAACTCATAGCGTCAGTCATGGGCATTAACCGCGTAGCAATCAGAACAGGCGAGGGGAACTCGCCTGATTTCACTTTACTCAGTACGCTTCCGAGTGATTGCGTAAAATAGATCGACGGATTTCACCTCGGCCGGATTCGAGAATTGACGAGGCATGGAGCAATTGCGATAGAAGGCTACGCAACGTTATTCATAACGCAATCGTGTTCTTCAATTCCGCTTTTATACTGATTGGAGATTCAGATCTGCATGTGATTTTTCCGTTCAAAGGGCGCATATAGTTGAACATATGTACCAACGGAAGAGACGCGATATGCTTCTTGCGCTAATTGTTATTCCATTCACCGTTTCGCATATTGACGAAACGTGTTTACCAAGGCTGAAGGCACCGTAATCCCATCCCGGAACGTTGCTCAATCAAAAGTCGAGCCTGCACGTTATCTGTATAGAATAGTGGTCTAGGTCATTCACCAATAGGAACCATATGAAGCTTGCAGCACCATTCATGCAACTGCCCCTCCTGTTCAATGCCTCGCTCGTAACAGAAGAACTCAAGAACATCAGCGAACAAGAGTGGATGCCCCACCCGCAAGGATTTCCCGGTAATTCGATGTTGCCTTTAGTTGCCGTCAATGGCGATCCGACCAACGAAGGATTTGCCGGGGAAATGTCGCCAACACCATATTTGAAGCGATGCCCATATCTATTCCAGATTTTGGCAACTTTGCGAGTACCGCTCGGCAGAACGCGTTTAATGCGATTGAGTGGTAATGCAGAAGTCACGCGCCATGCTGATCAGGGTTACTACTGGGCAGATCGGGTCCGAATCCATGTGCCCATTCTTACACAACCATCGGTGAGATTTGAGTGTGGAGATGCGGTAGTCAACATGGCCGCCGGGGAGTGTTGGATTTTCGATACTTGGCGCCAGCATCGAGTATTGAATGACTCGGCAGAACAACGCATTCATCTGGTTGTCGATACCGTTGGTTCAGAGCCTTTCTGGATGATGGTGGGTGCAGGGCGTGACCACAATAAGAAGAACTTCGCGAATGTTTGGTCACCCAAGCACATTGAGTACGATCGGGATGCTGAGGTGAATCCACGTTTTGAACGGGCGAACGTACCGACAGTCATGACACCGTGGGAATTAAAAGCGCGACTTGGCTTTATTCTTTCCGAAGCCCCGCCGTCAGCAAACACCCCCATGCTAAGACAAAATATTGCGCAATTCTGCCGGCACTGGCAGGCATTATGGGCCGCTTTTGGAGAACACAAAGAAGGATGGGCAGACTACCAGGGTGCTATGAATCAATTCATGCAGCAAATTGATCAATTGTGCGCAAATGTCGTGCTCAACAATGAGTTGAACATGGCAAGTGTTGTCCATACGCTGGTCGCAAAAGTTGCCATAAGCGGAGCACAGGCATGGCTAGGTGACGGTGAGATAAGGGGAGCGGCTGCTTCGGGTTCTTCAATCAAGCATCATCAGGTAGCGCCTGTCGATCCGATGTTTGATCGACCGGTATTCATTGTTTCCTCACCTCGTTCGGGTTCTACGTTGCTTTTTGAAACGCTGCTGCGTTCACCAAGCCTTCTTACCATCGGCGGAGAAAGCCATACACTGATGGAGACAATGTCCGAGTTAAGTCCGGCAACGAACGGAAAAGGTTCAAATCGCTTAACCTCATCGGATGCGACGCCTGAAGTGGTCGCAGAGCTTCGCCGCAGATTTTATGAGGCGTTAAAGAGCCGCGATGGGTCAGCAGAGAAGAGCGGTCGAGTAAGAATGTTGGAGAAAACGCCGAAAAATGCGCTACGTATTCCGTTTCTGAAGACATGCTTCCCAGAGGCTGTGTTTTTGTATCTTTATCGTGATCCGCGCGAGACGATGGGCAGCATGATCGATGCATGGCAGTCTGGGCGTTTTAACACGTATCCCAATTTACCTGGCTGGACCGGATTGCCCTGGTCGCTATTGCTTACCCCCGGTTGGGAGGTGCTCAACGGGAAAAGTATTGCAGAAATTGTGGCAGCGCAGTGGGAGTCCACTACCAAAATTATGATTGATGATTTGGCATCGCTGCCGAAAAAAGATGTGGTCGTCACAACGTACCATGAGTTTCTACGATCCCCTGCGAAAGTCATTGAACAATTATGTTCAACGCTAAACATTCGATGGGATGAAACCATCCCTGAGGTCCTGCCGTTGTCAAAATATACGCTTTCCACGCCTAATAGTGAGAAGTGGCGTCGACACGAGGAGGACATTCAGAGGCAGCTGCCAAGAATAGAAGCCGCCATGTCATTGGCTGAACGATTTTTGAACGAGAGGAATCTTGCACTGATATAAGTGGGTGTCAGTCATGCAAGGGTATCTAGCGTAGCTAACTACCGATATGAATTATCGTGCAGATTCTACGTATTGTTTCCATGGCTAACGCGAGAAAAAGCGGGGAAACTTTCCCCGCTTTTTCTCCCCCTTTAGAACTGATAGTTAAGACGGAAGTAGTAATACCCCCCCATGAACCCCATTGGTGATGTTGAAGGATACGCCGCACCCGCAATGAAGTCCCATGGATTGCGATCCGGATATTCATCGGTAAAGTTTTGTGCGCCAATGGCGCCCGCCAGGTTTTCGGTAAACCGATAGCTGGCCTCAATATCGAACGTAAGCTCAGCACCAGCTTCAATCGGCAGTGCTGAATTCAAATGGTCTTCATAGTACTCATCGTAGAAATTGGCACGAATAAAGCCGCCCAATTTGTCCCAGTTCTGACGCATAGTCAGCGTCGAACGCCATTCCGGCAAACCCTCTTCCAACGTACGAATTTTCTCTGGTGCAATGTTGGCAGGGTTAAAGTCATCCACGGTGGTTTGCGTTCTGTTCAGCAACCACATCAGATTGGAATCCCCCCCCAACATCTCCCAGGAATAACTGACGACCAAGTCGAAGCCTTCCGTTGTCGTGTCAAAATCGTTGGTGAAGTACACCACCGAACTCAGACTTGCGGCATCACGTACCCCCTGAGACACCAACAGCGCGCGCTCTGCCGGTGAAAGTGCCAATGGCGAAGTTTGGCTAATCCGATCGGTGACCTCGATCTTGAACAAGTCGAGCGTGATAAACAGATCCTCATGCTCGAATGCCATACCCAGCGAGTAGTTGACGGACTCTTCCGGTTCCAACGGTTCACCACCTTTCAGCACCGAGACCGGGTGCGTCGGTGGCAGGGTTGCCTGATCTTGCAAACCTTGCGGTGTGAACTGCGTGGTCACGTTGCGAACGTTGTTTTGACCAACCGTTGGCGCACGGAAACCGGTGCTGGCAGCGGCACGCAAGCTCAATGAGTCGATGACCTGCCAACGACCAGACCATTTCCAGTTGGTGGTGGTGCCAAAATCGTCGTAGTCCTCGTGGCGCAGCGCGACGCTGGTGAACAGGTTTTCCGTTGGGCTCAATTCGTAATCAACGTAGATTGCCCAGTTTTGTCGATCAAACGAACCGGCATCTTCCGGTTTGAAACCAGGAAAACCGTTCGAGCCGATGCTGAAACCTTGATCCGTGAGTGGGCCATCAAGAAAAGATGGCGTGTCACCGGCAGTAATTTCGAAGGTGTCTTCCCGCATCTCGAAACCGGCAGCGAGGTTGGCGGAATCGGCCCAAGCCGGCTCCATCGGTTTGGAAATATCGAAGTTGAATGCCTTTTCAATTTGGGTGTAAGCGCCAGGTTTGAAGGACGATGGAGAATCCGGCCCCATTGAGGCGTTAACGGTATTGTTGATATAGAACTCCACTTCACTGCGGCCGGCATAGAAGCTGATATCGTAGAACCACGAATCACCCCATTCGCCTTTTGTACCAAGTGCAATCGAGCCATCAACCACTATGCCACCAAAGCGCGGAGTAAAGCCGCCTGGATATCGCTCATAGAAAGTCCAGCAGTTTGGATCGGCTTGAACCTGTGCTAGCGCTACGGGATCAGGAACATCATTAACGATATTGATCGTCGGGCAGCTATTCGAATCATTGGGTGTCAGGTCACCCACCAGCAAAGTTTGGCCACCATCGCCAGAGAATACTCCGCTGCGCGTGTTGGGGTTACGGAAGAAGAATCCGCCCTCAACGTTGCGTTCTGCCCAGTTACCAAACATATAGGCTTCTTTGCCGTTACCCAGATCCAATCCGGAATTGACGAACAGTTTGAAATCGCGATGCGTTTCCGGCAGGCCCCATACTTGCGCCGGATTGGCAACATTGGTATTACCGGCATCCGTTAGCGCCTGAGCATCCGCACGCTGTATGCTGCGGTCGGTTGGGTCCGCCTGTTTGAATTCATAGCTAACGTTAAAGAAGCCTTGGTCGGTCAATGGCAGGCCGATATTGGCGGAATAAACGGTGTTGGTACCATCACCTTCAAAATACTCACCATGCTTGACTTCAAATTCCACGCCTTGGGCGTTATTGCGCAGATTGAAGTTCATGACGCCTGCTATCGCATCGGAGCCATATTGAGCGGCAGCGCCATCGCGCAGCACTTCAACAGATTTGATGGCAATGCCAGGAATCAGTGAAATATCAGGACCCTGGGCACCGTCGGACAAACCGCCACCGAGGAAGGTGATGACGGCTGAGCGATGCCGACGTACTCCGTTGACCAGCACCAGTGTGTGATCAGGTGCCAGACCACGCAAGTTCGCGGGGCGGACCAAGGTGGCGGCGTCAGAAATAGGCTGGGCATTAATGTTGTAAGAGGGCACGACACTGGAAATCATGTCGTTCATGTCGATCAAGCCCTGATTGGTGAAATCTTCCGCACGAATGATATCGATTGGAACAGCAGATTCGGTCGCGGAACGGGGTGCGGCGCGAGTACCGAGTACCGATACCCGTTCAACTTCGACCTCTTTTTTCTCCTCGCCTTCGGCGTCATCGGCATGGACTACAGCGAAAGGTCCAATAGCAAGCGCGATGGAAGCAGCCAGAACGGCGCGTTTGAAAGAGGGTGATTCTTCAACTTGCGAATACTTGTGATTCATCGTGAAGCCTCCGTGGTCTGATTGTATGCGCCCGGTATTGCTTATTGTTCCGGGCTGACGAACTTATAACAGTTAAATTCCGGGAAAAAAAGCCGGTTTTTCGGGAAATGCCAAATCGAAAAGCGACTCGTTTCTGTATCCGTTTGTAGCGCCTGGTGCATCGCATCAATTCGGTGCAGATAAAGCACTCGTGAAAGCAACACGACGGAGCGCACAATAATCGTTGAATCAAATGCTTGCTGTGGCTTGTCTTGATCACTCAGATGATCGACAGCGTTGCGTAAAGGCAAACCTGACCGATCGACCAAAGTCGAATGTGCGCTCCGGGTGAGCGCCGTTTGTTTAATGATCAGCGCTCGACTACTTTTAACAGACGAGTCTGAGTTGTCGAATCTGCTTTATGTTGCGCACGCTGGTTTCCCCGGCCATTGAACTGATGAACCGGCTGCGGTTCTCCGCGAAATTGTTGTTGGTCAGCTTGTTGTTTTCGCTGCCGCTTGGGCTGCTTGGTTATGGCTATCTTGCCGGCGTCAACGAGCAACTCAGCCGGGTCGATGCCGAACAACAGGTGCTGGCGCAACTGCCTGTGCTGATGGCGCTGCATCGCGCCTATGGAGATTTTCAGACCGAGGCCTTTGTTGCCCGGGCCAGCGATAGTCGCAATCAGGCCGCACTGGATCGCGTCACGGCCGCCGTCAACACCGCGCTGGAGCAGGCGCGGTCACTGTCGATCAATCTCGATGCGCTCAATCAGGAATGGCAGCAGGCGCAGAGCGCGCCGATGGCATCGGTGCGCGACGTCACCGAGCTGAACAGCATTTACGATCCGACCGAGGTGCGCATTGAAAACAGCCTGCGCCAGCTCGCCGACTCCGGCGGCCTGGTCAACGATGCCGACATTCGCCGTTACTACCTCGCTGATTTACTGGTCAAACGCAGCTTGGCACTGCTCAAGGCCCAGCGTCGCCTGCGCCATCTCGGCGCATATGCGCTGACACTGCCAACGATTGACTCCACCACCTATGACGTACTGTCCAATGAACTCGATCGACTGTATGCCAATGCGCCGAGCCTGCGCGTCAGTATCGAGGAAGTAATTGACATGCACCCCCAGGAAAGCCGCTTGCGAACGGCGGCCGAAGCAGCGCTGCAAAGCTTGCAGGACAGCCAGGCGCTGCTGCAGGATGAACTGGTCGAAGCCACCGATATCGCCATTGAGGCCGGGCAGTTCAAAGCGCGCGTCGATGCCAACCTGGCTCAGACCAGCCATTTGATCGACATTGCCCAACAGGTATTGGCCGAGCAACTGCAAGCGCATCGCGACGAGTTGCAGCGCGAGCGCTGGATTTTATTGGTGTTGGTGCTGGCAACGTTGCTGGCGGTGGCCTGGCTGTTCATCGGCTTCTCGTACTCGCTGCAAATCACCATCGCCAGTTTTCAGCGGGCGCTGCAGCGTTTTGCCGATGGCGACACCACGGCACGGGCACCGCTGCACACCCGCGATGAACTATCGGAACTGCAGCGCTCGTTCAATCAAATGGCTGATCACGTGCACGATCTGGTGCAGCAAGTGCAACAAGTGGCCGAACAGGTAATCAGCCAGTCGTCGGCCGTGACCGAGATGAACGAAAGCACCGCTGCCCGCTCCCGTCAGCAACAACAGCAGATGTCCGAAATCGAACAGCGCATTGCGTCGGTCGAACACGCCGCTGAAACGCAGAAAACCAATGCCAGCAAAGTTGCTGAGTCGGTACAGAGTTCCAGCCATAGCAGCGAACAGGCCCAGGCCACGGTCGAAGTCGCCGTTGCGCGCAGCGATGCGCTGGCCAGCGAATTGAACGCGGCACAATCGGTCGTTGAAGCGCTGACTGAACAAGGTAAGAACATCAACGCCATCGTCGCTGTGATCAAAACCATTGCTGAGCAAACCAATCTGCTGGCCTTGAACGCGGCCATCGAAGCGGCGCGTGCTGGCGAACAAGGCCGAGGTTTTGCCGTCGTCGCTGATGAAGTGCGCACGCTGGCGACACGCACGGCGCAATCGACCAAGGAAATTTCCCAGACCATCAACGACTTGCTGAACGGCATTCACCAGGCCGTCGATGTCATGCAGCAAAGCCATCAACGGGCGCAAATGACCAAGCAGGATGCGCAGGCGATTGACCAAGCAATTCGCGCACTGGAAGCAGCGATGCGCGCGATTGATCAGGACAATCAGCAGAATTTGAGTGCGGCCGATTCACAATTGGCGGAAGTGTTGAGCGCGCAAAAAGCCTTTCAGTCGGCGTTTGCCGGCAGCGAACAGATCAATGCCCAGATGCAGCAGGCGGTACGCGCCAGCAAGGAAATGGCGGCGCTCGCCGAAGCGCTGACCCGGGCAATTGCCCGTTTCAAGGTATAACGATTAAGCCAGTTTCAGGCGCGAAATCCATTGTGCATAACTTTGATTCAGCACCAGAAAATTCGGGTTCAATAAACTGTCTTTCTGGTTGTAACGCAAAGGCTGCAAGTGCATGTCGGTCAGATGACCGCCGGCGGCTTCGACAATCGCCTGCCCGGCCGCCGTATCCCATTCTGATGTCGGGCCAAGACGTGGATAAAAATCGGCGCTGCCTTCGGCGACCTGACAGATTTTCAGCGCCGAACCACGGTTATCCAGTTCGTGCGGCACATCGGTCAGCATCGCGGCGAGTTTCTCAGCGCCATGACGGCGGCTGCCAACGACGCGCAATGGTGATGAAGCACTCGGCACCCGATTGCTAACCTGTATCGCCTGCCATGCGTTGCCATCAGCTTTCTTCCAGGCGCCAATGCCCTGACCACCAACGTAGATCAAATCGAGTGCCGGCGCGAACACGACACCGCGTACCGCGACACCGTTTTCAATCAACGCAATATTGACCGTGAATTCATCGGTGCGATGAATGAATTCCTTGGTGCCATCCAGCGGGTCAACGAGAAAATAGGTGTGCTGTTGCTGCCGTGTCGCGAACGGTAATTCGGCGCTTTCTTCCGACAACACCGGCCAATCAAAACGCTGCAGATGTTCAGCGATAATCCGGTGCGCCGCCATATCGGCCTGAGTCAGCGGCGAACCATCAGCCTTGATCGTCGTTTCAGTCGCTTCGTTACGGTAGATATTCATGATCGCGGCACCGGCCTGTTCGGCGGCGACGATCAGCGCGGAGGTAATGACATCGACTTGCATGGTTGGTTTGTCGGTTGCGGCGAAACGCCCATTGTCGGCGGTGACGCCGTGCTTGGCAAATAAGCGGCGACCGCGGACGATATGGGAAATCGTCATGGCACCGCGCAAGCACCCCGATAATCAGCGCCTCAGCAGGTCACGCACCAGAAACAGCGCGGCGATGCTGCGCGCTTCGGAAAACTCCTCAGAGGCCAGCAATTCATCGATCTTGTCGATGGACCAAGGCACCACTTCAATCGGCTCCGGTTCATCACCTTCGAGCCGCTTTGGATACAAGTCCTCGGCCAGCAACACATCCATGCGATGACTCAGATAACCGGGCGCCAGCGTCAGCGTTTTCAGGCGCGTCAGCTTATGGGCACCAAAGCCGGCTTCTTCCATCAGTTCTCGATTGGCAGCCTGTTCTGGCGTTTCACCGACTTCGGCCAGGCCTTTGGGAAACGCCAGCTCGTAGCGATCGACACCGGCGGCATACTCGCGGGTCAACAGCAGCGTCTGCTCATTGAGCAGCGGTACAATCATCACGGCGCCGCGCCCGCCGGCTTTCAGGCGCTCGTAATGCCGCTCAACGCCATTGCTGAAACGTAAGTGCAAAGCCTCGACGCGAAACAAACGGGTTTGCGCGATGATTTCGGCGTGCAGCAATTCCGGTTTCTTGTGCTCAGTCATCAGCAATCCTCAGCCGTTTTGCATCAGCAAACGGAAATCCCCGATGGCGATGAATTCGCCGGTATCGCGGCTCGGATGCCGGCTGTCCGGATTCGGAATCGCCAGCAAATGGCCAACGCCGTTGCGCTTGGCAGCGCGCAGCACATCAAGCGAGTCATCGACAAACAGCGCACGCGACAAATCCATGCCATGAGCTTGCACCAGCGCCTGCCAAAAGCCGTCGTGCTCTTTCGGATAGCCGTAATCATGCGAGGAAATCATCGCGACAAAATGATCGTGCATGGCGGTGCGCGCCAGCTTCAGTTCGAGTGATTTTCGATGGGCATTGGTGGCCAGGTAACAGCGCTTATCGTGGTGTTTCAACCATAGCAGAAACTCGGTGGCGAACGGCCGGAACGCGATCTTGTCGCCGATTTCGTGCTTCAGCGCTTCGATGTTCAACGCCAGTTCGCGGCTCCAGTAATCCACGCAATACCAATCGAGCTGGCCGCGCTTGGCAGCAAATTTCTTCGCGAGTTTCTCGCGCACCTCGGCTTCGTCTTGCCGATGAATTTCGGCGTAGCGTTGCGGCAGATGATCCAACCAGAAAAAATTATCGAAATGCAAATCCAGCAGCGTGCCATCCATATCGAACAGCACGGTATCGATTTGCGACCAGTCGATAGCTAGCGTCGTCTCTGTAGTCACGGCAGAATCTTTCACAATTGCATCTGCCGTTGAAAGCTGATTTGGTAGCGGTTACCTTCGCGCTTGGCAACGGCACGGAAAAAGCGGTCGAGTTGTTCCGGTAAATCAGCGCGGCTGGTAGCGCTGATGCTCAAATTCGGGGCCTGGTATTGCATCGTGCCCTGCAAATCGAGCACACCCTCCAGATCACTAATGTCACCAAATATCGTGCCGTTTTCATCGGTACGGAACTGCAGCGCATAACTGCCAAGCGGTGGTTGGCCGAGCGGTGTTTGCACCCGGGCATCGCGCCATTGCAACCGGCCTTCAAGCGCTTTCAGTTGCTTGTCTTCAAACGCGATACGCGGCCCATCGAAACGAAACAATCCATGCAACTGCGCGCCGGGCAGCGGCAACAGCGCATTCAGTTGTTGAGCCGGAATGGTCAGATCAATATTCTCAAGCCGTTGTGCACTGGTACTGGCTACGACACGCAGTTGACCCTGCAAGGTATTGTCGCCGCCGAATTGCAAATCGGTTTGCACAGTGCCGGTGAACAAACGCCATGGCGAGAGCTGCCATTGCACATTCGGCAGCAGCAACTGATTCAGTTGCACCGAGGCAGCTGAACCATTCCATATCGTGCCGGAAGCATGGCGCACAATAAGACTTGGTGCCGCTTGACCGGCCAGCCTGAGCGCAAAACTGGCCGGCATCAACGCCACCACCATGACCAGCCAGACTACGAAGGCCAGCAGACCCCAGACAAGCACTTTTTTCCACTGCATAACGATGCGACAACCTTGGTTTGTGGGCGAACGACAATCAGCGTTCGTATCAGCCCTTGAATTTCACTTGCATCTTGACCCAGCCCGGATTCTTGCCGGCCGTCATGTTGATACTGGCAACGACCAAACCGAAATCCTGTTCACTCTGATGCAGCCAGTGCACCAGCTGATCAAATGGCGCGTCTTCGAGCCAGACCTGAATCTCATCATCACCACGCGGTTGAATGCGGGAGATCTGCAATTGATAGCGTGGTGCCGAATCGGAAACCAATTGCGACAACCCGCGGCCCTGGCGCTGACCACCGACATTGCTGCCGCGCATGGATTTCATCTTCGCCGCGCTTTCCTGCATCCACTGCAAATCGGCTTGTTTCGCTTCCAGTTGCTGACTGAGACTGGAGTGCGCACGTTGCACCGGAAACACCAACGCAAAATAAAGCAGTGCCGGCAACAGAAAGATACCGAGCATCAGCAACGCCCGCCGATCGCGTTCCGGCATCGCCTGATATTTTTCCTTCAGTGGCGCGAGCGCTTGAGCAATCATTTTTTCTCTCCCTGGCGACGCAGTTCCAGACGACTGCTGTAACCGCCGGCACTGGCGCTGGCCTGGCCGAGATCGGTACTGAATCCCATTTGTTGAAAGCGTTGCACCAATTGATTCAAGGTGCCGAGATCCGGTGCCGTGATGTCCATGCGCAAGGCTTGTGAACCGACCTCATAACCCGCGCCACGCACAACCAATTGCGGATTTTCCTTGACCACCGGCGCCACTTCGGCGAGATAGCCGGTAAAGCCACCGCCGCTGACACCGTCAGCAAACTTTTTCATGTGGCCGCGCATGCTGGCCATCGGCTGCGCGACATTGGCCTCACTCGGAAACGCTTGCGCATAGCTTTCCCGAATCGCGGAATCAATTTTATTGATCCGGTAATTCATCAGCAGCAAATCACCAATGACCAGCAGATAGCTGACCGCCGCCGCGATGCCGAGCACTTTCACCAACGGCCGCCATTGCTGCCAGTGTTCCTGCCAGGCCGATGACGGCGCATACTCACCCTGGCGCAGATTCAATGTCGTGCGCAGACGTTGCGCCAGGAAAGCGAGATCATGATCAATCTCCTCGCGTTCAGCGACAATGTCGTTGGCTTGCGTGCTGTCGGCCGAAAAGATTTTCAGCGGTGTTTCGCCGAGCAGCAGCGGTAGCAATGAAGATAATTCGGATAATGCCAACGCCTGTGCCTGACCATCCGGCAAACGCAGCAGTGCACGTTGCTCGCTGACCAGCAAATGAGCGCGATCGATCGTCGTTGGCAGACCGAGTGCATCGATGGTGACCTGAACCGGATTCAGGCCGGCTGACTGACACTGCTGCAGGCAATCGCGGAAATACTGTTCATCGACAGCAACAGTCAACACCTGATTTTGCTCAAACACCGGTTCGGCAACGATATGCAAATCATCGATGCTGCCAGCGACATGTTCTTCGAGCAGATAAGGCAGCACCTTGCTCAAGTGTTTTTGCTGTTTCTCCGGCACCGTTACTCGGGTGATCAGCGTGCGTTCAACCGGCAGCACCAGCACCAGCGATTTCTGTTGTGCGTGGCTGGCCAATTCCGTTAACTGTTCCGGCCATTGCAAACGACCGGAAGCGAGAATCTGATTGTCTGCCGCGAGTTCAACCCAGTCGGCAGGTTGCTCCACCAGATTCGGCAATCGTAAAAAAATGGTGCTGGTCATAACGCTTACTCTTCCGCAAAGGAGCGGCTCACGACTTTGAAGCTTTGGTTTTCTTCAGCCTTGAGCAGGGATTCTACACGGGCCCGGCCGCGGCCCACTACCGCCTCGGCCTTGACCAGGAAATACGCTGTGGTGAAGCTGATGCGGTCTTCACCAAGTGAGTTGGCTTTGGCATCGGTTGGCATACCCGGTGCCGTCCAGAATTCGGCTTCCGATTCAAAGCCGTCTTTCGGTCTTGATTCAAGCACTTGTCGTGCCGACTCCACCGATAAGTTGTCCACCATCGCGGCCAGAATCACCGCCCGTTCCGGTGGCAGGGTGTTCATGTTGATGCGACCGTATTCGACATCCGGCAGCGCACACAAAAACGGCCGCACAGCACGATACACATCGGCATCAAAACCTTTGATCGTGCGCAGTTCGGAAATGGCACCTAGCGGACCATTACCGACACGATACGGCAACTGCAATGCGGTGTACTGGTAATCCTCGGCACCATCATTGCCAAACGGTTCGTTGTCTTCATCAATCCAGTCGATCAACGTCGAACTCAGGGCTTCCGGTGTCACCTCGACATCGTCAAGCGTCTGTTCAAATATTTTGCTGAGCAATTGCGCGCCGGCCGGCATCGCATTCGGCGCCGCACCACCTTTGCCGCCTTGCGGGTCTTTGGGATTGCCTTGCTGATCGCGCTTCTTGAACAGCAAGCTGTTGACGTTAAAGCAGGTACTCATGTCGATGATTTCGCCACTGAGTTGACCGCCTTCGATCGGAAAAACGAATTTACCTTTGGCCCAGGCCTGACCGAGATGCACTTTATCCTTGTCTTCTTTCAACGCCTCCTTCAAATGCGAGGCGGCGAGGCTTTCAGCACCGAGCACATATTGCCAGGCCTGATCGCTGTGCTGCAGATTGGTGCTGCGCCGTTCGCTGAGCAGTAGTCGCGAGGAAATCTGGGTGGCAATCATCGCCACCAGCGCGACCACAATCAGCACCACAATCAGCACGACACCGCGTTGCCGTGAAGGCGGTTTACGGTAGCACACGGTGCACCTCGCCTATGCCTTCGACATCCAGTGTGACTTTGATCCCACGCGGCGTCTTGTTGCTGTCCTCGACATTCACGGAGCCACCGATCGGCCATTCTTTCGCCCACTGATCAGGCAAACCTTGTCCCGCGCTTTTCAGGAACTCGATTTTCATCGACAACACGCCATCGATCAGCACGCGGCGCACCGGCGTGCTGGTCTGGGCCTGATCAAGCAGCAGAAAGCTGTAGCGAATCAATTGCCCGTCTTCAAAGCGGTAAATGACATGCTCCAGCGTCGAGCGCGGGAGTTGGGCCGGGTTGCGCCAGCCACTGCGGGTGAACTCGATAAAGATTTCGTCTTTTTCCGAATCGCCGGCGCCGCGCACAATCGGCGTACGCTCCCCGTATTGATCGCGAGCGCGACGAAAGCTGAGCTGACGATAGTCCCGGCTCAGCATCGTGATCGCTTTCTGCAATTGAATGAAGCGCTCACCGCGGACACGCATGGTTTCCTGAGCATCTTGCGCTGCATCCAGCGTGCTGTAGGCGCCGACGCTGATCAATGCAAAGATCAACACGGCGACCAGCATTTCGATCAGCGTAAAGCCTTTCTGGGTGACGCGAATCATTAGTCGCGGTCCTTGTCTGGTGGAGGAACATCAGGTGGATCTTGTTCCCCTTCGTCCTCCGGGACCTCGACGTCTAAACCGCCACCTGGCGGTTTCACACTGGGATCATCAGCAAGCCTGCCATCGCTACTCAGATTGGTTTCGGCTGGGCCAAATAGCTCCGCTGGGCGTTCGCTGACAAAACCGGCCAGGCGCACCAATGGATCTTCATCGTCCTGTTCGGCGCGAATTTCGATTTCGATACGGCGCAGTTTTGGATCCGCGGTTTCTTCGACCTTGCGCTGCCAATACCAGATATGCCCGGTCATCTCGACATCGCCATTGCTTAAGCCCACGCTCGGCCACTGCGGCAGAAAGCGGGTTTCCGCCATGATGTTCTGCGCCATCCAGTGCGCCAACACTTTGCGCTCCATATGGCTTTGCGCATTCAGCGAACTGGCGATGCTGTTCATCATCGCTGCGGCGGTAATCGCAAAGATTGCCAAGGCGACCAGCACTTCGAGCAGCGTGAAACCTTTAGCTTGACGGGAGATCAGCATTCGGATCCTCCCAGGGCTGATTCAGGTCGTTGACGAAATCACCTGTCAACGGCCCTTCGAGTTTCAATTGGCCATCGAGCGAGCCGCGAATCCGGAAGAACATCGGCGGGTCGACCCGGTTGCCAATCGCCAATAAAAATGGATTGAATTCGCCGCTGCTCAGAATAAATACCTGGGGCAACACCGATTCCGGCTTTTCCTCATCGTTCTGTTCGTTGCTGGATTCGCCTCCGCCCTCGTCTTGATCTTTTTTCTTGCCGCCACCAAGGCTCAATAGTGAGCCCTCTTCGTCTTTGGCTTGTTCAACCTGACCTTTGTCATTGATGGTTGCTCCCGGCAATTTGCCGCTGCCCGGGAAGCCTTCGATCTCCAGATAAAATTCAAAGCCTTCCGGTAGCGTATGAGTTTGATAAGCTCGGTCATCGCTGATCAACTGCCAGCGATCGTCATCGTAGTGGACAAAGCGGTAGCGATCTTCGCTCACCTCTAGGCCCATCTCGACGCCGTATAACTGCGATTCTTCCAAGGCCAGGTTCAGCGTTGCCAACAGGCGTTCGGCTTCTTCTTTGGCGGTGTCGCGGCGGGTATCGCTGCCGTACATGACCATCGCCGCGGACAGAAAACCGATGATGATCAGCACGACCAGAATTTCAATCAGCGTAAAGCCGCGCGCAGAATGAACCTGCGCTTGCTCACGCCAACAAAAATACGGTTTGCCGATCATCATGATGCACGCGCTTAGCGCTCGTTCTCTAGCGACGTATCCCAGTTGCCAATGTCCTCGTTCGGACCTTCGCCGCCCATTTGGCCATCAGCGCCGAGCGAGAACACATCGAATTCGCCGTGCTCGCCAGGTGAAATATATTGGTATTCACGACCCCACGGATCTTTTTCCAGTTTGTTGATGTAGCCACCTTGCTTGTAGTTACGCGGCTCCGGATCGGAATTGGGTTTGCGCACCAACGCGGCCAATCCTTGTTCCGTTGTCGGGTAGGTAAAGTTATCCATCTTGTAGCGCTCCAGCGCTGTCGACAGCGTGGCGATATCAGCCTGTGCGCGCGTGATCGTGGCGCGATCGACATCGCCGCCGATATTGAGCATGACGGCGGTCGCCAGAATGCCGATGATCACCAGCACAACCATGATTTCCAGCAGCGTGAAGCCGCGAGCTAGGTGTTTGCGTTTCATTGCTTGTTCCTCAGTACTTAATCAAATATCAACGACCGATCATCTGGTTCAACTGGAAGATCGGCAACAAAATCGCCAGCACGATCAGCAGCACCAACACGCCCATCGTCAGAATTAATAGCGGTTCCAGCAGACCCAATGTCACGCCTACCGTCGTCTCGAATTCCCGTTCATGGTTTTCGGCGGCTTTGGCCAGCATGTTTTCCAGCTCGCCGGAGTTTTCACCGGAACCGATCATATGAATCAGCATCGGTGGGAATGCGTTGCTGCGTGAAAGCGCTGCGCGCAATGAGCTGCCTTCGCGCACCCGCAAGGCGGCTTCATCAATGACGCCTTTCAAATAGGTGTTGCCGATCACTTCGCTAGCGATGCGCATCCCTTCCAGCAACGGCACAGCACTGGCCGTCATGATGGCCAACGTGCGGGCAAAGCGGGCAGTGTTGACCGCGCGTGCCAGACGACCGACCAAAGGCCAGTACAATATCTGTTGATCGAAACGCATTTTGATCGCCGGATTGCGCATCAGCTGGTTAAACACCACCACGGCCAACGCGATCAGCGCCGCCAACGCCCACCACCAACTTTGCAAAAACTCGGAAATACTGATCATGACCCGGGTCAGCAGTGGCAGTTCCTGAGCGACGTTTTCAAATTGGGCCACGACTTTCGGTACCACGAATGTCAACAAGCCAACCACCACAGCAACGGCAACGCAAACCAGAATGGTTGGGTAAACCATCGCCAGACTGACTTTCTGGCGCAGGTGTTGACGCTTCTCGGTGTAATCGGCCAAACGCTCCAACACTTCATCAAGATGCCCGGATTTTTCGCCGGCATCGACCATCGAACAGAACAGCGTGTCGAACACATCGGGGAACAGTTTCAAACCATCGGCCAGTGAATGTCCTTCAGTAACACGCGCGCGAATCGCCAACATCATCGATTTTTGATTGGGTTTTTCGCATTGATCAGCGACCGCTTTCAGCGCTTCTTCAATTGGCAGCGCGGCGCGAATCAGGGTTGAAAGCTGACGAGTAATCAACGCCAGATCAGCGGCGTTGATGCGCACCCGGCGCGGTGCTTTTTGTTTGCTGCGCTTGTCAACGCGACCGGTGGCTTGTGCAACCTCGTTGACTTCCAGCGGCGTCAAACCCTTGTCGCGTAATTGCGAACGGATCTGCCGGGCAGTATCGGCCTCCAGAATGCCTTTCTTCTGGCGACCGTCGACGTCAAGTGCAATAAATTCAAACGCCGGCATGACTTAATGTCCTGCTATGCGATGAAAGAAATGGAATCGGAGAAGAATCATGCTCAATCCTCCCGCGTTACCCGCAACACTTCTTCCACCGAAGTGACACCGGCCAGTACCTGGGCGCGACCATCATCACGAATCGATGGAGAATACTTACGCGCGTGTTTCTCGATTTCCTGCTCGCTGGCGTTGTTGTGAATCATCGTACGCATCGATTCATCGACCAGCAGCAATTCGAAAATCCCTTGCCGGCCGCGATAACCACCATAGCGGCATTGCTGGCAGCCGACCGGGTGATAAATGATCGGTGGATTGGCTTTATCCAACCCCATCAGCTCGCATTCTTTTTCGTTGGCGGTTTCTGCGCGCTTGCAGTCATCGCACAAACGACGCACCAGACGCTGGGCCAGTACGCCAAGCAATGATGACGACAACAGGAAAGGTTCGACGCCCATATCCGCCAGACGGGTGACAGCACCAACGGCGCTGTTGGTGTGCAGTGTCGATAACACCAAGTGACCGGTCAACGACGCCTGCACGGCAATTTGCGCCGTTTCCAAATCGCGAATCTCACCGACCATGACCACGTCCGGATCCTGACGCAGAATGGCGCGCAGGCCGCGGGCAAAAGTCATGTCGACTTTGGTGTTGACTTGGGTCTGGCCAATGCCATCGAGCAGGTATTCAACTGGATCTTCAACGGTCAGAATATTGCGCACGGCGTTGTTCAGCAGTGTCAGGCCGGCGTAAAGCGTTGTTGTTTTACCGGAACCGGTCGGGCCGGTGACCAGTAGAATGCCGTGCGGTTTGTGCAGCAGATCGCTCAACTGGTCCTGCAGCTTCTGGCGCATGCCGAGATGGGAAAAATCCAGGCGTCCGGCTTGCTTGTCGAGCAAACGCAGTACCACGCGTTCACCATGCGAAGACGGCAACGTCGATACCCGCACATCGACCGCGCGACCGCCAAGCTTCAGCGCGATACGGCCGTCCTGTGGAATGCGCTTTTCGGCGATATCGAGTTTCGCCATGACCTTGATACGCGATACCAATAGCGGTGCAATCCGTCTGTCCGGTTGCAGCACTTCGCGCAGCACGCCGTCGACGCGAAAGCGCACGATCAAATTCTTCTCGAAGGTTTCGATATGGATATCGGAAGCATGTTCCTTGATGGCTTCCGATAACAACGCGTTGATCAGTTTGATGATTGGCGCATCGTCTTCAGCATCGAGCAGATCTTCGGTCTGCGGCATTTCCTCGGCGAGCCTGAACAGATCCAGATCTTCGCCGATATCTTCCATCGCCTGTGCCGCGCCACCGGATTCGGTCTGATAGGTGCGCGCCAGCGCGCCTTCGAATTCTTCCGGTGACACCACGGAAAACTTCGCGTTCTGAGCAACATAGCGGCGCGCTTCAGCGAGCGCCACCGGCGCAACACCGGGCTTGACCAACACCTGGGCAACACCATCCTGCTCGCCGGCTATAACGACGCCATGGCGACGGGCGAATCCAAACGGTAAACGCGCCAGACTCATGGTTATTGGCCTTCCTGCTGCGCAGGATTTTCTTGCTCAGTTGAGTCCTCTGTTGGCGTTACTACTTCGCTTGCCGAGTCCTGCTGGTAGCGACTCTCGTCACTACGTCCATTTTCGTTAATTGGGCGCTCTTGCCATTCCGGCAACATTGGCGTATCTGTGCTTGGCATCAGGTTGATGCCTTTCTCTTGCTCAACCTTCTGCATCTCACGCAGTGCGTCATACTTCCGCGCAGACAATTGGCTGGACGAGCTCGCATCGCGAATAATCGTCGGTCGGATAAATACCATTAGATTGCGTTTAATCTTGGTTGATTTTTGCGATTTGAATAAATGACCAAGAATAGGAATGTCGCCAAGCAATGGAACCTTCTGCACGCTTTCCTGTACGTCTTCATCAACCAAACCGCCAAGCACAATGGTGTCACCGTCTTCAACCAACACACTGTTTTTGATCGCGCGCTTGTTGGTGACGATATCAACGCCAGTGTTTCCTGCGATGCTTGAGACTTCTTGCTCGATACTAAGGCGAACCGCATTACCCTCGTTTACTTGGGGTTTGATTTTCAGCTTGATACCAATTTCTTTTCGCTCTACCTGATTGAAAGGATTGGTATTGTTGCTGCCCAACGTCGAACCGGTAATAAATGGAACCTCCTGACCAGCCAGAAACTCGGCTTCTTCGTTGTCAAGCGTTGTCACTGATGGCATCGAAAGGATATTTGAGTCCGTTGTTGAACCCAATGCTTTGATAAACGCCGCAAACGAAAATCCATCATCACGGATTCGCCCCAAACCAAACGTAATTCCAGACAAATTTCCCAGCAACTGATTGACTGCGTCGCTCGTTCCGTCCTCACCATCTAGCTGCCTAGCCGCGGCAGCAATTTGGAAAATACCCGGACCGGTGTTGGTAAAATTTGTACCGCCCCCCGGCACCTCAGGATTGTCGCCACGCTCGGCAAAAAGCCATTGCACGCCGAGTTCACGCGCCAGATTGTCGGAGATTTCAACAATCATCGCTTCAACATGTACTTGTGCGCGACGAATATCGAGCTGGCGAATAATTGCTTCCAGGGAACGCATCATGTCGGGTGACGCAGAAATAACCAGTGCATTGGTTTCTTCATGTGCATCAATACTAAAATTCCCCCCGGTGCGGGAACGTGCTGCAGCGGTATCGGCTTTTTTACCTTCTTCGGCCTTCTCCAGTTGCTGCGACACACCGGTCAGCACTTTCACCAGATCTTCGGCTTTCGCATAATGCAGATAAATCACCTTGGTATTACCGCCGCTCGATACTGGTTGGTCGAGCTGGGCGATCATGCCGCGCAGACGAATCCTTGCTTTGCCTTCGGCCGCGAGCAGAATGCTGTTGGTGCGGACATCGGCCGTGTAGCGCGGCCGGTTCATTGGGTCTTCGCCTTTGTTGCCCTGGCGATCGAGATTTTCCAGAATGCGCACGACTTCGTCGGCCGACGCATGTTTCAGCGCAATGACTTCGATTTCTTCTTCCGAGGCTTTATCAATCTGGCGAACGATTTCAACGATGCGATTCAGGTTGGCCGCCGTGTCGACAATGACCAGCACGTTGGTACGGGCATACGGAGCAAAGTGACCTGATTGCGGCACCAATGCACGTAGCACCGGCACCAATTGGTTGGCGTCAACGTATTCAACTTTGATCACGCGCGTGACCAATTCATCACCGGTAAAGCGGCGACCGCCTTCGGCGTAGACCGGCACATTTTCCTGACGCGCGCCTTGTTCCTGCATGATCTTGACGACGCCATTGGTTTCGACGGCAGCGAAACCATAGACTTTCAGAATCGTCAAAAAGGTATCATAAATTTCTTTTTCATCCATCATGTGCTGCGACAGGATGGTGATGCGCTGGCCCTGCACGCGCGGGTCGAGCACGAACGTTTTGCCAGTCAGTTTCGACACCTGTTCGATCACGACGCGGATGTCAGCGTCTTTCAGGTTGAGTACCGCTTGGCCGGCAAACAGCGTCGGCGAAAAAGCGAGGCTGGCGAGAACACCGGCCAGCAGAGTGCGTTGCAAAGTTTTCATGGCGTCGTAATCATTCTTCGCTGGGGTTGGGCTGCAAATTCAGCAACAGGTTGACGTCCTGGTCACCGCGTCGCAGCGTAATGGTTAATTCGGTGGCGCTGTTCAAATCGTTCATCATCGCAAACGCCTGGGTCGGGTCATTCAATTGCACGCCGTTAATCGCCGTGACGACATCGTTGGCCTGCAAACCAAAGCGCGCGAACAGCTTGCGGTCACGGCCAGGACCAACGCGGTAGCCCTGCATCTGACCATCGACATAAAGCGGTTGCACGCTCAGCACGTCGGTCAATGAAGCCGGATCGGTATTGAGCTTGCCGCGAATGTCCTGCAGCGCAGCGCTGACCTGCGGGTCGTAGCGCTTGTCCAATGTTTGCTGACCACTCGGTGGTGGTTTCGGCACATCGTTCTGGATTTGCATCATGCTGGCTAGCTGGCCGGTCAGATCTTCCATGCGCAGGGTTTCCAGCCGACCGCTGCGATCAATAATGATGCGATCAGCGAACACCTCTTTTAAAGTGCCGTAGCCACCGGGAATCGGTTCGTCGACAAACACAACAGCTTGCTGGCCACTGTTCTGGGAAACAATGGCGCTGGCTTTTTTCGGTGTTTCAGCAGCGTAGACGCCGAGCAACTTCAGCGGCACTGTGGTTTCAGGCGCATCTTCGACTTTTTGTTCTTGCACCACCTGGGTGACCGAGCCGAACAGCTCGGCGCGTAGCAGCGCTTCAATATCAACGGTTTGCTGGCGGCTGCTGACGGCGACGACCGGTGGCGGTGGTGGCGGCTGCCAGAACAGCGTCTGTTCTACGCGCCAGAATGCCTTGGCCAGCAACCACAGCAGCCACAGGCCGACCAGCAGATAAACCAGGCGGCGCCAGAGCGAAACCGGGACAGCCGCCAATCGTTGGCGCAACGGAGTTAAGGCATTCAACGCAGACACCGAGGTACAATCCTTTAACCTAAAAACCGCAGTTGGGCCGCAGCGCAGAGTGCATGCCGGTGAAGGCGAGACAAGGCGCACACCGGAGCGAGGGTCATTCTCCTCGCGAGGATGGGCAACGCGGTATCGCCGAGTCGGGGTGCGCTATGCGCTGCGGAGCGAATTACCCAATGAGTGAACCCTGAAATGAGCAAAAATCTTTTCATGTTTATAACTTTACCTATTCATTTGAAGCGGCCAACTGTGGCTTTTAGGTTTATGAATTTTGCTGCGAACGGGGCTTCCCACAAAGACCGGCAAGCATAACAACTGGCTCCTTTGGCGACCAGCGCCTGGACGTATCGTTATGTACAGGGTTTCATGTTTGTGGGCCGCGTCCCACCCGGCTGCGACAGCGGCGGCGAAAACCGCGATAGACAGCGCCGACGACGGCGACTCAATCGGCAAAAATCAAGCGAACAGACCATTAGATGACTTCAAGCAGTGACAGCGTGCGGCTGGACAGGTGGCTATGGGCCGCGCGCTTTTTCAAAACCCGCAGCCTGGCCCAGCAGGCGGTGACTGGCGGCAAGGTCCATCTTGATGGCCAGCGGGTCAAGGCCGGCCATACGCTGCGGGTAGGCGCCAGACTGCAGATCCGGCGTGGCTTCGAGCAGTTTGAAGTGGTGGTCCTGGCTTTGAGTGAAACCCGCAGCTCGGCCAGTGTCGCCCAGACGCTTTATCAGGAAACCGAAGCCAGTCGCCGGCAGCGCGAACACGAAGCTGAACTGCGCAAGACCAATGCCGCGGCAATGCCCTACAGCGACGGCAAGCCCGACAAGCGCCAGCGCCGGCAGTTACAGCAGTTTCGGCAGCATCAATCCGATCACGAATAACCAACCCAGATAACGAGGAAAGCCAAAGATGTGGGATCAGCTCCACCGTTTTGTTTTTGATGGCCTTTCGGTGCGCGGCGTGTTCGTCCGGCTCGACGCCAGCCTGGCCCGCAACCTGCGCTCGCACCCGTACCCGCCGCCGCTGCAACGGCTGATTGCCGAGGCGACAACAGCGGTCGGTCTGTTGGCGACGACGGTGAAAATCAAAGGGCGCATCAGCCTGCAATTCCAGAGCGACGGCCCGGTCAAGCTGCTGCTGGCCGAAAGCACCGATGAGCTGGGCCTGCGCAGCGTCGGCCAGTGGCAGGGCGATATTCCAGAAGGCGATTTCTCGGCGCTGATGGCCGGCGGCCGGATGGCGCTGAGCCTGCTGCCGGAACAAGGTCAGCAGTACCAGGGCGTGGTGCCACTCGACGGCGAAACGCTGGCCGACTGCCTGGAGCACTACTTCCAGCAATCGGAGCAACTGGCAACCCGGATACTGCTGTTCAACGAGGGCGAGCGCAGCGCCGGCCTGATGATTCAGGCGATGCCGGGTTTGCAGCAGCATGAGGATTTCCACCGTATCGCGCTGCTGGCGGAAACCTTGAAAACCGAGGAGGCGATGAATTTACCGGTCGAAACCGTATTGCACCGGCTCTATCACGAGGAACAGGTGCGACTGTTCCCGAGTCAGGCCGTACGATTCCATTGCCGCTGCTCGCGCGAGCGCTGCCGCGACAGCTTGCTGACGCTGCCAGTTGGTGATTTGCAGGAAATGCGTGCTGAAGAAGGCGAAACGACGATTCAGTGCGATTTCTGCGGCGAGCGCTATCACTTCGATGATCAGGCGCTCGAGCAATTGATTCAGGAAAAGCAGCAACAAGCCCATTAGGAATATCCCCAACAATTGTTATCGATTAATTTGCAGCCAGCCGATCCGTGACCTTTACTTGTGGCATGTGCCGGGAATGGGGACCCGATTCCAATCATGTCCATACGCTTGCTGGTGTGCGATGACTCCGGTTTTGCACGCAAACAGCTGATCAAGGCCTTGCCGCCGGACTGGAACTTCCAGATCTCCCAGGCGGCCAACGGCCTGGAAGGGCTGGAAGTCATTCGCAAGGGCCACGGCGATGTCGTGCTGCTCGACCTGACGATGCCGGAAATGGACGGCTACGGCGTGCTGCAAGCCATTCGCGATGAAGGCTTGCAAGCCCGGGTTGTCGTCGTCTCCGGCGATGTGCAGGAGCAAGCCGTTCAGCGCGTGCTGGGGTTAGGCGCGCTGGCGTTTCTGCAAAAACCCGTTGACCCCCTCGATTTGCGCAAAACGCTGCGCGAACACGGCTTATATAAACCCGCGGTTGCCAAACCGGCCGCGACACCAGCAGCCGAGCCGGCAACGCAAGCATCAGTCGCGATTCCTGTCGCCGAAGCCCCGAATGCCGAGCAAGTCAGTGCGCTACAAGATCTGAGCAAAATCGGCTTTCGCGACACCTTTCGGGAAATCACCAACGTCGCGATGGGCCGGGCCGGCGCCTTGCTGGCGCGGGTGCTGAATGTCTTCGTCAAACTGCCGATCCCGAACGTCAATATTTTCGAAGTCGGCGAGCTGTCGATGGCGCTGGCCGATGCCCAGCGTGGTGGCGCCGTGTCGGCCGTTTGTCAGGGCTATATTTCCGGCGGCATTGCCGGTGAAGCGCTGCTGATCTTTCATGACTCGAGTTTTCGCGATATCGCCAAGCTGATGCAGCACGAAGGCGAAGTGGACAACAATACCCAACTCGAACTGCTGATGGATCTGTCGTCGCTACTGATCGGCGCCTGCTTGAATGGCTTTGCCGAGCAACTCGATATCCGCTTCTCGCAAGGCCACCCGATTATTCTGGGTCAGCATTGCAATTTCGACGATCTATTGCGGGTCAACCAAACCCGCTGGAAAAAAACGCTGGCCGTAGAGCTCAGCTACAGCATTGAACACCACAGCGTTAACTTTGATTTGTTGTTTCTGTTCACCGAAGACTCGGTGCCCCGTCTGCAACACAAAATACAATACTTGATGGAGTAAGCATGAGCGCGGCGGATATCAAGGAACTGCATTGGCTGTTCGACATTCTCCAGCATATTGATGTCGGCATGGTCGTGATCGACCGTAAATACCGGATCAAAGTCTGGAACAGCTTTATGGAGAACCATTCCGGCATGGTGCCAGAGAAAGTCATCGGCAAAAGTCTGTTGGAATTGTTTCCGGAAATTCAGGTCGATTGGTTCAAAGCGAAGGTGGAATCGGCGGCGCTGCTGAACAATCGCACCTTCACGATTTGGGAGCAGCGCCCGTATCTGATCCGCTTCAATACCTATCAGCCGATTACTGGTATTGAAGATCATATGTTTCAGAACATCACGATCATTCCGCTGGTGTCGGCGACCGGTGATGTCGAAGATATCGCGATCATCATTTACGATGTTACCGATGTCGCCAGTAACAAACGTCAGCTCCAGGCCGCGAACCTGAACTTGCAAGCATTATCGCGCACCGACCGGTTAACGCAGCTGAACAACCGTGGCTTCTGGGAGGAAATGCTGAACAAGGAGTTCGCCCGATTCAAACGCTATGGTGGCGTTTCCAGTTTGATCATGTTCGATATCGATCACTTCAAGAAAGTCAACGACACCTATGGTCACCAGGCCGGCGACAAAGTGATTCAAACCGTAGCGCAAACACTGCGCAACAATTTGCGCAGCACCGACATTGGCGGTCGTTATGGCGGTGAGGAATTCGGCGTGATCCTGCCGGATACCAATACCGATGGGGCAAAAATTTTTGCTGAACGCTTGCGCACCACGGTGGAAAATCTGCCGGTGCAACACGAAGACAAGGAAATCCGCTTTACCATCAGCTTGGGCATCAGCGAATTGGATACCGGTTGCCCAAATGCCAAACACTGGATTGAGCAATCCGATAAAGCACTGTACGAATCGAAACACGCCGGTCGCAATCGCTCAACGGTCTTTATCGGTAACGATTGAAGTTCAAGTAAGCAGCTAACGCAGTGACACGATCGGCGTCATGGTGTAACCACACCGGTTATAGCCAACTCACTGTCAGTAGCAACGGTCAATGCGCGTTGGCTAACGGTATTGCCATCGCCAAAGGTTGAGCGCCAGCCGGACTCGGAATGATTGTGAATGCTGATCAAACGATTATTGATCACTTGAAAGCGCTCGGTTTGCTGACCATAAGCTTCGATGCTGATGACCAGGTAAGCGCGACCTTTGCCGTGATACTGACGGCGCAAGGTCAGCGGTACGCCTCGTTCATCGATATCGATTTCCAGATGGGCATCGAAGCTGCTGACATAGCCGCGGGTTTTCTTATCCTGCAGCACGGCTTCCAGCGGCAGCGCAAAGCGCAAAGTGCGCACCGGTTTACCATCGACCAGTCGTGGTTGTTCACTGATAAATTCCGCTCGCTGCAAGCTGCGTTGCAAATTGGCGGCCGCGGCGACCATTGCGTTCAAATCAATGGCATCCAACCGCGATAAGGCATTCAATGTTGGTGTATCGGCGTCTTCATTCTGGGTACGTAGCTGACGTTCTTGTTCCAGCTTGCGCAGCGTTTCACGGTCGTAGTGTACCTGCAGACCATGGTGATCATCGGTCAACTGAAAACGCACAAAGCCGCTGCGCTTCGGATCATCCGGGTCGCGGGTTTCGGCAAACTCGCTGATCACCTGCGCCTGAATTTTTTCTTGCGCTTGCAGGATTTGTAGAGCGCTTTGTAAATCGGCCAAACCGTCAGCGCTGGCTACACCAGCCAGCAGCAAAACGCTAACGCCTAAAATAATGCGCTGTGGAGTTGGTCTGAGCATACGTCATTTACTCGCTGTTACTTCGATGAGGCCATATGGACCTCAGAAATACGGAATCATCACTCGCGCTTCCAAACCGCCTTCCGGCCGGTTGTGTAAGGAAATGCGCGCCTTATGCATTTCGGCAATGCGCTTGACGATGGCCAAGCCCAAGCCGGTACCGCGACCGGAACGCGCTGAATCACCACGGGTAAATGGTTGGAACAAGCGTGGAATATCCACCTCTTTGATACCGGGACCATTATCGAGCACCGACAGTACAACAAAATTCTGTTCAACACGGGTGCGTACCGTGACCGGTGCACCAGCATAACGCAGTGCATTTTCCACGAGATTACGTACCATCCGCTTCATTGCCAGGGCTTTGAACGGCACCGGCGGTAAATCTTCGGCCAGATCAAAACGGACATCGGACTCATTGATCGCCGCGGCTTCACCCGCACCATGCACCAGCGCATTCAAGTCACCCGGTTCGGAATGTTCATCACGACCATCGCGAACAAACGAAATGAATTGGTCGATGATTTCGTCCATGTCTTCGGTGTCGCGGATAATGCCTTCGCGGATGTCTTCGTAATCGTCAGGCAGAAATTCGCTGGACAAGCGAATCCGGGTCAGTGGCGTGCGCAAATCATGAGAAATGCCGGCCAGCAGCATCGTCCGGTCTTGTTCCAATTGATGAACGTTGCGCGCCATCTGGTTGAAGGCGCGTGTCACCGCGACCATTTCTTCGGTACCGGTTTCCACCAATTGTCCCGGCGTGTCGCCACGGCCCAGTTCGCGCGCCGCAAATTCCAGACGACGCAATGGCCGGGAAATCTGCCTGGCAAACGCCCAGCCGCCAATCAGCGACAGAATCGTGATCGCCGATAGATAAACAATCAGCGGAGACGGATAAAGGTTTTCAAACTGCGGCAACGGAATGCGTAACCAGCGATCTTTGACATACGGCGAACGCACCCAGAGATACAAACCATCATGCTCTTCAACGCGCACTTCCGAACGGAATGGGCCATCAAGATACAAATTGATTTCGTCGGATAAGGTGTTGTAAACCTTGGCGTCTTGCAGACCTTTTTCCAGCGCCGTTTTTTCATTGTACGCTTCGATATTGGTAACTTGCTGGTAGCGCTCGCTGATTTCCGGGCTCAGCTTCATGCTGCCGCCCATGTTCTCGACCCGCACCTGCATCGCCACCGCGTGCATGATCTGCCGCACAAACGGCTGCACGATGTAAATCGACACCGAGTAATAGGAAATAAACTGATTGATCAGCAGCAGCGCGCCAATCAGCAACGCAATGCGACCGAACGTGCCGCGCGGCAAAAACCTCATGCAGCGCCGCCATCCGGCACGAACACATAACCAACGCCCCAGACGGTCTGGATGTAACGCGGGCGCTGTGGATCGACTTCAATCATCCGGCGCAGACGCGACACCTGCACGTCAATCGAACGCTCCAACGCCGAGTAATCGCGACCACGGGCCAAGTTCATCAGCTTGTCACGCGACAGCGGTTGCCGCGGGTGCTGGACCAGCGCTTTCAATACCGCGAATTCGCCGCTGGTCAGCGCCGTCGGCTCGCCGTTTTTCAGCAGCTCGCGGGTGCCGAGATTCAGCGCAAACTCGCCAAAGGTGACAACCACTTCCTCGCCAGTCGGGGCGCCAGGGATTTCTTTCGTTTGCCGGCGCAACACGGCTTTGACCCGGGCCAGCAATTCACGCGGGTTGAATGGCTTGGCAATGTAATCATCGGCACCGAGTTCGAGGCCGACAATACGGTCGACTTCATCGCCCTTGGCGGTCAGCATGATGATCGGGATCTTGTTGCCAGCACCGCGCAGGCGGCGGCAAATCGACAGGCCGTCTTCACCGGGCAGCATCAAATCGAGCACCATCAAATGGTAGTTCTCGCGCTGCAACTGCTTGTCCATCTGCTCGCCATCGGGCACCGCGCGGGTATGGAAGCCTTGTTCCTTCAAGTAACGCTCCAACAGCGCCCGCAGGCGCATGTCGTCATCAACAATCAGGATTTTCGGGGTTTCTTCTTGTGTCTGGTTCATCGATGGTTCCCTCACTGCATAGGCCAATGGCGGCTATCTTGACCGAATTTTCGCTGATATGAACCCGCTTGTCGTTACAAATTGTGATGGCTGTGCCAGCAGGTCGCCAACGCCATGGCGCATCGTTTATGATCTGGTCCGATCTGATTGGAGCCACTACCCATGCACCTGAATCACCGCTGGTTTCGCATCCTGCTGAATATTTGGTCGCCGTTTCGCGGTGCCGGCATCAAGGTGCGCAGCGTCAGCCCGGATTTTCGTCACGTCATCGTCGACCTGAAAGCGCCGCGCTGGAAACGCAATTACGTCGGTACCCATTTCGGCGGTTCGCTGTACGCAATGACCGACCCGTTCTACATGCTGATGCTGATGCGCAATCTCGGCCGCGATTACTGGGTCTGGGACAAGACCGCCAGCATCGACTACCTGACTGCGGCCTCCGGTGTCGTCAGCGCCCATTTCAGATTGTCGGAAGGCCAGATCCAGGCGATACGCGACGCCACCGCTACCGGCGACAAGCACCTGCCGGAATTCCATATCGATATCGTCGATGCTCAGGGCACTGTTGTCGCACGTGTGCATCGAACGCTGTACGTGCGTCTGAAGAAAGATCGCCGACCGAGTGCCTGAATCCCACCGTTCACGGAATCGAGAAGTCAAGACTGATACTGATGCAGTGATCGTCCTATAATCCGGCCCGCTCCGGATTTTCCGCATGCCTTTGTGTCACTGACAAGTGACGAATTTTTCATCAATCAGGATTGTTTGACCCATGCTTGATATCGCTCGTCTGATCGCGACGGAACTGAATGTACGGCCACAACAGGTCAATGCCGCCATTACCCTGCTCGACGAAGGCGCGACGGTGCCGTTTATTTCCCGTTACCGGAAAGAAGTGACCGGCGGCCTGACCGATACCGATCTGCGTAATCTTGATGAGCGCCTGAATTATTTGCGCGAACTGGAAGATCGCCGTGGCGCGATTCTGAAAAGCATCGGCGATCAGGGCAAGCTGACGCCGGAACTGGAAAATCAAATCCAGAACGTGCTGAGCAAAACCGAGCTGGAAGATTTATACCTGCCGTACAAACCGAAGCGCCGCACCAAAGGCCAGATTGCCATTGAAGCTGGCTTGGAACCACTGGCCGATGCACTGTTTGCCGATCCGAATCTGTCTCCGGAAACCGCCGCTGCCGACTACGTCGATGCTGACAAAGGTGTCGCCGATGTGGCAGCGGCATTGGAAGGTGCACGTTTCATTCTGATGGAACGCTTTGCTGACGACGCGAGCTTGCTGGCCAAACTGCGCGCCTTCCTGAAACAGCACGCGCTGATCAAATCGAAAGTGGTCGAAGGCAAGGAAAACGAAGGCGCGAAATTCCGCGACTATTTCGAGTTTGCCGAAGCGATTGAAAAAGTGCCATCGCATCGTGCACTGGCCATGTTCCGTGGTCGCAACGAAGGCGTGTTGACGCTGACCTTGGTGCCACATGAAGTGCCGGAAGGCGAGCGCGCCGATACCGCGCTGGAAATGCAGGTCGCCAAACACCTCGGCGTTGAAGACAAAGGCCGTGCTGCCGATGGCTGGCTGATGCAGATGGCGCAGTGGACCTGGCGCATCAAACTCGCGACCCGTTTTGAAACCGAAATATTTAACGATTTGCGCGAGCGCGCCGAAGCCGATGCCATTCGTGTATTCGCCGCCAATTTGCGGGACTTGTTGATGGCGGCGCCGGCTGGTTCAAAAACCACCATGGGCCTTGATCCGGGCTTGCGTACCGGCGTCAAAGCCGTCGTCGTCGATGATACCGGCAAGCTGTTGCATAACGTCACGATTTTCCCGCATGCGCCGCAAAACGAGTGGACCAACTCACTGAAAATGCTGCATATGCTCTGCGTCAAATTCAATGTCGGTTTGATCAGTATCGGTAACGGCACAGCTTCGCGCGAAACCGACAAACTGGTCGCTGACTTACTGAAAGCGGCGCCGGAAATCAAAGCAACGAAAGTGGTCGTCTCTGAAGCGGGTGCCTCCGTTTACTCGGCATCGGAATTGGCCGCGCAGGAATTCCCGAATCTGGATGTTTCCTATCGCGGTGCCGTGTCGATTGCTCGCCGTCTGCAAGACCCGCTGGCTGAGCTCGTCAAGATCGAACCGAAATCAATTGGTGTGGGTCAGTATCAGCACGATGTCTCGCAAGCACAGCTCGCCAAAACACTGGATGCCGTAGTTGAGGATTGTGTCAACGCTGTCGGCGTTGATATCAATACCGCCTCGGTGCCATTGCTCGCGAAAGTATCCGGTTTGAACCGGACATTGGCTGCCAATATCGTGTCGTTCCGTGACAAGAATGGCCGTTTTAAATCACGTCAGGATTTGCTACAGGTTGAACGTCTTGGCGCGAAAACGTACGAGCAAGCGGCGGGCTTCCTGCGCATCGTCGGTGGCGACAATCCTCTCGACGCTTCAGCGGTGCACCCGGAAGCCTATCCGGTGGTCGAAAAGATTCTGCAGAAAAATCAGAAATCCTCAATCAAGGAATTGATGGGCAACGTCAGCTTCCTGCGCGGTTTGAAAGTCGCCGATTACACCGATGAAAAATTCGGTGCGCCAACGGTCACCGATATCATCGCCGAACTGGAAAAGCCCGGACGCGATCCGCGCGGTGAATTCAAAACCGCGACCTTCCGCGAAGGCGTCGAGAAAGTTTCCGATTTGAAAATCGGTATGCAACTGGAAGGCACGGTCACCAACGTCACGGACTTTGGTGCCTTCGTTGATGTCGGCGTCCATCAGGATGGTCTGGTGCACATTTCCCAGCTTGCTGATCGCTTCGTCAAAGATCCGCGTGAAGTGGTGAAAGCCGGCGACATCGTCAACGTCACCGTCATGGAGGTCGATGTCCAGCGCCAGCGTATTGCGCTGTCGATGCGCAGTGATGCGCTGAGCAATATTGGCGCAACCGGTGGTGCGCAAGCCAAACGGGACACGCGTCCTAGCGGCCAGGCGCCGCGCCAGCGTCAGGAAAAGCCGGCGTCGGTTGGTGGCTTTGGTGCCTTGCTTACAGAAGCGATGAAAAAGCGCTGATGGTGATGCATTGCAGCAGAGTGGAAATCACAAACAGGCCTGTAAAAAACATGTAAAAAAGTGTTTGCCTGTGAATTTTCACGATGATATAAAGTCACCGCTAGCGCACACAAAGAAGCTCAGAGGACACTGGGCCCTGCAGACTGGAAAAATTGAAAGCCCCTCAATAAGGGGCTTTTTTCTTGCCTGAGAAAAAGTGTGGACCGCGATTGAAGTTACCGCATTTTCTTCGAACCATCGTTCAACTTTTATCGAACACCCGTTGGCAAGCGGAAAGCGCGGAGGGGACTTCGCTGCTCGATCAATCCGTATTCAAACGACGCGCCAGCTTGCGCATTCGACGAGCTTTCGCTTCGTCCTGTTCAGCCTGGTTTTGTCGGTAGCTGTGCCTGAGCTGAAATATCATCAACGCCGCGGCGACGAAAAATACCGCCGGCAAATAACGGCCAGCCGATTCGATCAACAGAAAGGTCAACACCCCAGCCACTAGATAGGCGTAGGGAATGGACTCGTAGACAGGTTTGGGCAGAACCATTGGATCCTCCTTCGGTGCCACCGTTGGGGAAAGCCTTACGCAAAATGCCTGCGGCCTGTTCCGGTGCTTCCGGCACCGTGGACTGACGCAGGACAGGCATCCGCCTGCCGGCTTTCGGAAATGCTCAGTCGGGAAACCGCCCACTCCCGCAAACGAAACCAGTCAAAACGGATTGGATGTCACCGCTCCGATTGGTATCTTTCATTTGTAGCATTTGTCCAAAGATTTGCAGACGCGACATTTGCCGCTACAGTGGCGGGCCATTGACGCTATTACTTGTAAGATATTCGCCATGCACAGTCGTACCCTGAACTGGTTACTTGCCTTTGTTTGTCATGAATTGCTGGTCGCCGCTTACTATTTTCAGTACGTCGAAGGCCTGCAGCCCTGCCCGCTTTGTATCGTTCAACGCCTGGCCGTGTTCCTGATCGGCGTATTCGCATTGCTGCTGGCGGTCACCAACGCCAAACCCGCGACGCTATTGAACCGGGTATTCAATGGCCTAGGCCTGGCTTCAGCGGTGCTCGGTATTGTCGCAGCCGGCCGCCAGGTCTGGCTGCAAAGCCTGCCGAAAGATGAAGTGCCGGCCTGCGGCCCCAGCCTCGATTACATGATGGAAGTATTCAGCACCAGTGAAGTGCTCAGCGAGCTGTTCAAAGGCAGCGGCGCCTGTGCCGAAGTCGACTGGACCCTGTTGGGCCTGTCGATGGGTGCCTGGATGCTGGTGTTTTTCAGCGTAACGGCGCTGTTCTTTTTGTGGCGTTTGTTTCGGAAGTAATAGCTTTGCTCCCTTCTTTGGGCATTATGCAACAAAGAAGGGAGCGCATTGAATTAGCTCGAAATCGATTCTTGTACGATTGCGTAGTCTGACTTGGCAATCAAACGATCAGAGCGCCCCTTGGTTGCGCAAGATATCAATCCAGTCGGAATGAAAGCGATGATCCGGCACTTCCTTGGCTTGCATGAACGCGTACACCGCCCGGGCCATGCCTTCGGAACCACTGCAGAATACTTCGAACGCGGAAAAATCGCCGTGATCGTCAGCGGCCTTCAAATGCGGAAAGCCGGTGGCGCCGTACCAGCCTTCATCGGCCATCGCCAACACCGGCACATAATGCAGTCGTAAATGTTGCGTGCTCAGTGCCAACATCTGCTCATGCCAATACAACTGGCTCTTATTGGCAGCACCCCAGTACAACCACATGTCTCGGGCTTCATGTCGCGCCAGTGACGATTCGATCAGCGACTTCATTGGTGCAAAGCCGGTACCACCAGCAATCATCAGTAGTGGATGTTCATTGTCCGGCAGATGGCATTCACCGAATGGCAGTTCAACCGTAACCACTTGCCGACGCTGCACATGATCGATGACTTGCTGTGCTCGTTCATGACCGGGAATGACTTTGATATGCACATCAATCAGCTGCGACTCGGGGGCACTGGCAATCGAAAAGGAACGCGGCGAACCATCGGGCATGATCAATTGCAAATACTGGCCAGCGGCGTACTGCGGCTGCGAGCCATCCGCCGGCACCAGACTGACCAAATAGGTATCGGTGTTCAGCGGCGTAACGGACTGCACCTGACAACTGATTTTTCGCACGTCTACGACATCCTTCGATTGCAAACCCGCCCATTCCAATTCCAGATCCGCGTCACTGAAACCAGCGCAAGGCAAACAGAAGCCGTGCACGCGTTCCGCTTCGGACAAACCGCGTGGCTCCTGCTTATAGTGTACGTTACCGCGCCGGATTTTGGCGCGACAGATGCCGCAAGCGGCATTGCGGCAGGCGCTCAGAGCACGGAAACCGGCGCGGTGGATGTTTTCGAGCAGCGTTAGCGAACGATCGCAAGCGACCTGCTGGTTACCAACCGCGAGAACAAAACCATCGCTCATTGCGGCTTATAAACCAAGCTGATTCCAGATGGCATCAACACGCTGCTTGACGTCCTCGCGCATCCGAATCGGTTCACCCCATTCACGGGTGGTTTCACCCGGCCACTTATTAGTGGCATCGATACCCATCTTCGAACCAAGACCGGATACTGGCGAAGCAAAATCCAGGTAATCGATTGGCGTGTTGTCGACCAGCAGCGTATCGCGCGATGGATCGACGCGCGTGGTCAGCGCCCACATAACGTCTTCCCAGTTGCGGGCATCGATATCGTCGTCGGTGACGATAATGAATTTGGTGTACATGAACTGGCGCAGAAAACTCCATACGCCCATCATCACCCGCTTGGCGTGACCGGCGTATTGCTTTTTCATCGTCACGACCGCCATTCGATACGAACAGCCTTCCGGTGGCAGATAGAAATCAACGATCTCCGGAAATTGCTTGCGCAAGATAGGCACAAATACTTCATTCAACGCGACACCGAGGATTGCTGGTTCATCCGGCGGCCTGCCAGTGTACGTCGAGTGGTATATCGGATCTTTACGCATCGTAATGCGTTCTATCGTGAACACCGGAAACTGTTCGACTTCGTTGTAATAACCGGTGTGGTCGCCAAACGGCCCTTCTGCCGCCATTTCGTTCGGATGAATTACGCCTTCAAGCACGATTTCGGCAGACGCCGGGATCTGCAGCTCGCTACCGAGGGCTTTGACGACATCGGTCTTTTCGCCACGCAATAAACCGGCGAAACCGTATTCACTTAAGTTGTCCGGCACCGGTGTCACGGCACCAAGAATCGTCGCCGGGTCGGCACCAAGCGCGACACAAACCGGAAACGGTTTACCGGGATTGGCTTTCTGGTATTCGAGAAAATCGAGCGCGCCGCCGCGATGCGCGAGCCAGCGCATGATGACTTTATTTTTGCCGATCACTTGCTGGCGATAAATACCGAGATTCTGGCGCGGTTTGTGCGGCCCTTGAGTGATCACCAAACCCCAGGTGATCAACGGACCGGCATCGCCAGGCCAGCAGGTTTGCACCGGGATGTTACTTAAATCGACGGCATCACCTTCGAGAACAATCTCTTGGCAAGGAGCACTGCGCACCGTACGCGGCGACAGATTCAACACCTGTTTCCAAACCGGTAATTGTCCCCAGGCTTCGCGAATCCCTTTTGGTGGTTCCGGCTGACGTAAAAATGCCAGCGTTTCACCGACTTCGCGCAAGCGCTCGATGCTGTCCTGGCCCATGCCGAGCGCGACCCGCTCGGTGGTGCCAAACAAATTGGTCAGTACCGGCATCGAATGGCCTTTGACGTTTTCGAACAATAGCGCCGGGCCACCAGCACGCAGCACCCGATCGGAAATCTCGGTCATTTCCAGATGGGCATCGACTTCGGTTTGAATGCGTTTCAGCAAGCCGCGCTGTTCCAGCAGGGCGATGAAATCTCGCAAGTCGTGGTATTTCATTGTTATCGACCTCAATCAGAGCGTCTTTCTGGCATCAGTTTCGACTAAAACGGAAGAACAAAAAAGTGCCAGGAGCACTTTTTCGCGTAAGCCCGCAGGGTTTTTCACAGGGAGGTGAAAAACAAAAAAGGCCGAACATTCTCGGCCTTTTGTTGTGCAGCGTGAAGATCATTGACGCTTCATCATCTCGAAGAATTCGTCATTGGTCTTGGTCAGGCTGAGCTTGTCGACCAGGAATTCCATGCCTTCGATTTCCTGCATCGGCGCCAGAATCTTGCGCAGAATCCACATCTTCTGCAATTCAGCTGGCGACGTGATCAACTCCTCGCGGCGAGTACCCGAGCGGTTGAAGTGAATCGCCGGGAACACGCGACGCTCAGCGATTTTGCGCTCGAGGTGCAGTTCCATGTTGCCGGTGCCTTTGAATTCTTCGTAAATGACGTCGTCCATTTTCGAGCCGGTTTCGATCAACGCGGTGGCGATAATGGTCAGACTGCCGCCTTCTTCAATGTTACGGGCGGCACCGAAAAAGCGTTTCGGTTTTTGCAGCGCGTTGGCATCGACACCACCGGTCAATACTTTGCCCGATGAAGGAATAACGGTGTTGTAAGCACGGGCCAATCGGGTAATCGAGTCGAGCAGAATGACCACGTCTTTTTTGTGCTCAACCAGGCGTTTGGCTTTTTCAATGACCATCTCGGCGACCTGGACGTGACGCGGTGCCGGTTCATCGAACGTTGAGGCGACCACTTCGCCGCGCACCGAGCGCTGCATTTCGGTGACTTCCTCAGGGCGCTCGTCGATCAGCAAGACGATCAGCGTGCAGTCCGGGTGATTGGCGGTAATTGAGTGGGCAATGTTCTGCAGCATCATGGTTTTACCGGCTTTCGGCGGCGCCACGATCAAGCCGCGTTGGCCTTTGCCAATCGGCGCGCACAAGTCGATGACACGTGCAGTCATGTCCTCGGTCGAACCGTTACCACGCTCCAGACGCAAACGCTCTTTCGGGTGCAGCGGAGTCAGGTTTTCAAACAGAATTTTGTTTTTGGCGTTTTCCGGCTTGTCGAAGTTGATGTGGTCAACTTTCAGCAACGCGAAATAACGTTCGGAATCTTTTGGCGGGCGAATTTGCCCGGCTACAGTGTCACCGGTATGCAGGTTGAACCGGCGGATTTGCGATGGCGACACATAAATGTCATCAGGGCCAGCGAGGTAAGAGCCATCCGAGGAACGCAGGAAGCCGAAACCATCGGGCAGAATTTCCAGTACGCCATCGCCGTAAATCGGCTCGCCGTTTTTCGCGTGGTTTTTCAGAATCGCGAAAATGATGTCCTGTTTGCGCTGGCGCGCGGTGCCTTCAAGGTCGTAGGACTGGGCGATATCAGAAAGTTCTTGGGCGGATTTTTTCTTTAATTCGGTCAGATTCATGGGTTGCTGCTGTGTAGACAAGACGGATTGGACTCAATCGATGAGGCGCTGATGGCCTGATGTTGATAACGAATAATGTTTGGGAGTGATTCGACTGGCGGGACGAGGAATGGCCGCCATGAGTCAAATTAGCACTCATTGAACGGGCTGTAAAGCATAACGGCCGCGATCGGCGGCCGTTATGCTCAAAAATTCATCAGATATTGCTGTCGATGAATGCCGTCAGTTGCGACTTCGACAGCGCACCGACTTTGGTCGCGGCGACCTGACCGTTCTTGAACAGCATCAGCGTCGGGATGCCGCGAATGCCATATTTCGGCGCTGTTGCCGGGTTCTCGTCGATGTTAAGCTTGGCGACCTTGAGCTTACCGGCGTATTCGCCAGAGATCTCGTCCAGAATTGGCGCGATCATACGGCAAGGGCCACACCATTCGGCCCAGTAGTCGACCAGGACCGGGCCATCCGCCTTCAGGACTTCGGCTTCAAAGCTATCGTCGGTTAAATAGGTAATATTTGAGCTCATGGCATACTCCGAACCGGCCACCACAGGAAAAATGAGCGTCCGGTGATTGAATTAAACCGCTATTTGAAAGCAATCGGCGTCGACTTGGCAAGCCCAGCGACCCATGACAGGACAGCATGAGTACACATCTAACCGATATACGTTTCACTGATATGGGGCTGCACCCCAATCTAATCAAGGCATTGAACGAACTGGGTTACCAGCAATGCACACCCATCCAAGCACAAACGCTGCCGCTGCTGATGCAGGGCAAAGACATCGCCGGCCAGGCCCAGACCGGCACCGGCAAAACGGCGGCGTTTCTGCTGGCGGCGTTTCATGACCTGCTGACGCTGCCGGAAATCGAAGGCCGCCGCCCGAACGAACCACGCGTGTTAATCATGGCTCCTACGCGTGAACTGGCGATTCAGATTTATAACGACGGTTTGAAACTCGCCAAACACACGGGTCTGAAACTCGCTGTGGTGTACGGTGGCGCCGGTTATGAAGAACAGCGGCGCAACATCGAGCAAGGCGTCGATGTCTTGATCGGCACCACTGGTCGCTTGATCGATTATTACAAACAGGGTTGCTACGGTTTAGAGGCCATCGACGTTGTCATTCTCGACGAAGCCGACCGCATGTTCGACCTGGGTTTCATCGCCGACATCCGTTACCTGCTGCGCAAAATGCCACCGCCGCACGATCGCCTGAACATGCTGTTCTCAGCGACGTTCTCACAGCGCGTGCTGGAACTTGCCTACGAGCACATGAATGACGCCGAACATATCCGCGTCGAGCCGGACCAAATGACCGCCGGCAAAATTCGCGAGCGTATGTTCTTGCCATCCTACGAAGAACGCATTCCGTTGTTGCTTGGTTTGTTCGACACGCTGAAACCCGAGCGCGCGATTGTATTCCTGAATACCCGTCACGGCAGCGAAGACGTCTGGGCGCATTTGGCCGCTTATGGTTTGAATGCTGGCTTGCTGACCGGCGACGTGCCGCAGAAAAAACGCATCGCGTTGCTGGAGCAATTGAAAGCTGGCGAACTCGCCGTGCTGGTCTGCACCGATGTAGCCGCTCGCGGTTTGCATATCGAAGGCGTCAGCCACGTCTTCAACGTCGATCTGCCCGATGATGCCGAAGATTACGTGCATCGCATTGGCCGTACCGCTCGCGCCGGCAGAGAAGGTGATGCCATCAGTTTTGCTTCGGAGAAAACGGCAATGAACCTGCCGGCGATTGAAGACTACATCGGCCACAAAATTCCGGTTGAGCCGATCACGCCGGATCTGCTGCGAGAACCCGTTTCACCAAAGCACATGATTCCACGCAGCCCGGCTCATCGCGAACAACGCGCGCATCGCCGTAACACCGGTGGCGGTGGTCAGCGGCGCGGTCCACGTCGTCGTTAAAAAAACGGAAACCACGCATGCCGAAACGCAGCTTGCAGGAATGGCCGCCACAACATGACGTTGTCGCGGCCGTTGATCTGGGTTCCAACTCGTTTCACATGACCATTGCGAAAGTGATCGATGGCGGCCTGCTGACCATTGGCCGCTTGAAAGAGCGCGTGCAATTGGCCGCCGGGCTTTATGAAGACGATGTGTTGTCCGATGAAGCGATCATGCGCGGCGTTTCCTGCCTGCAAATGTTCGGTCAGCGCCTGAAAGGTATGCCACCAACCGCTGTGCGCGCGGTTGGCACCAACACCCTGCGCAAAGCGAAAAATGCCAGCACGTTCTTACAGCTCGGCAGTCAAGCCTTGGGCTTTCCGATTGAAGTCATCGCCGGAAAAGAAGAAGCGCGTCTGATTTACGCCGGTGTTGCGCACACCACCGCCGAGAAAGAGCGACGCCTGATTGTCGATATCGGCGGCGGCTCCACCGAAATCATTGTCGGCACCGGTTTTACCCCAGAAATTTTAAGCTCATTGCAAATGGGCTGCGTCGCGTTCGCCGGCAAGTTCTTCGAAGACGGGCAAATCAGCAAAAGCCGATTCAAGGAAGCACAAACCCAGTGCTACCTGGAGCTGCAAACCATCGAGCAGCAATACCGCCATATCGGCTGGAAAGCCAGCATCGGCTCCAGCGGCACCATTGTCTGCATCAGTGATGTGCTGCGCGCGCTCGGACATGAAGACGGCGTCATCAGTTTAAGCCGTTTATATCAACTCCGTGATTTGGTGCTGATGGCAAAAAATGCCAGTGAACTCAGCTTGCCAGGTTTAACCGAAGACCGCCGCTCGATATTTGCGCCGGGTCTTGCCATTCTGCTCAGTTGTTTTGAAATTCTCGGCATCATCGAAATGCGCGCCACCGATGCCGCACTGCGTGAAGGCCTGCTCTACGAATTGGTTGGCCGCTTCACCGATATGGATGTCCGCGAGCGCAGCATCTGGGGCCTCGTTACCCGCCATCAGCTCGATAAAGCACAAGCCGAGTTGGTGCGCGAAACCTGCGAAGACTTTTACCAGCGCGTTGCCGAAAGCTGGGCATTGGACGATCCAGAACTGCACGCGCTGTTGAATTGGTCGGCACTGGTGCACGAAATCGGCTTGGTCATTTCCTACGGCCAAATGCACAAACACGGCGCCTATATCCTTAGCCATAGCGATATCGACGGCTTCAGTCAGCAAGAAAAAGTACTGTTAGCCATTCTGGTGCGCGTCCATCGTCGCAAATTTGCGGTAGAAGAATTCAATAAGCTGCCAAAAAACCTGCGCGAAAAAGCCAAACGCTTGGCGCGCTTACTGCGCTTGTCGGTACTGCTCCATCATCGCCGCACACCCGACCCGCTACCAGAAATTGACATCGACGTTTACCAGGATGATATGCAACTGCATTTCCCTGATGGTTGGCTGGAGGAGCATAGTCTGGTCCGCGCCGATCTGGAGCAGGAACAGCATTACTTGAATATGGTTGGGTTTAATCTGAGTTGGGATTGAGTAGAACGAGAAAGCACTATTTGGTATTCAGTTAAATCGGAAGTCGGAAAATATGGACACAAAAGAACTAATACAAACTCAATTCAATACCTTATTGAGGCAAGGGGAAGAACTGCTAGGATTGGCTGGTTGGAACGGAAAGGAGACTACCCGTTCATCTTCCGAGCTGGACTACATGCGATTCCGTACTTCCGCGATTAACCTAGTACGAAGAGCATGTGGCGCTAATAGCGATCACTATGCTGCTCTGAAAGATTTAGCCGAGAACAATCACACTTCCACAACCTCTTACTATTTTACACATTGCTTAGGCATTCTACAGGCCGCGGCAAGCGATTTCGAGAACGGACTTTTATTTGATATGAAGGCATTAATTGCTGCGGACCTACTGGGTGACTTTGTTGAGCAAGCCGAACACTTACTTGCAAATGGTTACCATGTTCCAGCGGCCTCGCTGATAGGTGCAGTTCTTGAAGATGTGCTTCGTAAACTATGTGAGATGCATGGGATTCATGTTCCAGAGAAAACAAAACTGGATAGATTGAATGCTGACCTCGCAAAAGCCGAGATCTATAACAAACTTACTCAGAAACGAATTACAGCTTTAGCAGACATCAGGAATAACGCAGACCACGGACACTTTGATAAATTTCGTAAGGACGATGTCGAGGATATGGTTAAGTGGGTTCGAGGGTTTGCTGCAGACAAACTTCAATGAGAGCTTAGGAAGGGCTGAAGACTAAAGCGCAACCGTCACGACTAATGAGTTTCTTGTTTTCAAGAGGCCCGTAGGTTACTTAGTGCACACCCAACAAAAATTATTTCTAGCCATATAGTAAACGCTGTAGAAGTCCCGTAAATTTCAGCGTTAGAGCCAAAAGCAACTGGCACTGCATAAGCCAGTCGACGGCGATTGGCGCTAAAGGCAAAATGAGTTGCGCTGTGGATTTAAGGAAGAGATTCAGATGATAAAACCAATATTTGGCGCTCTGGCGCTAGTGCTCCTGGCAAGTTGTACAACGTTGAAAGTTGACGAGTCGGCGGTTTTTAAACCAAACCATTCAGGTTTGATTGAAGAGGCGCTGCCTGAAGGCTATCAATTGCGCGAGTTTAAATCCGCTCGCGGCGACGGTAGCCAACGCTATGGCATCTCGGTTGTCCACCCTAATAACAAAGCAACCGTGTTGTACTTCGGTGGCAATATGTTTGATATTCCGTCAGGTGCGGCTGGTGTCATCAAACGCCTGACCAAAGCGAACGTCAATCTGTATATGTTTGATCGGCGTGGTTATGGCTATAGCTCTGGCAAGCCAACTACCACATTAGCGTTAGCCGATGCCCTGGAGAATTTCGATTTTGTGCGAACCGAGGTACAAGGAAAGCTGATCGTTCATGGCATTTCACTCGGTAGTTTTGAAGCGGGCCATGTCGCCAAGAACCGCGAACTTGATGGATTGGTATTGGAGGGTTCAACCACCAATGTTGATGAATGGGCGCGCACCTTGGTGCCTTGGTATGCCAAACCTTTTATATCGGTGGAAGTCAGCGATGCCTTGCGTGTGGTCGATAATATTGCAGTAGTGCAACATCATAAGGCGCCACTGTTGGTCGTCGTTGGCGATCAAGATAACATAACGCCTGTCGCACTTTCGCAAAGGCTGTTTGATCAATCACAGTCCAGTGTAAAACAGCTATTTATTGCCAAAGGAATGGGGCATACGACGGCGACGCAACATAAGGATTTCGCGGGCATGTATAGCGACTACGTTCATAACAAAGTGACCGCGTTATAGTTACACCGTATCCAACCTGCGCGGATTTTTTTGCATTTTAGTATTAAGCCAGGAAGTTGGACAGCGCGCCCCAACCTCCTGGTGACTTAGCGATTCAGCGCTCTAACCTGAAACTCGCCTTTGGCGACAGCAACCACTTCTCCGTTGTTGTTGCATAGTTCACCATGCAGTTGAAATTTAGCTTTACCATCACGGTCGGCTTGTTCTCGCAGCTGCTTCAGACTTTCCTCATCTATACGCATCGTACAGGTCAAATCCGAACGGGCCGGTTGTTTAAATTCGATATGCAAATCTTTCAGCGTTGGGTAAAAGCGTTCGCGATCAAAAGAAACCAGCGCCAGCACGCCGCCGGTGATATCGGCCAGCGTGAACTGAGCGCCGGCGTACATGCTGTGCATATGGTTTTCGTTATTGGCCAGCGGCATCCGGCAGCGGGCAAAGCCGGGTTTGGCTTCTTCCAGGCTTAGCGCGCTGCGGGCGACAAAGGCGATGCGTTGTTCAACAAAGGTTTTCAGTGAGTCGTATTGTTCCAACATGGCGAGCTCCTTAACAATATGCACGCCACGACGAACTACCCGTGGCGTTACGTTTCCTGCTTCAATGGTTCACGTGACATCAATTCACTGACATCGGCCAGCACTTGCGGTAGCGGTGCTGTGCTCGAGGTAATCAAGTAACGGTCTTCCCAGACCGGACGGAATTTTTCCTTGAATTCGCGTACCGCGTCCGGTTGTTCGACATGGCGCGCGTGCCGCATCAGCGTGTGACCGATTTTGCTCCACAGCGCCGCCAGCGGGTGATCGCTCCAGTCGGTGACCGGCGCCAAGCCAAAGCAGAAGCGTTGGTAGCCTTCGGCACTGGCCCAGCGGAACAGCGCGATGTAAAAACTGACCAGCCAGCCTTCCGGCAAGTCACTTTCATGACGCAGTAAATCCACGGCCATTTCACGCTGGTCACCGCTGCACATCAGGCTGGCGAAACCAACCAGCTTGTCTTGCCAATACAGCATCGCGTGCGGCAATTGCATCAGGTAGTTGGCGTCAAACTGGCCCAACACAAAACCCTGCTCTTCCAATTCGCGCGCCGCCATCCAGCGATCGGAAATGGCTTTCATTTCCGGCAAACAGGCCGCGACTTTATCGGCGCTCAGCACTTCAATCCGGAAGCCTTGGGCGAACACCTGCTTGTGCTGCTCGGCCAGCTCCAGCGAAATGTGATCGTCGAGCATAGCCAGATCAACCACCGCTTCCTGACCCAGCTTGTGCGGCACCAGGTTCAGCTCGTAATAGGTCGAAAGCTTTTCCGGCCTTGCCATGAAAATCACTGGTCGGCGCCGAACGTGGTCAGCGCGCTCACGGAATTGCCAGAGCAGTTCCAGGTGTTCCGGTTCATCGCCGACCGGATCGCCCAGCGCAATCAGGCTGCGACCATTGGCGACATACATGACAAATGCAGTGTAGTCCGGATTACAGATAAAGCGTTTGTCACCGAGCCGGGAAAGTTGCGCCAACGCGGTTCGACTGCGTTCCAGCATGTGATCGAGCTGGCCGCTGTTCGGTGCCGGTACCGTTTGCCGTACTGGCGAGCGGAACACACGCACCAGCGCAACGATGATGATCGCCAATGGAATTGACAGCAGCGAGCGCCAGCTGCGGGCTTTTTCGTTCATCAGTGCGATCTGGGTAAACGGCTCGATACCAGTCGGGATTTCCCGGTAGGAAAAATATGTCAGCCAGAGACTGATCAGCACCACCGAGCTGATCGCCATCAGCCAACCGGTGGAAAATGGCGAGCGAATCACCGAGCGCTGGCGGTGGAAATGCACGCCGCTTGGCATCAATGCCAACCAGACCAGCACCAGCGGCAACAACACCAGCAACTGCATACCTTTGGTGAAGGCCAGCAATGCCGTGAACGGCAACAGCCATAGCGCCGCTTTAAACGCGTTCTGGCTTTGCCGGACCAGACTGCGGGCCAGCAGAATCAGTAACAAGGCACCAAGCGCAGCGAGAAAATGGGTGGTTTCCAGCAGCCACAGCGGTACGACTTCGGCAATCGCGACCAGCCGGTCAAGCTTTGTCGGTGTTGCTACCGAGAACAACACAATAGCGCCGCAGGCGAATACGGCAAACCCGAGCATGGTCGCCAAAAAGCCGCGGGCTTCCGGCTGCACCCGGTCATGCGCCCGTTTCATCAACTGCAACAGTTCGTGACCACCGAACAACAGCAGCGCGGTGATAAATGGCAGCACATAGTAAGCAACGCGATAGGCAATCAAGGCGCCGAGAATTTGCGGCTCCGGGATGTGATCTTTCAACAAGAACGTCACGACGCCTTCGAAGATGCCGATGCCGCCCGGCACGTGCAGCATGACGCCGAGGATATTGCCGGCCATGAAAATCGGCAGCACTTGCAGAAAATCCGGCCGCGTTTCCGGCGGCAGCAGCGCATAAAGCACGCCGGCAGCGAGCACCCAGTCGAGACCGGCAATCAGGTATTGCAAGACTGAAATACGAAAGCCGGGTGAACGAATTTCAACACCGCGCAGCACAATCGGCTTGCGCCAAAAAACCGGAATCAGGAAATACGACATTGCCGTAGCCAGCGCGACCCAGCCGAGCGAGTTCAACACCCAAGGCGGCAGGTCGATTCCCGGTGGCAGCGCTGGTGGTGAAATGACCACGGCCAAACCACCGGCGAAAAAAAGGCCCAAGAAAAACGTGATGCTGCAGAACATGACGAGCTGGGCGATTTCGCCGGTATTCAAACCCCACAGCGAATACAAACGGTAACGAACGCTGGAGCCGGTAACGAGCGCAAAGCCGAGATTATGGCTGAAGGTGTAACCGACAAACGATGCAAGTGCGGTGCGGTGATAAGGCAGTTTTCGTTTCAGGTAAACCAGCGCCAGCGCGTCATAACCGGTCAGCAGAATGTAACTGGTGGCCGTCAAGCCAAGCGCGATACCCACCTGCCACCAAGGCAGATTATGCAGGTGTTCGACAATGTCTTCGTAACGATAGCGCTGGGCGATTTTGAACAAAAACTGCAACGCAAACGCCAACAACCCCAGGCTGATGACTGCGCCTAATAGCGTACGCCAACGCATCGATGAAGCACTCCTGAAACCTTGCTACTGCCATCTGTACATGGCAGAAATAAAAAGCGGGCGATGGTGGCTCGCCCGCTGTGACGAACTTACTTTTCCAACGTGGCTTTCAGTTGATTCAAGCCCTTTTCGTAATCGGCGCCGATCATCTGATCGAACAATAAAAAGCCAAACCAACGACCGACCACATCGTTGCCAAAATCGGTACTGAACGCCCAGGTGACTTCGGTGCCCTGCTCAACGGCTTTCAACCGATATTCGGCATCGGCGCCGCCCTGACCGACAAATTCCAGCCGGGCCCGAATCAGTGTGTACGGCGTCGACTCAACGATTTCCTGTGAACCGGCACCGACATTCGGGTCTTCACTTTTCCAGATCATCTTGGCGCCCGCACCGGTGGCCGGGCCTTCGTAGCTGTACTGGGCTTTCGGGTCCATGCCATACCACGGCGACCATTCATTGAACTGCTGCAGATCGTTGAGCTTGTTGAATACCTGCTCCGGGCTGGCATTGATCACGACACTGCGCTCGACCTGCACGCTGGATGGCAACAAAAAGCCAATGCCAGCCAGTGCCACCATCAGCACCACCACGGTGATCAAGGCATATTTCAGAAACTTCATACGTCCCTCCTGGTTGTTATTCGTGGCCCAAAATCCCGTAAAGGATAGCGGTAAGTGGTGGAATTCCAAAGCAAAAACGGCAGATCACAAGGAGGCGTAATACGGCTGCAACAAACGATGGCAGACTTCGCTGTAGTTGGGGTATGGCTGATAAATCACCAGTTCACGTTGCTGCAGCGCTTGCGCTTGCTGGCCAAGCTGGAAAATCAGCCGGTCGACCGGCTTGTGCGGCAGGTTGCGCAAGCCAATTCGTTGCTGAAGATGCAAGCCGGTGTCGTCCATTGCTGCCCGCAAACGTGCTTCGGCGCTGTCGGGTAACAATAACCATAGCTGGCCGCGTTCGCTGAGCAAGCGCTCGGCCCCGGTCAATAGCTCAGTGAGCGGTAGCGCATCGTCATGACGGGCCAAATGACGCGCTGCATGATCCGCCGCCATCGAAGCAGAAAAAAACGGTGGATTGCTGACGATGCAGTCATAGCGCTGTGGGCAGCGTTCGACAAAGTCCTGAAAGCGCGCCGCATGCAAATGCAGGCGTTGCGCCCAAGGGCTGCGTGCGAAGTTGTTGATGGCGTCGGCCAGCGCACCTTCGTCGCATTCGACGGCATCGATATGCACGGCAAAACGCTGCGCCAGCATCAAGGCCAACAAGCCGGTGCCGGTACCGATATCGAGCAGACGCCTGGCGGTGCCTGCTTCGACCAATGCGCCAAATAAACAGGCATGGGTCGTTACCCGCATGCCGGCCTGGTGCTGCTCGACCCGGAATTGTTTGAAATTGAACCAGGGGTTATGTTTTTTTCGCGTCATGGACCGCTATCACCTCAGCCGCGATCTTAACGCGGGCGCAGACCCTGCGCTCGCCTGCGCCGATAATGATCGGCACAATACCGCCATTCCTCGATTCAAAAGGCCCGTTCATGCCCCTGACCACGATTTTGCTGTTGGTGTTGATTGCCCTTGCGGCGCTCAGCGTGTTGTTACTGTGGCAGCAACGCCGCCAGGACAACTCCGTCGCGATGCGCGAACAGACCCAGGCCCTCAGCGAGCAACTGCGCGAGTTGAAAGAACATTGGCGTCAGGAAATGGAGCGCAACAATCAACATCAGCGCAAAGAACTCGCCGACAACATTGAACGCCATGCCCGCGCCGCGCAAGACAATCAGAATCAGCATGCGCAAGCGACGTTTCAACAACTGGCAACGTTGCAGAGCGAGCTCAATCAGCGCTTTGAACACCTGCGCGAAACCGTTGGCCAGCAATTGGAAAAAGCGACGATTGCCGATCGGGAAGGCCGCGATAAGCTCGATCACGCCTTCGCCCGTTTCCGCACCGAATTGACCGAAACGCTGAAAGCTCTAGGTGTCAGTTCCGAACAAAAGCTGGAGCAAGTGCGCACGACAGTCGAGAAGCAATTGTCGACGCTGCAAGCCGACAATAATCAAAAACTCGAACAGATGCGTGCTACTGTCGATGAAAAATTGCACGCAACTTTGGAAAAGCGCCTGGGGGATTCGTTCAAGCTGGTCAGCGAGCGGCTGGAGCAAGTGCACAAAGGCCTCGGCGAAATGCAGCAACTAGCCACCGGCGTTGGTGACTTGAAACGCGTGCTGACCAACGTTAAAGCGCGCGGCACCTGGGGTGAGGTGCAACTCGGCGCGTTGCTGGAACAAATTCTGGCACCGGAGCAATTCGAAGCGAATATTGCAACCGGCGCCAAATCCTCAGAGCGAGTCGAGTACGCGATCAAGTTGCCGGGCCGTCACGACGATACGCCAGTGTACTTACCGATTGATGCCAAGTTTCCGATTGAAGATTATCAACGCCTGCTCGATGCTCAGGAGCGCGCCGATTTGCCAGCCATTGAAGAAGCAGGGAAATTGCTGGAATCGCGCCTGAAACTGGAAGCAAAAACCATTCGGGAAAAATACTTGAATCCTCCACATACCACCGATTTTGCCGTGCTGTATTTGCCGACCGAAGGCTTGTACGCCGAAGCGCTGCGTCGGGCGGGACTCGCCGAATGGTTGCAACGCGAACATCGCGTAACGATTGCTGGCCCGACAACGTTGGCAGCGATGTTGAATTCGCTGCAGATGGGCTTTAAAACCCTGGCCATTGAAAAGCGCTCCAGCGAAGTCTGGCAAGTGCTGGGCGCCGTAAAAACCGAGTTCACCAAGTTTGGTGATGTGCTGGCAAAAACCAAGAAGAAACTGCAAGAAACGGTCAACACCATCGATAGTGCCGAAGTACGCAGCCGTGCCATCTCACGCAAGCTGAAAGGCGTAGAAGCCTTGCCCGGCAGCGAATCGCAAGCGGTACTCGATATGCCGGATGATAACGATAACAACGACGAGTAAAACGCCATGAACGAGCAGGCCATTCCGGTTTCGATTACCACCAATCAACCATACAAGTATTTTTCCTATGTCATGGTGGGTTTTGTCACGGTATTGCTTTGCTCGAATCTGATTGGCCCGGCCAAGATCGCGGAAGTGGCCGGCTACACCTTCGGCGCTGGCGTGCTGTTCTTTCCGTTTTCGTATATTTTCGGCGACGTGTTGACCGAGGTGTACGGTTACGCGCGTGCTCGTCGCGTCGTGTGGACCGGCTTCGCTGCGTTGGCGTTTGCCACCATTATGAGTCAAGTCGTGCTGGCGTTTCCGCCAGCACCTGGCTGGGCAGATCAGGCTGCTTTACAAACGGTATTTGGCACCACTTGGCGTATCGCCTTGGCAAGTTTGATCGCGTTTTGGGCCGGGGAGTTTGTAAATGCTTACGTGATGGCGAAAATCAAAGTCTGGATGACGGGACGCTTGCTATTTGTCCGTACGATTGGCTCAACCATTGCCGGCCAAGGTGTTGATTCGCTGTTGTTCTACTCAATTGCGTTTTATGGGCTCTGGAGTAATGAGCTGCTGTTGACGGTGATGGTCAGCAACTATTTGTTGAAGGTGCTCTGGGAAGCCTTGATGACACCGTTCACCTACAAGCTCGTCGGCTTTCTGAAACGCCATGAGCATATTGATGTCTACGACACCCAAACCAATTTCAACCCGTTCGCAAAGGTAAGCAAGTAGGTGCGAATTCATTCGCACAAATAATAATGAGCGCCACTCCTGATGATTGTCCGAATGAATTCGGACCTACCTCCGCGCTTCTCAGCCTTCTGAAGCAACATGAGCATGTTGCCGTCAACAGCACCAAAGCGGACTTTAACTTTTCGCAAAATCCCGTTCGTAGGGGCGAATTTATTCGCACAAATAACGGTGAGCGCCACTCCTGATAATTGTCCGAATGAATTCGGACCTACCTCTGCGCTTTTCAGCCTTTTGAAGCAACATGAGCACGTTGCCGTCAACGGCACCAAAAGCAGACTTTAACTTTTCGCCAAATCCTGTTTGTAGTTGCGAATTCATTCGCACAGATAACGCCGATCGTTCCTCCGAATTATTGTCCGAATAAATTCGGACCTACTATGGTGCCGAGAGTTTTCCATTTTGACGTTGGATTATTTCCGTGTTGGGTTCAACAGCTCATCGTTCCATCTGTTCGGAAGTTTTTATCGCATTCTACTTGGACATGACGGCGTGTTCCTCGTATATCTGGAAGGCATCGATCGAGAAAAGGCGAGTTGGGCGCGCTGAATGCGCCCGAGCTCAGCGCATTATTTCCCTGCCAACACAGACAACAGGGACTGCCATGAACCCGAAACTTTCTCACCCCCACATTGGGCCGACTCCGTCGGCCACTTTTTTCGAATCCAATGATCAACGCGAGCGTCAGGAAGATAATCTTTACCTGATTGGACTTGCGGTGGTGTTTATCATCGTAGGCATTCATGCTTTGCTGACCGCCTAAAAAAAGGCGTGAGCAAGCTCACGCCTCTGACTACACATTCTCCTTCTTACGGAAAGGTGATCTTCCAGCGATCGATGTAGCCGGTATCAACCCGGGCCAAGTCGCGAACGCGCAGGTTCCAGGTGCCCGCCCGTGGTTTGCTGCCAACATTGACCGAATAGGTCTGGTTAATGTTGTCAGCGGAACCACCGCTACGGTTATGGACGTTGTAAACGGTACCATCCGGGGCAATGACATCGACAATCAAATCGCCGATGTAGGTATGCACAATCGCCACCTCAACGCTAATCGTGCCGGCATTGCCGCTACCGGTTACCGCCAGCGGGCTTTGCACGCCGGTGCTGTTGTTATCCGGGATGTTGTAGTTGTTGATGTTCTCGAACGAATCACCACCACCAGTGCCATCCTGATAAGCGCCTTTCAACGTCACACCCGAGTAATTGCTGTAGGCACGCAGCATCACGTAGTAGCGACCGGTTTGCGGAGCCGCAAACGAGCAGTTCTCGACATTACCGTTGCGATACGGCCGGCAATCGTAGCTGCTGGTTGTCGGTTTGCTGCCGAAACGTACATACATATCGGCATCACCGGAGCCACCGGAAATATCGAACGCCAAGTTGCTGGAGCCGGTTGGCACATCCAGGTAGAAATGCCGCTCTTGGCCTTGACTGCCACTTAGATTCGACACTGGCACATTGTTTTGCAGTTCGCCTTCATCAGGTGGTGGTGGTGTCGTGCCGGTTTTGCCGGTTTCGTAGGCGAACGCGACACCGAGTTTGGCGAACGCTATCGAATGATTGGCGGTACCACCCGATGCACTCAGCGTATCGTTAACGGTGTGCAGATTCGGATTGGTTTGATTGAACGTGGTTTCGGCATACATCGCCGAGGGAAAACCAGCGCGATTCCACGAGGCATGATCCGAACAGCCGTAACCACAACGGGTGTCGCCGCGTGTCAACCCGGTCGGTGCCAGATAGGCATCAAACAGATCGCGCAAAAACTGAATCAAGGTGCTGTTGCCGTTATCGGTCATGATCCAGACATCAGCGCCGGTGCCCGCGTAATTGGTCATGTCGAACTGAACTACGGCGTAGACGTTTTTGCTCTGACTCTGATACTCATTGGCAATCGCCTGTGAACCGCGCAAGCCCACTTCTTCTGCCGCATAAGCCATAAATTGCACGGTGCGTTGCGGCCGGAAATTATTGGCCATGGCTACGCGCAACACCTCGGTGATTACCGACACGCCCGAAGCATCGTCATCGGCGCCCGGTGCCCGCGAATTGGTGGTCATGCCACCGATAATCGAATCGGCGTGGGCGCCCAACACAACAACTTCATTGGGCAGCGTTGAGCCGGGAATGGTCAAGATAACGTTTTGCTGAATACCGCAAGTACTGCAGCTTTTCAGCTCAACGCTGATGTCGGAACGAGAGCTGGCGATCTGCGCCCATTGGTCGCTTATCCATTCCGATGAACTTTTTCCGTAGCTGGCGTTGTAATAGCGATTCTGGAACGCCGATAAATCGGTGATCATCTGGCGTAGTCGGGATTCACTGACTTGCGATAGCAACGGTGTAACGACCGACTGCTGATCAATCGTATACGTTGCCAGCGTCAACAACGGCTGCTCCACCGGCTGCAACGCTTGCATGGCTACCGCCAAATTTTCATGCGCAAAAAACCCACCACAGCGGTGTTGTTGTTCGTGCATGAATTGCGAAAGCTGCTGCAGCTGCTGATCATTCAAACGTAACAACACAGTATCCTGTTGCACCGCAATTCTTTGCGGTTGTTCGGCGCTCATTCGAAATTGTGCTTGCCAGCTTTGCCAATCGCTTTGCGCCATGCTGATCAGGTGTTCTTCAGCCGATGCAGGCGTCATGAACTGCGCGACACCAAAAGCCGCCGCGAGTAATGGTAATAATCGTTTCACGTCAACACTCCTGTTCCAAGCATCGCCTGCTGTTCCGCTAGCGCGCCAATCCGGCTTTGGTGGTCGGAACAACATGGGAACTCGGGCAGGAGCTGAACTGCGAAAGCAATGCTTATATTCGTAGAAAAAAGCTGCCGTCAGCGACGGCAGCTTCAAGTGACTTGCAATCAGACCGAAGTGAACTTACGGGAAAGTGATCTTCCAGCGATCGATGTAGCCGGTATCAATCCGGGCCAAGTCGCGAACGCGCAGGTTCCAGGTGCCCGCCCGTGGTTTGCTGCCAACATTGACCGAATAGGTCTGGTTAATGTTATCGGCTGAACCACCGCTACGGTTGTGGACGTTGTAGACGGTGCCATCCGGGGCAATGACATCGACAATCAAATCACCGATGTAGGTATGCACAATCGCCACCTCAACGCTGATGGTGCCAGCATTGCCGCTACCGGTTACCGCCAGCGGGCTTTGCACGCCGGTGCTGTTGTTATCCGGGATGTTGTAGTTGTTGGTGTTCTCGAACGAATCACCACCACCAGTGCCATCCTGATAAGCGCCTTTCAGCGTCACACCAGAGTAATTGCTGTAGGCACGCAGCATCACGTAGTAGCGACCGGTTTGCGGAGCCGCAAACGAGCAGTTCTCGACGTTACCGTTGCGATACGGCCGGCAATCGTAGCTGCTGGTTGTCGGCTTGCTACCGAAGCGCACATACATATCGGCATCGCCGGTGCCACCGGAAATATCGAACGCCAGGTTGCTGGAGCCTGCTGGCACATCCAGGTAGAAATGCCGTTCTTGGCCTTGGCTACCACTCAAGCCGGATACCGGTACATTGTTCTGTAACTCGGTGTCACCTGGGGGTGGTGTCGTGCCGCAGCTGACACCGACTTGCGAGAAAGCATCGCGCACGTCAGCCAGGCTGTAGCCGAGATCCGTCGTCGCCGATTCGACACCGCAGGCGCCTTGGTTGAACGTCACATTCGCCGTCCAATAATTGCGGTTGGCGCGGACGAAAATGTCAAAGGCTTTGCGCGTGTTCCAGCCGGCTTTATTCGCCAACAAATAAAACGCTTTGTTGTAAACGCCGCTCGAATAATGCACGTTCATGCCGCTGGTGTAGTCGCTGGCATGGCCAATGGAACGACCATCGCGAGTCGGGTCATCCATGTAGCGCAGTGCGCCGGCCGCTTTGAAAATTTGCTCGCCGACCATCCAGTCATTGCTGCCTTTCATGTAGTACTCAGCGGCTTCACCGGCCATATCGGAAAACGCTTCGTTCATACCGCCCGATTGGCCCGAGTAAGTCAGGTTCGAGTTCTGCTGGGTAAAGCCATGCGAGACTTCGTGTGCAACGACATCGAGGCTGACCAGCGGATAAAAGCGTGAAGCGCCGTCACCGAACGTCATTTGCTGACCATCCCAGAAGGCATTCTCGTAATTGTTCGAGTAATGCACCCGTAAGGTCAGTTGCTGAGTCAGTGGCGCGGTGTTATACCAATCTTTATACAAGCCAAAAACGACGCCACCGAAATAATGAGCATCATTCAGAGGCGAGAAAGCACCATTGATTTGTTTGACGGTATTACGCGGGCAAGTGAACTGATGCACGCTGCCGCCGGAGGTCGAGTGATTCAGGTTGACCGTGCGGACATTGGTGTTCTGCATCCGGCAACTGTCATCGACATTCAGAAAGCCGAAATCGGTGCCGTACTCATACTGACCGGTTTTGCTGTTGCCGCCAGGACCGGTGGCATCGCGATAAGCAAGCGCATCCCAGTGTCTCAATACTTCACCGGTGTGCGCGTCGATCAGGGCATGCGGCCAAGCCGGATCACCACCACCTTTCTTATCGGTAAAATAGCTGGTCGAATAGGCGAGCTTAGCAACTCCGTTGTCGACAAAAATCACCAGCTCGCTTTGCTCCCGTTCGGTTTGATAATCGCTGCCGTTATGCTTGGCATGCAAGCCACGCAAAATGCGACCAGCACGAGCCGATTTCAGCGTTGGAGTAACGGTGCCGACATCCGCGTCGATGCTCTGGGTGAGAAAGCCGTGCATTGCCGCGATACCGCTTTGTGCATTGCGCACGACGATCACTTCATCGCCCCATACCGGAACCCCCCGAAAGGATTGCTGATAACGCTGGAATACCCGGCCATCGGCTTCTTTCATTTCGCGTTTCAAGGTCAGGCTTTCATCGGCACTCAAGGCCAGTGCCTGATTCAGGTTGGTCGACATCAATTGCATGCTTGGCAATTGTTCGGCCTGCAGATGCAAATCAATTCGCTCCGCTGCTTGCGCAGCGCCATACAGTCCAAGCATCAGCGCAGAAAGGCCGTATGCGAACTGGCGCGTCATTGTTTTCATTGTTTCCTCCGTTGGTTGATAACACTTGCGGCAAAACAAGATCGTCAAAACGGCTGGACATCAATGACTCACGAGACATCAATTGCCGCTGCAAGCCTAGGAGGATGTTTGAAATTTGAACAGAGGCGGAATTCTTCGCTGGACGCTAAGAAAGTGATTACTTGCGCAACATGGTCAATGTTCGTACAAAAACGATAACTTACTTATACAAAACGATTCAAAATGCTCACAATTTTCTACAAATTAGGATGGCGACATTCATAATTTCGCTCGTTAAGGCCTAATGCATAGATAAACTTGAGATATATTTTAGATATAACTAATTAAAAAAATGTGCGTCGGTTACCAGTATGTTGCTGCCGGCAATCAAAAGCTTTCTACTTCTATCGAACTACTACGAAGGAATCTCTCGCTATGCAGTGCAAGGGAGAAGAAAAGCGGCTCACTGAGCGAATATCAGTGACGAATAATGTTGCATTGGGCTACGGTCGCCTATCCTAGGCTTCGCAGAGTGCAGCACGTTTGCGCGACACTATAGCGAAGACCCGCAAGCCTGTAGATAACCCAACGAAAGCGCAATCTCGGCGAAAAAAAGGGCGACCGAGGCCGCCCTTTCTTTTAGGTACTGTTACGGCCCACCATCAACACGCAACGTGCCGTTGGCGATCATCTGCGCAATGATATCGGCATCCGACAAGCTGCCTGCCGCCGTCAAATCAACTCCCTGCAGATGAATGGTTTGATCATAGCCATGGCTTTGGTCGCCGTCGCTCCAGATTTGGATAATCGTGCCGCCACTGCCATCGGAAACGAATTGCAAGTGCGACTCCAGCGAACCACTTTCCTCGCCCTGCAGAAGCGCCGATAGATCCAGAACATCGCCCTCGGCCGCTGAAAAGTCAGTGATCGTATCGTTCGCCGCTGTAGCTGGCGTACCCGCATCCGCTAAGGTCCAGGCGAAGGTATCCGCACCCGCACCACCACTCAGTGTGTCATCACCCGCCCCCCCCTGCAGCAGATCTTGATCGCGTCCACCAAACAATGCGTCACTGCCACTGCCGCCGAACAACCGATCATCGCCGTCTTGCCCGCGAAGCACGTCATTGCCAGAACCTCCATACAGCGCGTCATTGCCCGCGCCGCCTTCTAACAGATCGTTGCCTGCGCCACCGAACAGTTCGTCGTTGCCGACTCCGCCCAGAAGAATGTCATTTCCGGTTCCGCCATCGAGCAGATCATCACCCTCATCGCCAGCAAGGTGATCATCATCGTCACCACCAAACAACTGATCATTGCCTGCACCGCCGGATAGATAGTCACGTCCTGCGTTACCGTGCAACGTATCGTTTCCGGCGCCGCCGGAAATCGTATCGTGACCGGCACCGCCAGAAACAATATCATCACCAGCGCCGGCAACAATGGCGTCATTCAAGTTGGAACCCAGGATGTTATCCACGCTATCGGTGCCGTTCAGATGGCGGTCAATAGCATAAATCGCCAGCTGCGCTGCGTCCGACTGACCATCGCTATCGGTTAACCAATAACTAATCGCTTCTGGCGCAACCACTGAGTTGTTGGCCGCTGGCTGGTAACTGACACCAGTCAAACCAACATACGTGGAAACCCCGGTATTCAAATCGCCTGGTCCAGCGTTGGTTGGCGCCGCCGTAATCGTAACGCTACGAATATAGTCATAAGCTGACAGGTCAATCCTTGCACTGTCGAATACCTGATTGTTGACCAGCACAACGCCGAAACGGTCCACGATCGTGATGTAGACCGCTTCGCCAACGCTGTAGCTGCCCAGCGACAACACAACATTATTCGCACCATGGGGTAATGTCGATGTGCTGAAATTAATGGTCAAACTCTCACCCGCTTCCAAGGCCTCACCAGCTCCATCGGTAAAGTCGCCGCTACGATTTACAATTGCGCCGCGTGGGCTGAAGTCAACACTACCTTCAGATGCGACCAAGCTAATTGCACTTCCTGACATAGCGGCAGCGGAGGTGGTATTGACATTGACGGTCGCCGGTTGACTTTGTGCGGCGGAAGACGCGTACGAGTAATAACCATTGGAGCCCATGGTGAAAATCGTTCCGTCGCTACTGTCAGTTACTGTCGCGCGTACAATTAAATTGCCATCGTTGTCTCGCTCAGCACTATAGGTGTACGACAATGTTCCCTGAGATCCACCGTTGGTAACAACCGATGGCTGCGTTGGCGCATAGTTAATACCAGCAACTCGCATACTGCCGTTGCTGGCCGCAATCTCAACGGCACCAATCCCTTGATAAGCGCTTAGGTTAATTTCATTACCTGTCGCCGCCGATCGGACATGAGTAAACTCCGCCATCACATTGCCGCTAGCGTCAAATATCCGTACCAGCACGGATTCTCCATTGCTAAAACCACCCATGGTGAAACGCAAATTGTTGACGCCATAGGGCAATGGCACACCATTGAAATCGAAGCGTAAACTCTCGCCACTATTCAAATCGTTGTTGCTGCCACCACTCATACCGATACCGCTACTGTTGAAATGCAGGGCTCGCAAACCTGAAACCGTAAACGGTGCATTCTGTATCGACGTTGCACTGGTAAAAGTACGGTTATCGGCAATGCCCGTGGCAGCCGGCGTTGCGTTCAAATTGATTGTCAGACCACGGAATTCGAATGCACTGACCGTTGCATTGTCCACTACTTTGTCGACGCCACCGCCCTGCACCGCAAATGGCGTAAAGTCGGAGCCTAGAGCCGGACCACCGTCGGTACCGATACCAGTGACAACGTTGCCCGTTGCCACTTCGTTGAAGCGAATGGTATGCAGGTCATCACGCGCTTCAGGTACATCATCGACAATCGAGAATGTTGCCGTTGAGCTAGCGACATCACCGTCTCCATCAATGACTGAGTAGTCAAAACTGAACGAAGCAGGCGCCGTGCCGTTCGGCGCGGTGAACAGATAATTGCCTGTAGCAAAATCAAATACAAACGTACCGTAGCTGAAACCATCGTTTGCGTTAAGGGTAATACGCGAGCCATTGATCTCAACAGTTGCAGCAATACTTGATGGGACGGTTATCGTTGAGCCGTTGTAGCTGATGATACCGATACCTGGCAGCACAATGGATTGCACGTAACCACCATCCGCACCGAAATCGATGCGAGTAATCGTGCCTTCCTGTGTCAGATTGCCGCCGAATGCCGTAGGCACCGTGCTGAGCAGTTCTGATTCAAGCAATGAGACATCCGAGACAATTAACGCCTGATCAATCTGACCACTACCACGGCCCAACTGATCGACGTTGTGCATATAGTTCAGGTCACTCAAGCTGCTGGGCAAGCCAGTGCCAATACCCACTGAATACGATGACACCCCATTGGCATTCATGAAATCCCGGAAGCCAGTACTGCTCAGGGTGATTTCCGTATCCTGCGTGATCGCTCCATCAGAAAGGAAATAAGAAATATTTTGTACGTTCGCTGCCGGGTTCTGCGTGCTGATTTGCTGCATTAAAATGGCACGAATAAGTGCCGCAGGATCAACATAACTTGTCCCATCATTGACGAACGCGTTTGTGTCACTTCCCGGATCACCGGGGCCTCCATTGCTCGTTAGCAAATCGTTTCGATAGTTATTGCCACCAGCGTACACAACCCCCGACACCGCTGCAGAGAAGGAGGCAAAATCAGTAAACGTTCCAAGACGATGTGCGCCATCGGCAAACAAGACAACCGTTAGCGTGACATTGCCGGACTGATTGAAATACTCCTGGCCAAGACTAATCAGCGCATCTTTTGCCAACTGCAATCTTGTTTGACCGGTTCCGCCAACTAGTGTGGCCATACTGGTGGAAATATCCAGCGTGAACACCAGATTGAACGTTTGCTCTTCTGACTCAGGAATGGTTTGCACAACAGGCGCGGCGACCGGTGTGTCATCAATGATATTGACCGTCAGCGTGTCGGAGAACGTGCTGCCATTATTGAAGGAATAGGTAAACTGCTCACTAACATCGTTGCCAGAGCTATTGGCTTGATTCAGTTGATAGCTGTAATCACCGGTAGAGGCGTTAACGGTCAGCGTACCGTGAGCGGTGTTAATCGTGATAACGCCAGCGACAGCATTATAAGTTGTGCCGTTGTGGATGATATTGGCCACCGGTCCGTTGGCTGCTGCATCATTGGCAAACAGATTACCCGTCGCCACCGCCAGTTGATCGGGCGATTGCGTACCGCCGGCCAAGCCGGATTCGTAAACCGTTGCCGTATCCGGGTCGGTAGCGCCGACATTGATGGTCGTCGCGCCAGGGGTGGTGAACTCGCCGTCGCTGACCGTGTAAGTGAATTGGCCGGTGCCGTCGCTGGCACCTGCATCAAACACCAAGCTCGAGAGTTGCGCAGCCGTCAAGGTTTGTCCGACGGTAACGGGTGTTACGCCATCGGGCAACATGACGCTGCCGATACCGCTTGGCAAACCAGTGACGGTAATCACCAGATCATTAAGATCATGGTCGGCATCAAACGGCATGGCGATGTTCATCGCGACATTGTCGGCACTGCCCAACGCGTAAACATTATTGGCATAGGTTTGTGGCGCATCGTTCACTGGCGTGACGTTCAGCACAGCGCTATCTGAACTGAAGATATTGGCAAAGTTCTGATCATAGGCCGCTACGGTAACGGTGCGTGTCGCCGCTGATGGATTATCGGAACTGTTCTGATAGGTCAATGATTGCAATACCGTCAGGTATTCATTGATATCCGCACCGCCGGACAGCGTTAACTGCCAGGTATTGCCATTGGTGGTAATCGCTGCATTGATGCTGGTGCCTGCCGTTTGCAGATTCAGTACATCTTGGCTCGGTATGTAACCGCTCAGCGTCACCACCACAGAATTCACGTTGGCGCTATCGGCATCCGTAATTTGAATCGCCGGCAGCAACGCCATCTCGTTCTGATTTTCGATGTATTGCAAATCATTGACACCCGTGACCACCGGCGCCTGCACGCTGGCACCGGTAACTTGAATCGTCACGGTTGCCGTATCGGTTTCGCCGTCGGCATCGGTCAACGTGTAGGTGAACGTATCGGCACCAACAAAACCGTTTGCGGGTGTATAAGTAAAAGTGCCATCGCCGTTGTACACCACACTGCCGCCGTTGACGCTGGTCGCGCTGAATCCGGTGATTGTGGCGTTGTCGACCAGCGTGTCGTTGATCAACACGTTGCCAGTCGTCAATGCCGTATCCGGTTGACCGACATAGCTATCGTCCGCCGCCACCGGTGCACCATTGTTGGCGCCAATCTCACCAATGGCACGAACGCCACCGCTGATCAAATGCGAGCCAGGCGCAAAGTTGACCAGTTGATTGAAGCCGGTCAGATTGACGAAGAAGTTCTCATCGCCTTCAAAGAAATTGCTATCGCTGTTGACGGTGATGGTAATCGTTGTCGAGGTTTGTCCGGCAAGAATGGTACCGACCGTTGACGCCACGCCGAGATAATCAGCACCCGCCGTCGCGCTGCCATTCACGGTTTGATAATTGAACGTCAGGTTGCTGCTTGGCGCGCTATCAACGGTAACCGTAAAGGTCATGGTAACGGTGCCCGAGGAAGGTTCCTGCACCGAGACATCGCTAATCGAAACCGTCGGCACTGGCGTCATCGTGATCGTCGTTGTCGCCACGTTGCTGATGTTGGCGCCATCATTGACTTCAACGGTAACGTTACGCGACACGCCGCTGGCTGAGCCATCATTGATGAATTGAATCGCACGAATCGCCGCTTGATAATCGGCCAGGCTGGCGACGCCACTAAGCGTAATCGTGCCAGTAGCCGGGTTGTAGGCCGACGCGCTAATACCCGCTGGCAGTGAACCTACACTCAGCAGATCGCCGGCTTCGGCGTTGGTGATACGAATAGTCGCGCTAACCAAGGTACTGCTATCGGCATCCGTGATCGTAATGTCAGTATCGGCAATACGAACTGGACTGCCACCTTCAATGTAGTTGACTTGATAACCACTACCATTGATTCCGGAACTGTTGTTGCCGTCGAGATCGAGTTGCGGTGCGGCGTCGTTAACATTGGTGACATTCAGCGTGATGTTCTGCGCAGTCGATGCATTGCCATAAATATCCACAGCCTGCACCGCGTATACAAAGCTGTTGCCGCCAACTTCAAAGTCATTGTTGGCAACGCCGGTTGCGACACCCGCTGCCGTGATGCGAATATTGCCGGCATTATCGATCGTGTAGAAACCATCGGCGCTGGTGTTGGTACCCGTCGCGGCAAATCGGAAACCCGCGACGCCATTGCTGTCTGTTGCGACGACCGTGGCTACCGTGCTGTTGGCGATTTGATTTTCAGCATAACCAAAAGTTTGCGCGCTCAAAGTCGGCGCCGACATATCAACCGTGTACGACTGGGTATCAACCACGGTGAATGGATTGCCGGCGGCATCGCTGCCACTCAAAGTAGCGGAGACAATGTTGTTGTTGGCCAGCAAGCTACCGAGCACATCAACGGCGAAGGTCATGCCAGGCAAAACGGTAGTCGTGAAATTCAAACCACCTATCGTGACCACAACCATATCGCCTACCTCCGCATCGCCAGCTACCGTGCCGGTGACCGTCACATAGTTTCCGGTTGTCGCTTCGGCGCTATTGATGACGTTATCAGCGGTAATATCGTCCAGCGTGATGGTGGCGTTGGTGGTGGTATCGACGCTATAAGTCTGGCTGTCGTTGGCGGTGAACGGATTGCCCGCGGCGTCGCTGCCCGACACACTGGCATCAATGTTGTTGTTCGCCGCCAATACCGAGCCCGGCACATCAATACTGAACACGCCTCCTGCTTGCACGGTGCCGAAATATGTATTGCTACCAATGGTGATGGTGATCGTGTCACCAACCGCTGCATCGCCAGTAACGGAACCCGTGATGGCAACCGTACCACCCGCTTCCGCCGCGTTGATGATGTTGTCCGCCGTAACATTATTCAGGGTAATGGTCGCACTGACTTGAGTATCAACGAGGGCGGAATCCGAGTTCGTAGCGCCGACGTTTCCGGCGAGATCAGTGATGCTGGCGCTGACATTCAGCGTACTGCCTTCGCCAGGATTGGCCGTGGAAATGGCAACCAACCCGGCCGTAATGTGCGCCGCTGTCAACGTGATCGATTGACTGACACCGTTGATCACAACATTCAGGACATCATTGGCGCGTGCATCGCCAGGCAGATCAACGCGTACGGTTAATGTCGCCGCCGATTCTGCAGCATTGATAAAGCCATCATTGTTGGCGTCATCAATAATAGTCACGGTTGGAGCTGACGGTGGCGTGGTATCGATGATGTTTACGGCTGCGGAGGTGGGTGTCGTCACCACATCATCGCTGACACCGTACTGCAGCGACACGACGCCAGAAGTCCCAGCGGCTGGCGTGAATGTCCAGGTCCCATTACCGTTGTCGGTCAACGTTCCGGCCGATGCATCCACCAGTGCCAATCCGACCACACTCAGTGTTGCGCCAGCATCGATATCGCTGGCATTGACCAACAACTGAGCAGCAGAAATCAGTAACGAACTGCTGTCATTCATGTTGCCAAGATCGGTCGCCGCGCTAACCTGTGGCGCATCGTTGCTGCCAGTAATTGTGATAACGACATGGTGTGTTGTACCGTCTACTGAGGCGACCATAATCGTGTCAGTCACCACTTGGCCAGCCGCCAGGCTCTGCACGGCGTTGCTGGCATTATCTAGTGAGTAAACCCAGTTACCATTGTTATCGATACTGAATGAACCATAGGTCGCCGCCACATTAGTCTGTTCAATAAATGCTTGCTCGACCGCGCCATCAATATCACTGATGGTCAACGATCCGCTGGCACTGATGCTGACGTCTTCCTGCGCGGCGCCATTATCGGTACCGCCGATCACAGCGGCATCGTTCACCGCATTGACCGTGACATCGACCGTCGCCGTCGAGCTGCCACCATGGCCATCACTGATCGTATAGCTGATGACCGCAACGCCGTTGAAGTTCGCTGCCGGTACAAAGTTCAGCGTGCCATTGGCGTTGATCGTTACCGTACCTTGCGTCGGGTCCACACTCGCGGCGGTAACAGTCAGTGTGTCGCCATCGACATCAGTGTCATTGCTGAGTACGGTGATGATGACTGCGGTATCTTCATCGGTCGCCGCCGTGTCATTCAATGCTGCCGGTGCGTCATTAACAGCGCCAATATTGATGCTGACCGAGCTCACCACGCTGCCACCATTTCCGTCGCTGACGATCACGGTGAAGCTATCGCTACCGTTGTAGTTCGCGTTCGGTGTGTAAGTGAACGTGCCGTCAGCATTCAGCGTCACGGAACCGTTGCTTGGGCCAGTGCCCAGCGCATAACTCATGCTATCGCCATCGACATCCGAGGCGACAATCGAGCCATTCACCGCCGTATCTTCGTTGGTGTTCAGTGCGACATCGCTGGTTGTCGGCGTGTCATTGACGGCAGCAACATTAATGCTGACGTTGCTCATTACCGTGCCACCGTTTCCGTCACTGACGAGCACAGTGAAGCTATCGCTACCGTTGTAGTTCGCGTTCGGTGTGTAAGTGAACGTGCCGTCAGCATTCAGCGTCACGGAACCGTTGCTTGGGCCAGTGCCCATTGCGTAACTCAAACTATCACCGTCGACATCTGCAGCAACAATCGAGCCATTCACCGCTGTATCTTCGTTGGTGTTCAGTGCGACATCGCTGGTTGTCGGCGTGTCATTTACGGCAGCAACATTGATGCTGACGTTGCTCACTACCGTACCACCATTACCGTCACTAACGATCACAGTGAAGCTATCGCCGCCGTTGTAGTTCGCGTTCGGTGTGTAAGTGAACGTGCCATCGGCATTCAGCGTCACGGAACCGTTGCTTGGGCCAGTGCCCAGCGCATAACTCAAGCTATCGCCATCGACATCCGAGGCGACAATCGAGCCATTCACCGCCGTATCTTCGCTGGTATTCAACGCGACATCGCTGGTTGTCGGTGCATCATTGATTGCATCGACCGTTACATTAACGGTCGCTGTCGAGCTGCCACCATTGCCATCGTTAATCGTGTAAGTGATTACCGCAACGCCATTGAAGTTGGCTGCCGGCACAAAATTCAGCGTGCCATTGGCGTTGATCGTTACCGTACCCTGCAATGGGTCAATTGTCGCCGAGATTACGGTCAGCGTATCGCCATCGGCATCCGTGTCATTTCCGAGCACATTGATGACGACCGTCGTGTCTTCGGTTGTCGTGGCCGTATCGTCAATGGCGATCGGGGCATCATTGGTTGCCGTGATGTTGATACGCACAGTTCTGGTGCTGCTGTTGCGTGCTCCGCCCGTGCCTTGATCACCGGTATTGCCGTCGTTCAATATGGCATTCAATATCACCGAAGCTGGCGGCGCGTCTGAACTGTTACTGTAAGCAATTTGACGCAACACGCTGTTGGCTTGCGCATTGGTCGTGCCGTTGGCAAACGTGATGATCAACTGACCATTGCTTAATGCCGTTTCGTTGTAGCTACCGACCACAACACCGTTCAATACTACGTTACCTGCGGTCAGATTCAGGGTGCCGCTGCCGACGAACCTGTCTTCACTGTTGGCGCCGGTATTGCGATTGATGGTCAGCGTCATACCACCATAATTGTTTGAAATCGCCAGCTCGCCATCGGTAATCGTGGCATTGTTGTCGAGCACCACGGCTGCGCCACCTTCGACATGTGTGCGTGTGCCACCGAAGTTGCCGATATTGGGCGCATCATTACGTGAGACGACATTGATGGTCATGTTGTGGACGACTGTATCGCTGCCACCGTTGGCCGTACCATCACCATCAGTCAACGTCATCGTGACGCTGCGTGGAGTGGTATCAGGCAACTGCGATGCGTTGCCATAATTCAATCGCTGAATCAGCGCATCAACGGCTGCGGGAGTGGCGTTGCCATTGAACGTGATTTGCAACAAACCCGAATTGAGTCCGGTTGCCGTACCAATGACGACAGCTCCAGAACCGAAGTTGTAAAGCACATTGCCACCGGAGACACTGATCTGTCCCGGATTACCCGCCTGACCACTGATACCAAGTTGATCCTGACCGGCGACTGCATTGTTGATTTGTACAGTTAACGTACCGCCATCAAAATTGTCCGAATCACGATCAGCAAAGCTCACGCCGCTATCCAGCTGCACACGGGTGATGCCTGAGCCCGTATTTTCGCTGTAGGTGAATGATGTGCGCATGCCGGCTAACGTCGGCGCGTCATTGGTGCCGTTAATGGTTACCGTAACGTTCTGAGGCGTGCCATCCGTTGTGTAAACAGTGAACACCTCTGTCAGTATCTCCCCGGCACCGAGATCTTGAATTGCTGCCTGGCTGTTGCTTGCCGAGTACGTCCAGCTACCACTGTTATCGATGGCAAAGCTGCCGTAAGCTCCTGTGAGGTTGGCGGCTTGCATACCTGATTCCCCGGCATCCGGATCGGATACGTTCAAGGAACCGGTAACGGAAAGGTTGCCACCGACGACATCAACATCCTCAGTCAGACTGCCTGAGATGTCGCCTCCGATAATGGGCGCATCAGCAACCGGGTTAACGGTGACATTCACGGTCGCGGATGACGTACCGCCGTTACCATCGCTGATCGTGTAGCTAATAACGGCGACACCATTGAAGTTGGCGGCAGGAACAAAATTCAGTGTGTTATCCGGATTGACCGTCACCGTACCTTGCACTGGATCGACACTGGCGGCGATGACGTTAAGCGCATCACCATCGATATCGATGTCATTACCTAAAACACTGATTGTGACGGCGGTATCTTCATCTGTTGCCGCTGTGTCGTTACTGGCAATCGGTGCGTCGTTGACGGCACTAACACTGATATTTACCGTGCTGGTCGTGGTGCCACCATTACCGTCACTAACGATCACCGTGAAGCTATCACTACCGTGGTAATTGGCATTCGGCGTGTAGGTAAATGTGCCATCAGCATTCAATGTCACCGCACCATTCGTAGGGCCAGTACCGACCGCGTAACTCAAGCTATCACCATCAATGTCATTGGCGACAATTGCGCCATTGACCGCTGTGTCCTCATCGGTGTTCAGCGCCACATCACTGGTGGTCGGTGCATCGTTGATCGCGGCAACATTGATGCTAACTGTGCTGGTCGTGCTGCCACCATTGCCGTCACTAACGATCACAGTGAAGCTATCGCTGCCGTTGTAATTGGCGTTCGGCGTGTAGGTAAACGTGCCATCAGCGTTCAGTGTCACCGCACCATTGCTTGGTCCAGTGCCAACCGCGTAACTCAAGCTGTCACCATCAATGTCATTGGCGACAATTGCGCCATTGATCGCGGTGTCTTCGTCGGTATTCAGTGCGACATCGCTGGTTGTTGGCGCGTCGTTGATCGCGGCAACGTTGATGGATACTGTGCTGGTTGTGGTGCCACCATTACCATCACTAACGATCACAGTGAAGCTATCGCTGCCGTTGTAATTTTCGTTCGGCGTATAGGTAAAGGTACCGTCTGCATTCAGAACCACGACACCGTTTGTCGGCGCGCTACCAATTACATAACTCAATGCGTCGCCATCGACATCATTGCCAATCACGGCACCATTGACTGCTACATCTTCGTTTGTTGAGAGATGAACATTAGTGGTAGTCGGAGCATCGTTGGCCGCTGCGACACTAACGTTTACCGTACTGGTGGTGCTGCCACCGTTACCATCGCTCACGATAACGGTAAACGTGTCGCTACCATGGTAGTTGGCGTTCGGCGTGTAGATGAACGTGCCATCGGCATTCAGTACTACGACACCGTTTGTCGGAGTGCTGCCGATCGCATAACTCAACGCATCGCCATCGACATCATTGCCGACTACGGCACCATTGACCGCTACATCTTCATTGGTGCTCAGCGTGACATCACTGGTGGTTGGAGCATCATTGATCGCAGCAACATTGATGGTGACAGTGTTGGTCGTGCTGCCGCCGTTGCCGTCGCTTACCGTAACAGTGAAGCTGTCATCACCGTGGTAATTGGCGTTCGGCGTGTAGGTAAACGTGCCATCTGCATTCAATGTCACGACGCCATTCGTTGGGCTGCTGCCAACGACATAACTCAGACTATCGCCGTCAACATCGGCCGCGACAATTGCGCCATTCACCGCTGTGTCTTCGCTGGTGTTCAGCGTCACATCGCTGGTTGCTGGCGCATCGTTAACGGCATTGACCGTGACATTCACTGTCGCCGTCGATGTGCCTCCATTACCATCGCTGATCGTGTAGCTGATCACGGCAACGCCGTTGAAGTTCGCGGCTGGTACGAAGTTCAGCGTGTTATCGGCGTTGATCGTAACGGTACCTTGCGCTGGATTCACGCTCGCCGTGGTAACAGTCAGCGTGTCACCGTCTGTGTCGGTGTCGTTCGTCAACACGCTGATCGTGACACTGGTGTCTTCATCAGTAGTCGCTGTGTCATTCACCGCCACTGGCGCATCATTAACAGCGCCAACGCCGATGCTGACGTTGCTCACTACCGTACCACCGTTACCGTCACTGACGATCACGGTAAAGCTATCGATACCGTTGTAGTTGGCATTCGGCGTGTAAGTGAACGTGCCATCAGCGTTCAGTGTTACGGTGCCGTTGCTTGGGCCAGTGCCCAGCGCATAACTCAAACTGTCGCCATCGATATCCGCGGCAACAATTGAGCCATTCACCGCAGTGTCTTCGTTGGTATTCAACGCCACATCGCTGGTTGTCGGCGCGTCATTGACGGCAGCAACATTGATGCTGACGGTACTCATTACCGTGCCACCGTTACCGTCACTGACGATCACGGTGAAGCTATCGCCGCCGTTGTAGTTGGCATTCGGCGTGTAAGTGAACGTGCCGTCAGCATTCAGCGTCACGGAACCATTGCTTGGGCCAGTGCCCAGCGCATAGCTCAAGCTATCGCCATCGATATCCGAAGCGATGACCGAACCATTCACCGCTGTGTCTTCGTTGGTATTCAGTGCGACATCGCTGGTTGTCGGCGCGTCATTGACGGCAGCAACATTGATGCTGACGGTACTCATTACCGTGCCACCGTTACCGTCGCTAACGATCACGGTGAAGCTATCGCCGCCGTTGTAGTTCGCATTCGGCGTATAGGTGAACGTGCCATCAGCATTCAGCGTCACGGAACCGTTGCTTGGGCCAGTGCCCAGCGCATAACTCAAGCTGTCGCCATCGATATCCGAGGCGACAATCGCACCGTTCACGGCGCTGTCTTCGCTGGTGTTCAAGCTGACGTTCGAAGTGGTTGGCGCATCGTTCACGGCATTAACGGTAACGTTCACCGTTGCGGTCGATGTGCCGCCATTGCCATCGCTGATCGTGTAGCTGATGGTGTCGCTGCCGTTGTAATTGGCGTTCGGTGTGTAAGTCAGCGTGCCATTGGCGTTGATCACCACTGAACCGTTCAGTGCGCTAGCCGTCGTAACCGTCAGTGTGTCGCCATCGGCATCGGTGTCGTTTGCCAGTACGTTTACAATGACCGAAGTATCTTCATCGGTGATCGCCGTGTCATTCACCGCCACTGGCGCATCATTGACGGCGCCAACATTGACGCTGACGGCGCTGACAACACTACCGCCGTTACCGTCGCTAACGATCACGGTAAAGCTATCACTACCGTTGTAGTTGGCATTCGGCGTATAGGTGAACGTGCCATCAGCATTCAGCGTCACGGAACCGTTGCTTGGGCCTGTGCCCAGCACATAACTCAAGCTGTCGCCGTCAATATCCGAGGCGACAATCGCACCACTCACGGCCGTATCTTCGCTGGTGTTCAGCGAAACATTGGAAGTTGTCGGCACATCATTGACCGCATTGACGGTGACATTAACGGTCGCCGTCGACGTGCCGCCATTACCATCGCTAATCGTGTAGCTAATAACGGCAACGCCATTGAAGTTCGTTGCTGGCACAAAGTTCAGCGTGCCATCAGCGTTGATCGTTACCGTGCCTTGTGCGGGATTGACGCTCGCTGCACTGACGGTCAGGGTGTCGCCATCAACATCGCTATCGTTGCTCAACACGTTGATGGTGACCGCCGTATCTTCGTTCGTTGTGACGGCATCGTTTTGCGCCACTGGCGCATCGTTGACGGCATTGACGGTGACGTTGATCGTGGCGGCACTGATGCCGCCCTGGCCGTCGCTGACTTGAATCGTGAAAGTATCGTTGCCGTTAAAGTTGGTGTTTGGCGTGTAAACGTAACTACCGTCGGCGTTAATGACGAGCGTACCGTTGGCCGGGCCGGTGGCAACGGTGTAGGTCAGCGTATCACCATTCGGATCGAAAGCATTGAGATTGCCGCTGAGTGAGCCGTCTTCATTGATCGAAACGGTTTGATCGCTGACAACGGGCGGTTGATTTTCTTCGTCGACGGACGTGCTCGGGAAAGTAATCGGCTGGATGGCGGCAACCGGATCAACGCTGGTTGGTTCGCTGCCTTCCGTCGTTTCGGCAATGCGCATCAGGCGCACGAAGCTGTGGCCACCGCCACCACCGCCTGCGCCGGCAGCGGTTGGCGCCAACAAGGTGCTCGGGTCGGCACCATCGGCAATCTGCTGCAGAATACTGTCGAGCTCACTCGGTGCCAGCGCGACGACAGCCTCATCAGCCGACTCAGCCGCTTCCGAAGCCGGGTTCAACGCCTCGGCCATTTGCACGGTTTCCTGCTGACGAATAATGAACGGCGCTTCTTCGCCCATGGTCAGTTCGACGTAACCATCTTTGCCGGTATCGACGTATTCATTGGCGTAAATCGCATCGCCGAGTTTCAGCACGCGCTCGCCGCCTTCTTTGGTGCGGGCGACAACGGTGCCACGGATAGCTTTTACGTAGGAAACGACCTGGGCCATAGGAAACTCCATCGAACGACTTTTCGGGTTATTACCGACGGAGATTAAAGACTCAAGGCTTATTGCACATCGTACCTAGGTACAGGTGCATGAATTAAGGCATCAGCGCTTTAACTTGGCGACCAGCTGCAGTCGGTCGCGGACTTCCAGCTTGGCGAATATCGAGGTCAGGTGGGCTTTGACGGTGCGCACCGTAATGGCCATGCGATCGGCGATTTCTTTGTTGGCGAGGCCATTGATGACCAGCTGCACGACTTCCTGCTCGCGCTCAGACAATTGTGCCAGTAAGGCCTCATTGGCGCTGGTTTGTGGCCATTGTGGTTTCAGCGCCGTCAGCATTCGGGTCATCAGCTCTCGACCGACCCACATCTCGCCGGCATCCAGCACATCAAGAATCTGTTTCAGCTGTTCGGAAAAGGTGTACAGGTGGCAGTAGCCGACACAGCCGGTTTGCATCGCGGCCATGCCGCGCTCGGCTTCGGGCGTCGGGTCGCCGAACAGCACACGATGCCGGCTGACCAAACGCGCCCAGTCACGACGACCGGCGAAATCGACGATGTCCGGTGCGGCGCCATCGAGAATGACCAGTCCCGATGGCATGTTCAGCAGATGCTCAATCGCGAACACCTGCACAAACTCAAATTCCTTGATCGTCGTTTTCCAACGCTCAACCAAATCGAAATTGCGCACACAACACAGCACTTTCACCATCAGGACTCTCCGAGGGCCTGTTGGGTGGCGCGCAAGATCGGTTTCATCAAATAAGCAAGCACGGTGCGTTTGCCGGTCAACAAATCCACCTCGGCGACCATGCCAGGAATGATCGGTAACCGGGCCGAGCCAAGAAACGCACTATCGGTGCGCACTTTGACGATATAAAACGCGTTGCCTTTTTCATCGACAACGGTGTCGGCACCAATGTTTTCGACGGTGGCATCCAAACCGCCATACACCGCGAAATCGTAAGCAGTGAACTTCACCAATGCTTTCTGGCCAGGACGAATAAACGCGATGTCTTTCGGCAGAATGCGCACTTCCAGCAGCAGATTATCTTCGAGCGGGACGATCTCAACGACCGGTTGAAACGGCTGCACAACACCACCAACCGTATTGACCAACATTTGTTTGACCGTGCCACGCACCGGCGAACGAATTTCCGCGTGCTTGACCCGGTCGGCCAAGCCCTCGCTACCTTCGGTCATCGCACGCAGTTTGGCGCTTACGTCGGTTAATTGCGTGCGCATATCGTTGGCAAAAGTGAGCTGTACTTCAGTAATTTTTTGTTTTGCCTCGTTGATCGCCGCTTCGATGCGCGGGATCTGCGCCTCAGCGGTACCTTTTTCGCCGCGCAGGCGGCTGACCTCGCGCTCCAAGCGCAACAACTCGACGTTGGACACCGCGCCGGTTTGCACCAGCGGTTTGGTGACATTCAATTCCTGCTGCGCCAACTCCAGACTCTCGCGGGCTTGCTGGTAACGCGCTTTCACTTCCATCAGTTCCTGACGGCGCTGAATAAGCTGTTCCTCAGCAATGCCAACAGCGGCAGCTAGACGCCGCTTTTCCGCTTCGAACAGTTCTTTCTCTTGTGCTACCAATTCCGGCAAACGCGTTGCCAGTTTCTCTGGCGCCTGAAACTCGCTGCCATCGGCCAACGCCTGCAGGCGTGCGGCTTTGGCCTGCAAGGCTTCCAATTGCGTCGTGGTTTCCCTTAAAGAAGAAACAAACCGGGTCGGATCAATACGCAACAGCGTTTGATCTTTCTCGACGACAAAACCTTCGCGCACCAGAATTTCTTCGACGACACCACCATCAAAACTTTGCAGCACTTGCACCTGCGAAGACGGAATCACCTTGCCTTCGCCACGCGCCACTTCGTCGATGCGTGCCATCGCCGCCCAGGCGATCAGCGTCAGCAATAAAATGCAGCACATCCAAATCACCGCGCGTAAACCGCGTTCGTCCTGGACCAAAATCTCGGCATCGGCATCTTCGACAAAATTGATGTCGGTAGCCATCTCGCGGTGTTCCTGCCACTCGCGAAAATGCTCCCACTGAAAACGCAACCAGCGACGCGCGCGGGCAAGAAACGATTCGCGCGGGCTCATACTGTCGCCCCCTTGATGCGCCCTTCCTGCAGCGCTTTCAGCACCTCGGCTTTCGGGCCATCGGCAATCAGCTTGCCGTTATCGAGCACGATGATGCGATCAACAAAATCGAGTAGCGTCGTGCGATGGGTGACCAGCAAAACGGTGTGGCCAGGCAACACTTGCGTCAGCTGTTTTTTCAGCCGGTCTTCGCTGATGAAGTCCATATGACTGGTCGGTTCATCAAGCAGCAGAATCGGTGGGTTTTGCAACAGCGCACGGGCAATGGCGATCGATTGTTTTTGTCCGGAGGATAACGACTCACCGCGCTCGCTGACCGGCATCGAAAATCCCGCTGGGTGGCGATTGGCAAAATCGCTGACGCCAGCGCGGAATGCCGCACTAAGAATTTCCGCATCGGTCGCGTGCGGCGCACCGAGCGCAATATTGTCGCGCAGTGTGCCAAACACCAACCCCGGATCTTGCGGCACATAACCAATGGCACGGCGTAGCTCAACCGGATCGAGCTGACGTAGATCAATACCATCGATCAGAATGGCGCCATCGCTCGGTTGATACAACCCGGAAATCAGGCGATGAATCGACGATTTACCGGAACCAATGCGGCCAATGATGCCTACCCGCTCACCAGGGCTAAGGCGAAAGCTGACATCGTTCAAGGCATCTTGTTCGGAGTTTGGGTAGCGCAACGAAACATGACGGAACTCGATACCCCCGTCGAACTTTTCCCGGCTCAAGAACTGCGCATCAGCCGGTCGCTCGATGGGTGTGCTCATCATCTCGTCGAGCGATTTCAGTGACGTTGTCGTGTTCTGCAACTGCGTCAGCAGCGCAGCAATTTGCCCCATCGGCGCGATACAGCGTGACGACAACATCATCGCCGCAATCAAACCGCCCATGGTCATTTCGCCTTCGCTCATCAAATAAATACCGGCAACCAGCACCGCCACCGACGTCAGTTGTTGAAAGCCGGCAACGAATGAATAAGCGCGCTGCGTCAGTTGACGCATGCGACCATTCAAGTGAGCAAGAAAACGAGTGCTCTGTTCCCAACGGGTTTGCACCATGGTGCTGGCGTTGAACGCGCGCATCGTTTCCAAACCGGTCAAGGCTTCGACCAGGATGGCGTTGCGCTGAGCGCCAGCGCGGTAACTCTGTTCAGCCAATTCCGATAACTGGCGATGAGTCCAGTAGGAATGCAAACCAATGACAAGCATCGCCAGCACGACGGGAATGATCAGCGGCCAGCCAATTACGCCGAGCACCAGAATGAAAATCAGACCAAAAGGCAAATCGATAAACGTCGTGACTGAAGCGGTGGCAATAAAATCGCGCACCGATTCAAAAGCGCGCACGTTGTTGGCAAACGAACCCACCGATGCCGGTTTGTTTTCCAGCCGCATGCCGAGAATTTGTTCCATCAACTTCGCTGACAATTTGGTGTCGATGCGTTTGTTGGCGAGCTCCAATACCCAGACCCGCATATTGCGCAGCAAGTAATCAAAACCGAGCACCAGAATAACGCCGAGCGCCAACACCCAGAGCGTTTCAAACGCCAGGTTTGGCACCACGCGATCGTAAACATTCATCGTGAACAGCGGCATTGCCAGCGCCAGAATGTTCAACACAAACGCCAGCAGAAAAATATCGCGATAAAGATGGCGCGAAGTAAAAATCACCGACCAGAACCAGTGCTCGCTTTTTCGCTTCAGCACTTCCGGGGTGCGAGCATCGAACAGGAATTTTGGCCGCAGATAAATGGCGATACCGGCGTATTGCTCGTTCAGCTCCGCTTCGCTGATGCGCACCTGGACATCACCCTGCTCCGGCACGACGATATCGACATAACCATCGTCATGCCAGGCCGTCAACACGCAGGCGCGATTGTTTTTCAAGATCAGCAAGCACGGCAGCAACACCCGGGCAATTCGATGCACCGGCCGACGGACAATGCGGGTATAGAGTCCAGCCCGTTTCGCGGCGCGGCCGACCAACGACGGCGTCAGCAAACCGTTTTGCAAAGGCAAACCGGCCGTCAGGTTCAACGCCGAATGAGCCCGGCCATGATGACGACAGACCCATTGCAGCCCTTGCAGCAATGGGTCCAATTTTGACGGTGGACTTACCTCATTCATCGCTGTTCACCAGCGAGTTACCCCAAGCGTGATCAGCGAGCCTGAACACAGGGGTCCATAAGCGGTGCCGGGAACGGCTTGGTGACTTCCATCGGCATGTTGGCAGCCAAGCCCTGCACTTGCAGTGCTGGCAGCAGACGACCGAATGCCGCGAGTACCCGAGCTTTGGCAATCTGCCAGTCAAACTGGGCATTGACCATGGCGCGGCGAGCCTGGAACAACTCGTTCTCGGTGTCGAGCAGGTCAAGTAGCGAGCGCTGGCCGAGGTCGAATTGCTGGAAATAGGCATCACGCACTTTCGAGGTCGAGGCCTGGTGCTGGGCCAGGTACTCTTTCTGCTCGCTGAGTTTGGCAAAGTCATTGCGCGCTATCGCCACCGTTTGGCCCAGTTCGCGACAGGCTTTGTCACGCAAGTCACGGGCGTAGTTTTCTTCATTGCGGCGCCGCGACACCTGCGCTTCGCTGCTGCCACCGTTGTACAGATTGTAGTTCAGTACCAGCTCGACCACTTCGGTGTCGTAGGTGCCCTGCAGGCCATCAAGGTCGTTGCCCAGATCTTTACGGGCACGCAGTTCGAGCTGCGGGTAACGATGCGATTTGGCGACGGTTACCGCTTTCTTTGCCGCTTCCAGAAACGCCAATGAAGCCTGGATGTTCGGGCTTTGACCGGCCCAGTCAGCCAGCACCGCCTCATCAGGCAAGGCACCAACCAGCTCCGGCACCGGGCCCAGATTCTTGCCGGCACTGGCGCCGACCAGACGCAGAAAGCGCGATTCGACATCATTCAGATTGGCTTTTTCGGTAATCAGATTGGCCTGCGCCAGCGCTAAGCGGCCGGTTGCCTGTTCCAGGTCAACGGCACGGCTGACGCCGGCTTGCGCCCGTTGCTGCAGACGGTCGAACAGGGATTTATGGTTGTCGTAATTGGTTTGGGCCAGGGTTACCAATTCGCGGTAACGCTGGATGTCGAGGAAGGTGCGGGTGGTCGCCAAGGCCAGCTCTTCGGAAATGCCAGCCAGCTCCTGAAAACGACCGCGCTCTACGAATTCGGCGCGCTGATGGTCGCCCTGCACGGCAAAGCCGCGGAAGATCGATTGACGCAGCGTAACCGAATAGCCATCGCGCTCGAAATCGCGCGGAGCCAGATAATCCGGGCGCTCACGGTATTCATCGCCGATTTGTGCGCTCAAGTCGAGTTGCGGCAGATACTGACCAAATGCGGCACGGCTTTCGTCGCTGCTGGCCATCAATTGGTGATAGCGCGATAGCACTTCCGGGTTCTCGGCAACGGCCTTGGCGACCGCCTCGCTGAGTCGCTCAATACCCGGTTCGGCGGCCAGTGCTGATGCCGAAACCCCAGCCAGTAAAAATGCCGCATAGAGCGGCCGTAAACACCCTTTCATGGAAAAAATCCCCTGCCAAAATGAATCACGACCCTGTGCTTGTCGTCCGGCCTTTCCGCTGCCGAACCCGTTTTGTGATGTCGCTCACAGATTGCGGGCGGAACGGCCATCCGGCCGTCCTGTCTCTTGCCCGGGGATGCTGGTGTGCAAACCCCGTACCAACTGGCAGCAGTTTGTTGGCTGCCATCCGTTTATTGGAAATCGTTTACAGCAATCGGAACCACAGCCCACGACTAAACAGGCCGTACTGGTCCTCTTGATCTGGCAGGGTTTCCACCTGCTCGACCAGCCGGTAGTAACAGGGCCGTGACAACAAGCCCCAGAGCCCGTCACGAACATGGGCATAAGGCTTGGTCTCATCCCCCTCGCCGAGCATTTTGATCGGATGCTCGGCATCGAGCTCGAACACCTCGCCGAGTGTCGTCTTCATCTGCACCCGTTGCTCAGGCTGGCCTTCGGCCAGCAAATCGGCATCGGCGATCAGGAACGGCGCGTCTTCGACTTGAATCCGCAGCTTCTCAACTGGCGTCACCAGAAAGTACTCGCCTTCTTCGAAGCGCAAGACGCTGGCGAACAATTTGACCAGCTCCAGGCGCTGAATCGGCGAATCAAGGTAATGCCACTGACCATCGCGATCGATGCGAATATCAATATCGCCACAGTGGCTCGGCGACCAATTTCTACTATCGCGCCCAGCCTGACCGAGGCGGGCCGACAGTGCCTCCAATTTTTCGTTGCTCATCGACGTGCAGATTCACCTGACCGCAAACGGTGGCCATGGTAACGTGCCCGGCGCTTGTTCGCATCAGATTGGGGCAAAACCAATGGAATGTGATCGCAAACCACAGGAGTCGATTCGATGACAGCGCTGCGTGTCGCGGAATTGTTTCTTTACCCGGTGAAAAGTTTCCGGGGTCAGTCAGTCAAGACCGCCATGGTCGAGGCACGTGGATTGCGTGACGACCGGCGCTGGATGCTGGTCGATCAGCACGGCAAGTTCATGAGCCAGCGCACACTGCCGGCACTGGCCCGCTTTTCCGCCAGCATTGAACCGTGTGGCCAGCATCATCGGCTGACCATTGAGCATGTTGACGGTGCCCGGCTGCATATCGACAGCGATACCGCCGGTGAAAGTATCGACGTCACCGTTTGGAGCGATACGGTGCGCGCCCATTTGCCCACACACGCCATCCACGAACAATTGAGCGAACTGCTCGGCCAACCGGCCCGCTTGGTTTACATGCCGGACGAGAGTCTGCGCGCCACCGACCCGACTTACTCGCAGCCAGGCGATATCGTCAGCTTCGCCGATGGCTTTCCGGTGCTGGTGACCACCACAGCCTCGCTGCAGGCGGTCCGGGAACTGACTGGCCAGGACATCGACCGGCGCCAGTTCCGACCCAATATCGTCATCGCCAATGACGAACCCTGGCAGGAAGAACAATGGTCACAGCTGCAGATCGGCGAGCTGGAACTGGACCTCGTCAAACCCTGCACCCGCTGCGTGATGACGACGTTGAATCCGGATACCGGTGAACAAGACGCCAACCGTCAGCCACTGAAAGCACTGGCCGGCAACAAACGTGGTCACCAAGGCGTGGTGTTCGGCATGAATGCCATTGCCCGCCGTCTTGGTTCCCTGAAAATTGATGATGCGGTGCAGCCAAAATTCCCCGACCAGCGGTGATGACGAATTGACCAATTGCGACTAGGCTTAGCCGCTTGAGTAAACCCCGGACACGATAATAAAAGTGAAGAACTGGTTCGCCCTGGCGCTATTGCTGTGCGCCGGCGTCGCTGCCGCGCTGCCACGCGAAACGGAACAGCGTCTGCAGCAATTGCTGGTCGATAATCCGGCCGAGCTGCTGGCGCAATTACCCAAACCGGAACAGCGGCTAACCCGGCTGGAGCTGGCCGAGTACGGCCTGTTTGAGTCAGAAGCGATGCAACTGCTGGCCCGCGGCGAGGAAGGCTATCAGGCGGCCACCCGCAGCCTGCAACACCTGCAGGACCGCCGCTCTCCATTGGCAGTGCGCTTGATGCTCAGCCAAACCCTGAACCTTGATCACCTCGGTCGTCAGGAGCACGCGTTCAAAATTCTCGACGAACTGCAAAACGACCCATCAGTATTGCGCAGCGAGGCCCTGCGCCGGGAATACCGCTTTGCGCGCGCCGTGCTGCTGACCAGCATCGATCGCAGCGCTGATGCGCTTGAATTGTTGCTGCCATTGCAGGAGCAGTCGAACAGCGACTCGATGCGACCGAGCAGCAGCGATATTGCCAACGCCATCGGCAATGCCTACGCCAATTCCGGCAATTTGAACAACGCGCTGCGCTACTACCTTGATGCCCATACCTTGGCGCAAAGCGAACAAGCGCGAATGCTGCAAAACATCGCCGCCTATAACCTCGGCATCACCTACTGGGATATGCGCGATCCGCGTTTGGCCAAACGGTTCTTCGAAGAATCACTGGAATTGTCGCTGATGTTGGACGATCAACAGGGCATCGCCTACCTGCAACAAGTCTTGGCCGAAGTTGCCATTAGCGAACAACAGTTTGTCGAAGCAAAACAATACCTGGTTGCCGCCGCCGAAGGATTCCAGCGCAGCCAGAATCCGTTCATGGCCAATCGCGTCATCGTCACCCGGGCCGAATTGGCGATGGCACAGCAGCAGTTTGCGCAAGCCCATCAGTTGCTTGATCAAGCCGAAGCGGAAGCGGACAAGCTGAACAAACCGCGACTGCTGGAGGACGTGTACCTGCTGCGCGCTGAAGTGTTCGCCGAACAAGGTCAGTTCGAACAGGCGCTGCAATCCCATCAGCAGTATCACCGCTCAGTCATGGGCGCATTGAGCACGGATCAACGCTTGCGTACCGACGAGCTGCGCATCAAATTCGAAACCGAACGCAAAGATCGGGAAAACCACATCCTGCAACAACAAACCGAACTGCAGCAGGCGCTGTTGACCAAGCAGCGACAAACAATGGCGCTGGTATTGACGGTGACCCTGCTGCTGATGACCTGGGTGGCATTTCTGATTTATCACGCCCACAAGAACAAAAAACTACGCCAGCACCTGGATCAATTGGCCTACACCGATGAGCTGACCGGCATGGCCAATCGCCGTCATATTCTTGATCTGCTGCATAAAGAGCGCGAGCGCGTGCACCGCTACCATCGCCCGAGCGCGATTGCGTTGATCGACATTGATCATTTCAAGCTGATCAACGACGTGCATGGTCACGTTCAAGGCGACGCTGTGTTGAAACATTTCACCGGCCTGTGCGCCAACGTGCTGCGCAGTACCGACACCATCGGTCGTTTTGGTGGCGAGGAATTTTTGCTGATCCTGCCGGAAACCACCTTGCATGACGCGCAAGTACTGCTCGAGCGCTTACGCCAAACCGTACAGCACCATCAGTTTCCAGATTTACCGGCAGATTTCCAGGTGACCATCTCCATTGGCGTCACGGCGCTGGACCTGCTCGATATCACACCGGAAGAAAGTCTGAAGCGCGCCGACGATGCCGTGTACGAAGCGAAACGTAACGGCCGTAACCGTATTATCGTGCAAAGCCGGGAACAGGCGCTACTGCGTATTGAACAGGAAAGGGAAAAACGCAGCTTCGAGTTATTGTGAAGGCAACGTCGTCCTCTGTGGCGAATCGTTTTCTGAATTGGTTTTTACCGCTGAATCCTTTCGAGGTTTTAAGCTCCTTGCTTCAGTCACTGATCAATAAAGGAGAAAGTCGTTATGGATGAGATCGAAGGTGACCGTGGCTTTTATTGCGAGTCCTGTGGTGAGCGGCATGAAGGGTTAACCAAAGATTTTGGCTTTCAACTTCCAGACGAGGTCTGGAATCTATCGTGTTTGGAGGACTACCTACGCAGCAGACACAACAAGGACTTCTGCACGCTGGATGAAAATCGATTTTTCATCAGAGGTATTTTGCAAATCCCATTCACGTATGAAGATGATAGCTTTGGCTGGGGGCTATGGGTTGAAATTTCTAGGGAAGACCATCAGATTGCCATCGCAACCTGGGAAACGGGCGCTGATGAAATCCCGGAATTCGAAGGACGTATAGCGAATGAAATCGCCATTTTCGGCGACATTCTCGGCCAGACAGTTCACGTGAAACTATTCGACGAGCATCGGCCACTGTTGAGTTTTCCAACGGAATCTGGCCATTTGCTGGCGAAAGAGCAACGGGATGGCATTAGCTTGGAACGCCATCACGAATACATAAAAGTTAAAGCATCCTAGCCAGTCCTGTTCGAATGAATTCGAACCTACCTTTTTACCCCAAGCCTTTTTTCAACAAATACAAATACGGCAAGGCATCGGTGCGCGACGCACACAAGCGATGCTCCATGAATGTACAGAACTTCGGCACATCGCGGGTCGTTGCCGGGTCATCGGCAATCAACAGCAGCGTTTCATTATCGGCCATCGCGCGCATTTTCATCCGTAGCATCATGACCGGCTCCGGGCAGCGCAAACCAAGCGCATCGTAAATATGCTGCGGTGACTGGAACGCCTCGGGTAAAGTCGCCAGCCATTCGGTGTTGATGGTTACCTCACTCACTATTTAACCTGCCTGAATCGGAATGATATTGCGGACACCGTGTTGCTTCAGTGAGTCCGGTAAAAATTTCTGCAGCACGCTGTTCAAATAACGCATGCCAAGCTCGGTGGGCGCCAAGGTGTCGGCGTCATCATGCAACAACTGTTGTTGTCGCAGCTCGCGGATCAGCGGCTGCAATGGCTCAAGACGCAAACCGGTACGCTGTGGATAAAATGCCGCCGGCACACCGTCCACCAAACGCAGGGCGTTCATGAAAAATTCAAATGGCATATCCTCGGCGCCTATCGGTTCTTCGCCGGCAACAAATCCTTCGCCTTTCAAATAGGCTTTTGGATGACGATGCTTGTGGGTACGATAAACTTTTTGTGCCTGCATATCGGTGATCTTGCCGTGGGCACCGGCGCCAATGCCGAGATAATCACCAAACTGCCAGTAATTCAGATTGTGCTGCGAACGCCGCGCCGCGCTGGCATAAGCCGACACTTCGTAGCGCGGAAAACCATGCGCATGCAAGAACTGATGGCCTTGTTCCTGAATATCGGCGAGCACATCGTCTTCCGGTAATACTGGCGGATCAAAAGCAAAACGGGTATTCGGCTCAATGGTCAACTGATACCAACTGATATGGGTCGGTTGCATCGCTACCGCGATCTCCAAATCGCGCATCGCCTGTGCCACCGTTTGTCCCGGCAAGCCGTGCATCAAGTCGATATTGAAGTTATCAAAACCGGCGGCTCTCGCCCATTCAATCGCGCGCCTGGCTTCGACTTCGCCATGAATGCGGCCGAGCGCCTGCAATTGCACTTCGGCAAAACTCTGTACGCCAATTGACAAGCGATTGACACCGGCTTCGCGAAAACCTTTGAATTTTTGCGCTTCGGCCGTGCCGGGATTGGCCTCCATAGTGATTTCGATATCGCCCATGAATGGCAACAACGCCCGAATACCAGACAGCAGGCGATCGATACCTTCTGCCGAGAACAGCGACGGCGTACCACCACCGATAAAAATACTTTGCAGGCGTCGGCCCCAGACCCGCGGTAAATCCTGTTGCAAATCGAGCAGCAGTGCGTCGAGGTATTGCGCTTCCGGAATGTCATTTTTCGCTTCGTGCGAATTGAAATCGCAGTACGGGCATTTACGTACACACCAGGGAATGTGCACGTACAGGCTTAATGGCAGTGGTGAATCAAATTGTTGATACATGATGTCGTTCAGCGGGTAATCGGTAATTTTTCCGGCAGCCGGCGCAATAGCTCGCGCAAGGCCTGGCCACGATGACTGAGTGCGGCTTTTTCTTCTTTATTCAATTCTGCCGAGGCACAACCGCGTTCCGGCACAAAAAATAATGGGTCGTAACCAAAACCATTTTGCCCTTGCGGTTCGCGCAGGATGCGACCGCGCCAATAACCTTCGGCGATCAGCGGCGTGGCGTCATCGGCATGACGCACCAGCGCCAGGACGCAACAGAAACGGGCGCCGCGTTTGCTGTCTTCAACCGCGTTCATTTCTGCCAGCAGTTTGTCGTTATTAGCTTTGTCGTTTGATGGTTCACCGGCGTAACGCGCTGAGTAGATCCCCGGTGCGCCATTCAGTGCATCGACTTCCAAACCGGAATCATCGGCCAGTGCCGGCAGCCCGGTCAGCTTCGCGGCATGGCGCGCTTTCAGAATCGCGTTCTCGACAAAACTCAAACCGGTTTCCTCGACATCCGGTATCCGGAATGCCGTTTGCGGCAGCACTTCAATACCGATCGGTGCCAGCATAGCCGACAATTCGCGGATCTTGCCGGCATTGCCGGAAGCGAGAACCAGTTGTTGCATAGGATTTCCGTCGCGATGAGAGAAGGTATCGGCGCGTGCGTGCCGGTTGAATTCAATGCGTGCCCGAACCGTTGAAAAACGTAGCGAGCGATGGCAGGTGAGGTGTCGCTGGCGCGCAAAAAGCGGAGTTTATATGGCAATAAATGAGCATTTTGGGCACCACCGACGCCTCAGATGCCGAGCGCAGTAGTTTTTCAGCGGTTCGGCGGAAATTATAGAGGAATCGCCGTATCATGTTCTTTCAATCTACTGAACAAAGGAGTGCAGCGATGAAAGTAGCAGTGGTGTTATCCGGCTGCGGCGTCTTTGACGGCGCCGAAATTCACGAAAGCGTGCTGACCCTGCTGGCGCTGTCGCGCGCCGGCGTCGAGGTGCAGTGCATGGCGCCGAACGTCGCGCAGAAACAGGTGATCAACCACCTGACGGGTGAAGAAGCCAAGGGCGAGGGCCGCAATGTGCTGGTCGAAGCGGCGCGCATTGCTCGCGGCAATATCATCGATATCGCCAAAGCCAACCCAAAAGACTACGCTGCGGTGTTTTTCCCCGGTGGCTTTGGCGCCGCCAAGAATCTCTGTGATTTTGCCTTCAAAGGCAGCGACTGCACGGTGCAACCAGATGTGCTGCGCTTTGCCCAGGGCATGGCCGAGCTGAAAAAACCGGCCTGTTATATCTGCATCGCGCCGGCGATGATTCCGCGCATCTACGGTAAAGGGGCGGAATTGACCATTGGCACCGATGCCGGCACCGCCGACAAAATTGGCGCCATGGGCGGCCAACATCGCCAATGCCCAGTCACTGAATTTGTCGTCGATAAAGCCCGCAATATCGTCAGCACACCGGCTTACATGTTGGCCAACAATATTGGAGAAGCCGCGACCGGCATCGAAAAAGCGGTCAAAGCAACGTTGGAGTTGGTACACGCTTGAGCGCCACGGGTTGTACGCTCGGCATCATCGGCGCGCCGGGTTTTGAACGCGAAGCCGAGATACTGTCGGCCTTGCTGGCGATTCCGCTCGGTGAGGCCGACGCGACCTTGTATGTCGAGGCGACTTGGTGGCTGCAACTGAGGCAGGGCGACGAGACGCTGAAACTCAGCGCCGATTTCGCCCATGGCCAACTCGATTGGCGGCGCAAGCACAGCAGCGGCAAAGCGGAGCCGGTCGTCAAAGCGGTGTGGGGCCGGGCCAATACGCCGCCCTCGGTTTTTGATGCCACCGGCGGTCTTGCCCGCGACAGCTTTCTGCTGGCAGCCAGTGGCTGTCAGGTGCAGGCAATGGAGCAGCACCCATTGATCGCCGCGTTGATCGATAAGGCCTTGCAAGATGCAGCGCTCAGCGACGACCCGGCTCTGCAATCGGTGCTGCAGCACTTGCACTATGGCCACGGCAACAGCGCCGAATTTCTGCCATTGCAATCACCAGGATTTGTCGACGTTATTTATCTCGACCCGATGTTTCCACCGCGCCCTAGCGCCGCCAAAGTCAAAAAAGACATGCAGGTGTTGCAGGCACTGACCGAAACGGGTCTTGGCGATGAGTTGTTGCCTTTGGCACGCGCCAAAGCCGGCCAGAAAGTGATCGTCAAACGTCCTAGCTACGCGCCGCCATTGGCCAACAGCAAACCGAGCGCGCAGTTGCCGGCGGGTTTGAATCGCTTCGATATTTATCCCACTCAGCGCTAATCACTGTCGCTATCATTTTTGTTCTGTACGTACGTGCGTTGCCAATTTTTTGCGCCGTACATTTATCAATAGCATTGTTGTTATCAATCGAACGCATACCTCCTTAGCCGACTCGAATCAGCGTCTAAACTTATTTGCGTGCGCCAGCAAAGGAGATGACGATGAATTACGAAAAAGCCTTGCAAAACCCGACCAGTGTTTTTTTAAAGCCGGAACATGTGTTGACCCAGAAAGAGCTATCACGCGATCAGAAAATCAAGATTTTGCGTCGCTGGGAATACGATGCCCGTGAATTGGAAGTTGCCGAAGAAGAAAACATGGGCGGCGGCCCACCGGATATGCTGCAGCATGTTCGCAACGCATTGAATCAGTTGAATGCCGGTGGCGATTTGGAGCATGTACCGCCGACCAAGCAGGGTGGCGAATAATACACCACGGCAATCAAACAAAAAGGCTTCACCACCCCCTAGCCCCCTCCTCGATCAGCTGTCTCTTGATCACATCTTCGGTCCAGAGACAGCTGCGATATCGAGCGAGCGGAGTAAGTTAAATCCCTGAACACGCTCATCGAGTCGAGTCAGGCCAAGGTGTATCGTCGCCCAACTGGCGCGACCGGTGCGTTTGCTGTCATAAAAACCGCCGAGTTTAGCGATGTACTGGTAAGCCCAATGCAGTGTGGGTGTTTGTCTCGGCAATGGTTTGGCGGATGGCTGGTTGCCCATAACACTTTCCATTCGACTTCGCTCAATACCTGGGTGCAGGGCAACTCAGCAATGGTCGTGTTGTCCAACACCTCACGCAATTGCAACAGCCGGACGGCAACGAAGCCCAAGATGACCGCCATGCGTTGCAGGTTGTCGGCGCTTTGCTGGCGTTGCTGCTCAACGCCACAACCGCTTTTCCAGGCTTTATGGAAGTCCTCGATGCGCCAGCGTCGACGATAATGGTGCAAGATCTCCTGTATCTTTTGTTCATCCGCTATCGACTCACTGGTCAGCAGTACCCAGTTCAAAGCATCTTTTGATGCGCTTTCCTCGCAGGCCCAGACGACGTTGACACGCAATGATTCACGGTGGTCGGTATCGGTTTTCGGTGGCGCCAATTCGACTTGAACGGCGCGTAAACTCAGCGTCGCTTGACACGCCGGTCGGCCACCGCGTTGCGACACCTCGACTCGACTTTCGCCATATTTGGGGGCGTCGCTTAACGCTTCGGACAGGCGTTCATCCGACTCCGATAGTCGCCGGTCCTGGGCGGCGCGTACGATGAAGCGCTCGCCGTGTTGCACCTTGTCGAGCAAGTATTCATAGATGTCACTTTCCCGATCGCTGACGGCAATAACATCGACCATTTTATCCGCCAACCGTTGCCGCATCAGCTCGGCATGGTGTTGCCATTTGTAGCTTTCTTTTTCGGCATAACAGCGCTGCTTGCGCTGATGTCTTTGGCCGCGTTCGGCTTCATCCCGGCACCAAAAGGTTTGCGCGATCAAGCCTTCAGTCGTGCCACGCTCGGCATCGACCAACAAGGTGCTATGCACCAGATAGCCGCGCGTGCTGACATCGGGACGCGGGCCGATATCACCAAGCGATTCACGAACGCTATGGGTGTAGGACAGACTCGTGGTGTCATCGATGGCCAACAGGCATTGGCAACTGGCTACCCGCTGCGCGGTTACTTCAAATCCGGCTTCCATGATCGCTTCTGCATTGACGGAGGGATTGCGGATCAGACGATACGCAGCTTCCTTGGCGGCTTCAAATCCGCGTGTCGCTGCGCACAAGTTGCCACCACCGTTCTGGGCCAGCGCCGTCGCCACTTGCACCAAGCGCCGGCTGCGCCGTTTGTCACCCAGCTGACAATGACCGAATTGCTGTTCGGCCCACTGTGCTGCATCCATTTCATTCGGCATTGTCGATCTCCATCGCCTAAGTGATGGAGATCGGATCGTCTATTTTCTCTAAAGTTCTGTTCTTCCAACAAAAAATGTGTAGAAGAGACAGCTCGATCAGGAGGGGGAACGGGTAATCGCTAACGCTTATCCAAATCCAGCGCCAGCGCATCCCAGAGTTTTACTCGTGCGGCCACGGCCGTGCGAGCTGCTTTCAACAACTCCATTCGTCGCGCCATATCATCCTGCAATAACTCATCGATCAACGCTTCGGCAGCCGGACCATGCGCGTCGCCGTCGAGCTCGATATGGCGTTTCAGGTAGTACACAAACGTCGGTGCCGATGCCGGATCGACGGTCCAGTTCTCCAGCAAGGTCGTGAACATATTCGGGATAACGTTTTCGCGGCCAAAGAAAAAGCCGCCAAGCACTTCGTGGGTCTGGCCATACAGTGAAAGTGAAATCGTTGATTCGACAAATTCAGCCACGGCCTCCGGCATACCGACACGCTTTACCGCTGCCGTTACAGAAACGTGATTGCAGATATGGTGCAGGAAGGGCATCACTTCGCTGTTATGAATGCCGACTTCACGCATCGCTTCCAGATACAACTCAAAATGACTGGCGTAACCGCCATTTGGCGCTTCGTCAGATTCTTCACCGAGCACAATCTCGTTGATCAGGCGCGCCGCTTTCGGATTGGCTGGCGGCATCCACGGCAGCTGGCTACCAGTCAAATCGCGCTGCAGGCGTTTGACCAGCGACATGAAATCCCAGACAGCGAAAACATGCCAACGCATGAATGTGCGTAAGTCATCCATGTCGCGCACCTTGCCGAATACCGGATGATTTTTCAGTTTATCCATCTCAGCGCGCAGCGCGTCCATCTCGACGACAAGGGCGGTAACGGGATTGCTGGAACGCAGCGAGACTACGGAAGCTTGCGACATCATGACACCTCGACGAAGGGAAACAGGAGCAATTTTTCGCATTGATCCAGACGCATCAGTGCGAAACCTGTATCCACAGTAGTTCGAGGGTTTTAGTAAATTTGCGGGCCAGTTCGCAAAGCTACAGTTACCGACAATCCGCTACAGTTCGATACGTTGCCGGATGACCATTTTGTTGCAACACGCAAATAAATTGTCAAGCAATTGAATTGCTGGAGAATATTTTCGTTTTGCCAGAAGCGGCATCAACATTGTCGGTAGAGACGATAGCCAAGTTTGCGCAGCGCGCGGGCGAAAATCGCACAGAAAAATACGACAGCGATGGCTCATGCTCGCTGTCGCCGTTTTGGCATCAAGGCCAATTGCAGTGAAAAGCATTACCCGTCATCACGCCGCCATATCGATAACGGTTTTGCCGACCGCACTGCCGCTACCAACATGTTCCCAAGCATTGCGATATTCATGAAAAGCAAAAGTCCTGTCGATCACCGGACGAATCTGCTGCGCACTGATGGCGCGATTCATCATTTGAAAATGTTCGCGGCTGCCAACACTCTGGCCCAGTAAACGGGCACGTTTGACCAGCATCGGCAGGGTCAGATCCGGCGCGGCATCGAAACCGCCAAGAAAACCCACCATGGCGATGGCACCACCACCGCGCAGCGCCGCCAGCGATTGCGCCAGCGTGACGTTGCCGCCGACATCGACAACACCATCGACACCGCGATCATCGGCTGACTGATAAACCTGTTTGCCCCACTCCGGTCGATCACGAGTCAGCAGCACCTCATGGGCACCGAGTTCACGTAATATCGCCATTTTGTTTTCACTGGTGGTCGTAGCAATCACCTGCAAGCCTTGGGCACGGGCGAATTGCAAGGCGAATAACGAGACGCTGCCGCTACCCTGAACCAACAGCCAGGCACCGGTCGGCAAGGCCAGATCCTGCAAAGCATTCCAGGCCGTCAGCGCCGCCACCGGTAAGGTAGCCGCCTCCCGGTCCGATAAGTGCTCCGGAGTTTTCACCAGCGCCGTTTCCGGTAGCACCCGGAACTCCTGCAACAAACCGTCTAGCGGCCCGCCGAGTTTGCTCTGGTGATAACGCTCATCAAAGCGGCCGTTCTGCCAAGCCGTCGTGTAATGACCGATGACCCGATCACCCGGTCGCCATTCGCGCACCTGCGGTCCGGCCGCCACGACCACGCCGGCGCCGTCGGACAGCGGCACGAACGGCAACGGTAGATGAGTTTGGTAGCGACCGGTGGCCAGCGCAAAATCACGGTAATTGAGACTGGTGGCACGTAAATGCACCAGTACCTCATTGCCTTTCGGTTCGGGAATCGGCTGGGTGATGGCCCGCAGCAGATCAAGCCTGTGGCCAAACAATTGCACCGCTTTCATCGCTTGTCTCCTGTTTCAAACTGGAGTTTCAGACTACTCTTGCGGTAATCATCGAAATAGCGGTAAACAAGCAATTCATTTTTGCGTAATAAAGCGATATAGCGAGCGCACCCCTGATGAAAACCTCCGACCGCTACAGTGAAATTCAGGCCTTTGTGTTCGCCATTCAGCGTCAGGGCATAGGCCAGGCAGCCGCCGCACTGAATGTTGCCGCCTCGGTGATCAGCCGACGTCTGAGCGCGCTGGAAAAGCGCCTTGGCACCCGGTTGGTCGAACGCAGCACCAGAACGCTGCGACTGACCGAAGCAGGCAGCTTCTATTACCAGCGCATGCAGGATTGGTTGGCCGATGTCGACGATGCCGACGCCCGTCTGGCGGACTGGCAACAGCGAGTGACCGGTAATTTGCGAATGGCGTTACCGAATGTGCTGGGTCGCTTGCACATTGCGCCACTGCTGCCGACGCTGCTGGAACGCTACCCGGAGTTGCGTCTGGAGCTGATCTTTTCTGATCGGGTGGAAGACTTGCTGGCCGGCGGTTTTGATCTGGCGATACGCACGGGTCAACTGCACGACTCGCGCCTGGTCGCCCGCAAACTTGCCGACAGTCATCGGCTGTTGGTCGCGTCACCCGATTACCTGCAGAAGCACGGCACGCCGACTCACCCTGCTGAACTCGGTGACCATGTTTGCCTGCCGTTTGCCGTGCGCGATCAGCTGCCGCAATGGCAATTCCAACGCGGTAACGAACAGCTACAGGTAACGATTGACGGTCGCCTGCAAGCAAACCAAGGCGAAGCGCTGCTGAGCGCGGCACTGGCCGGTTTTGGTATTACCCAGTTGGCACGCTACCTGATTAATCCGGCATTGGAGCGAGGCGAATTGGTGGCGCTGTTGCCGGATTGGCGGGTGCCGGCCACCGGCATCTACGCGGTATGGCCGAGCGCCCGGTTCACGCCATTGAAAGTGCGGGTCGTGCTGGAATTTTTTGTCGATTACTTTCGTCAACAAGCGTTTTGACCGCACCGCTTAATGCTCATCATCTTTGATATCACCGGTGGCTTTGGTGTTCATTTTGACGATGTTCAGTTTGTGCTGGGTGCGTACATATCGTTTCAGTTTTTCCGATTTGCTTAGCGGTGCTGCACCAGCCGTTTCCGCGTCTTCCGCTGCTTTCTCATCGCCGGTTTTTTCATCAAAACGGGGCGCCGCCGCGAACAACGGTCCTTCTGGCGAAAGTCCACCTTCGTCTCCTGAGGGTTCCGGCTCTGGCGGTGGCTCGGTTTCTTTCGGCCGCTCGTATGGCTGAATCATATTGGTGTAATGCTCGATCAACCGGGCAATGCCTTCCGGCGGCCGGCAACGGGTAAAGGCCATCTCAACATCGACAATATCGGTATGGCGACGAACGCTATCCGGACTTTTCGGCGCCAGATACACCTTGAATGCGGTACGGCCGGCATTCAGATTGTCGACTTCGTGGGTGGCTTTTTTCAGCTCGCTTTCGGTCACCTGAATCGACAGTTCGAAACGCATTTTTTCCAGGGCAATCCCTTGCGGATTGACCATCGCGACTAGCGGTACCAGCATTTCGTGTTTTTCATCGACCTGAACTTTGACCATCTTGGCCGAAATGCTGCCGTCGACGGGATCGGTGTCGAAGAATTGCTGGAACATCATGATGTACTGCTGGGCAATCATCGAACCGGTGGTGTTCACCGCATGATGAATGCCTCGGGTGATGTCGGTCAGCATCTGGGCATTCATTTTCTTCCGGCCAAACATATTGTTACATCCTGGTTATCGTTATCAGTCGGGAGTGTGAGCGCGAATATTGTTGAGTCGTTGTTGCATTTGTTCCGGCGTCAAATCGGCGGTGTGACGTGCCGCGTGATACGACAGCAAATCGATGACACGCTGTTCGCTACGCCAAGCCCGCGCCGAGACTTGCGTGCTGCAACGATGGCGAGAATCACTGCGTCGACACGAAAGATTGTTCAATTGAATCAGCAGCGCCGAAGATGGCGTGCTCGACGAAGAGGTAAGCGCTTTATTATTAACAGCGATTTCCGGACATGCTCCGGGCGATGAACGCCAACGCCCGGCAATCCATTGCTGGATTGCCGACCACCAGGACTGCCAGCGTTGCCGCAAGGCCATCATAAATCCTGGGTTTATGGATTAGCTGGCGGACCAGCGATCTCGGCCACGGTATCTTTCGACAGATCTTTCTTGATGGAGCTGTCGATCATCGTTGGCTTGGTCGCGGCGTCAGTCAGAAAATCAATGACACGCATCAGCGCTTCGGGTGGACCCTGACGCTTGATACCGGTGTGAATGGAATACTTGGCGCGGGTATCGGTTTTCCGGGTTTGTTCGGATTTATGCGAAACTTTGCCATGCACTTTTACCGTGAACGGCCCCCAGCCTAGTGAGGCTTCCAATGAGGCTTCACCCGCAGTTTCTTCGTGCGACTCTTCCGATTGACTGACTTCCAATTCAAAATCAATCGAGCCTTCTTCGATGCAAATATTCGGGTGTGTTAACGCCGCGAGCAGCGGAATGCGCATGGTTTTGCGAATGGTGCCTTTAAAATTGCCTTCGCTGTCGACAATGGTTTCATCGTATTCAAACTGCACATTGACGGCTTTGCCATCCTTGATGCACACCGACATCAAGAATTCCGCGTAGGCACGGCTTGCCTGCACCTGTGCACTGATCATCGCGCGCAACGGCCCGGCAATCATCCGGTCCAGCGGCAAGGCATTGATGACCGAACCAATCAGACTGTTATCCATTCGCTTTCTCCTGTCTGCGTATTTCAAGCCACGACAGCACGCTAGCTGGCAATGCCTGTCGCTCCACGGTGATGCCTTGTGCTTTCCCGACAGACAGCGTTCACCATCCAGCGGTATCGACTATGCCGGTGATGAAATATCGAGAGCGGAAGATGCGTTAGTAAAGGATGATGGGGCGGTAAACCTTTCCTCCATGAATGATTAAGCAGCTCGTCCTTGCACGTTGGATCTACTCGGAAGCTAGTTAGCTATATGGCCAATGTCAAGAACGCGTCGGGATCCATTACACAAAATTCGAATAACAAGCATTTGTTATTCGCTATCGCGCTTTTTATTAAAGCCCTTATCACCAAGCCGTCTTGAACTGGGCTGGCGTTTTGCCGGTGGCTTCGCTAACGTAAAAATGAGGCGGCATAACATGATGTTTGCCGCGGCATTGACAACATTGATGCCTTTCGGTGGCGTTAGCCAAAACGCCATCGCGTAATGCGGTTACGTCGAGGTGCTCTCCTCGCGCTAATCGGACGCTCACTCGGACCTCGCAGGGATCGCTGCTCTGATGGGACGATCATTCGCAACAGCGCTTGCTGTTGTGCGCCGTACGCCTCTTGCCCAGCCCTCCTCTGCGCTTGCCATCGATTGCGCGAACACTGGATATGTCCGTTATCGGCAAAGGAGGCTGATATGTCAGGTTTATCAAAACATACGATGCAATGGACCGTCGGATTGTTGTTGTTTTCTACGTCATTGCTGGCGGTCGAGATGCCGGCGCCAGCACTGCAGAATGAACCCATTGCGTACATCGGGCATGGCCAGATGTTCGATGCGCAGGGCCGCGCGATTCCGGTGACCCCGGATTTTTTGCGTGATATCCAGCAATACTATCTGGATGCGTTGTATCAACAAGCTGACCAACAACTGAGACAGCGCATCGACAACGAAACCTCGCGCCTGTTCAAGGGTCGCAAATGGAGTCATCAGGATGAGTTGCTCGCCAAGACAGAATTGATTCTTTGGCTACTGGACGAAGTCAATCCGCGCAATGGCCATGAAGCCAAGGGCAAGATCAATCTGGTTCGTCGTCATCTTGGCAAACATTTGGCTGGTGCCGAAAAAGGTCAGCGTTATCAGCCACCGAAAGCACTGCAAGAGTTGCTACAGCCGATTCGACAACAGCGCAAACAACGCCAGCAAGCCCGTGGCTTCTCGACCATGTTGAGCGGTCAGGCCTATATTGATGAATGCGCAGCTAACGGCGTGCCCATTCCCCCCGATTGGGGCAGCAATCAATGGCAACACGTCGGCAACTTGAGCGATGCCCAGGAATTCATCAGCCAGGGTGCCGAGGCACGTGTTTACAAATATGCCAGCAACAGTACCGAAGGCGCCTGCATCGCGCTGCCACGTGTCACCGGCAGTGATATTGTTTTGCTTGGCATTATTTGCTTGGGCAAACAAACCGGCAAAGCGTGCTTCTGGGACAACCAACAAAACGATGTCGGTTTCGATATTCCGGTTGGTGCATCAATGCCACTGAGCAACTTCGCTGGTGGTGCCGAATTGTTCGAAGGGAGCGGCGGCACTTGCACCAGTTGTCATGCCGGAGAAAACCCTTACGTATTGCATCCGGGCACACCGCTAGGCATGCCGGCACTCGGTACGCTGCAAGTGATGGCCGACGTCTGGTACGACCCGCTCGTGCATCCGCAGTGGCCACAGAACGCCGGTCCGGATTTCATTCTCGACACGGTGCCAAGCACCGGTCAGTGCACGAGTTGTCATGTTCAAGGCAACGCCGGGCGTTTTCCGAAAATTTCCACGTTGATTAACGGTGGCTATTGCAATGCGGTGCTGAACAATGCGGTAACTCGCACGATGCCAATTGGGAATCCTGGCGATCCGGCTTACGCGGCCCATGTCACGGCACTACAGAATCAATGCGGCGCGAGCCCGAGCCCAATGCTGCGAGTTGATTCGGTGCTCGACTTCAAGGAAGTGGAGTTGGGCTTTGCCTTCAAGAAAGCTGTCGTCATTCATAACGATGGCGATGCAGCGTTGACGGTTTCGGCAACGATCACGACTCCAGCCAGTGATCCGATGCGCGATCAATGGAGTGAGCTGAACGAAATCACGCCGGTGATTATCCAGCCGGGTGGTGCGCCGGTCATTCTGCAACAAGTATATGAACCGGATGCGCTCGGCGATCACAGCATCCAGATGCAAGTCAGCAGCGATGACCCGAGCACACCGACCCAGAACATCACATTCACCGGCAGCGGTGTGGCGCCGATTCCGCTCGATACCGTGCTGGTACTCGATCGTAGCGGCAGCATGAAAGATCCGGCGGGCGACCGGAAAAAAATCGATGCGATGCGTGATGCGGCAATGCTTTACACCGACTTGTTGCGTGAAGATGTTGGGGGCACCGGCACCGGTGACAAACTCGGTTTCGTCAAATACAACGATAGCAATAGCGTCTACATGGCACTCGACTTGATCACCAATGCCAAGAAAAATGCCATTGAAGCCGACCAGTTGAGCAACTCCGCATTAACCCAGAGCAACAAATTGAAACCGGAAGGTACAACGGGTATTGGCGGTGCCATGCAAACCGCCGCAGGACAAGTTGGCGGCGCACTCACTGATCGCAAACAGGTGATGGTGGTATTGACTGACGGCATCGAAAACGAGAAACCGTATATCAGCGAAGTACTCGGCGGCATCGAGTCCGGCAACGACAATCTGCAGCTGTACAGCGTCGGTCTCGGTTTTGATATTGAGCCAACCAAGCTGCAGAACATCACCAACATGGGTACCGGCGGCTATCACCAGGTGTCTGGCGAACTGACCGAGGAAAACCTGTTCGATCTGGAAACGTTCTACTTCAAGATTTTCGCCAATGCCACCGGCATGGATCTGGTGGTCGATCCAACTCATGCCATCAGTTTGTTGACGCCGGACCCCATCATTGTCGATACCGCGACGATCATCTCTTCTGACCGTCACGCCAATTTTCTGGTGCTTGATGATCCGGTACTGCGGGCGTTTTATGATTTGGAGTTCGTCAGCCCAACCGGTGTCATTCTGAAACCCGGTGCCAGTGTCGGCGGCATTCCGATTCAGGAAATGAGCCGGCATACCTACAAAGTCTATCGCGTTGTGTTCCCGGACTTGTCGCAGGAAATCGAGTATGTCGGCAACTGGATTTTGCGCCTGACACCGAATGGCAAATGGAGCCGGGAAGCCGTGAAAAATGCGCTGGCCGAATCGAGTATTCAACACAGCGGTTACATCAGCCCTTACAGTGGTTTGGTGCCGATTGGTTTCGCCGCGGCGGTTGCCTCGAATTACCAACTTGATGTGCAGTTGATGCCGTCGAGTTATTTGCCCGGCGCCGACGTACGCATGACCGGCAGCTTAAGCGATCGAGGCTGGCCGGCAGTGCAAGGCAAAATCGATGTGACCATCACCTCGCCTAACGATACCGCGTATCAGCTGGCGCTTTACGATGATGGAACACATGGCGATAGCGAAGCGCACGATGGCACCTGGACCAATCATTTTCAACAGACCGGTGTCGCCGGTGTTTACAAATTCTTGTTCCAGTCGATTGGACAGAACGAACGCGGTGAACTGGCGCCACGCGAAGCCAGCCGTTATCTGACGCTGCAACAACCGGAAGGCAATCCGCGTGACGATGACGAACGCTGCATTCCCTGTTTGCTGCTGCGACTGCTGATCATTTTTGGTCTGATGTTACTGATCGCCATGTGGTACTGCTGCTGTTATCGTAAGCGCGGGTAAACCCAAGGCCGGCAGATTGTCGGCCTTTTTTTTACGACGGGAAAAGTGGTTCAGGTCTCAGAGAACAGCGTTTCAGTGTGCGCAGATTCTGCATACCTGACACAGTTGCGGCCGGAATGTTTGGCTGCATACAACTGCTGATCAGCCCGATGCATCAACGATTCACTGTTGTCGTCGGCATGACTGATAGCAATGCCGATGCTCAGCGTTAAATGCAACACTTCACCTTCCGACGGCTTTGGTAACACCAGCGGCGTATTGGCGATGGCCTGGCGAATACGCTCCGCGACGGCTTTGGCATTGTCCAACGAGCACTGGGGCAGCATCACTGCAAACTCTTCGCCGCCAGTGCGACCAATAACATCACTCGGCCGTAGTTGCGCGGCAATAATCGTTGCGCTGGTTTGAATGGCGACATCGCCAGTCAAATGGCCATGACGATCGTTAATCGATTTGAAATGATCGATATCGATGGCCAACAATGCCATGGATGGGTTGGAACGGTTCTGCAGTTGCTGATTCAATAGCTGAAAAAACCGGCGCCGATTCAGCACGCCAGTCAAGCCGTCGGTAAACGCCAAGTGCGACAATTTCGCTTGGTAATGTGAATCCTTGCGCAAGCGGCGAATCAGCAAGTCTCCGAGAATCAGCAGCATGCTGGCACCACACAGCAGGAATACCGCGTACTGAATCCATACCTCGGGTTCAGGGTTGGCCTGAAATAATGCCAACGTCGGCCACAATAAAAAGCCCAGAATATTGGCCCACAACAAACGACGCGAAGTGGAATACACCAGAATGGCAAAGCCAAACATGTACACACCGGGCAAACCCATGATGAAACCGTTCGGCAGCAGCACGAACACCTGGCACATCGCGAACAGACCCCACCAGATGCTGAGCGCGCCCAGTTCAGCCTGCCGGTTCGTGAATGACGGAATAAAACTTAACGCTCCCGCCAGCACAAACCCGAAAGCGCCCGCCACCCGCCAGGACAAGGTTTGCTGCCAGGCACCGGGCAACAACCAGTTGTCCCAGAACACAAAGGCCAGCATATAAGCTGCCGCCGCAAATTCGATGACGCGAAACAGCACCAGCGTACGCCGGTGCATACCGTCATTGCTTGGCTGGCGTTGCTCGCTCATGAATGTCCCGCGGCCTTGCTTGCCAATGCAGTGTAGTCCGCTCACGGCATTTCATGGTGGAATCATTTGTTAACGGCTAGACTATCCAGAATTGGGCAATGGGCGTCGTGACTGCCGGGGCAAGCATCGGCGATGCGCTGTAATATTTCACGCATTGCCTGCAGTTCGGCAATTTGCGTATCAAGCTCAGCAATATGCGATTCAGCAATGCTTTTCACTTTGGCGCTGGGCCGTTGCTGATTGCGCCACAGTTTCAATAACTCACCGATTTTTTCCAGCGAGAATCCCATCGCTCGAGCACGACCGATAAAGCGCAGAGTTTCCAGATCGCTTTCTGAATAGAACCGGTAATTAGTGTAAGAGCGCGCGGCCTTTTTGATTAAGCCTTTGCTTTCGTAATAGCGAATCATTTTCGCTGATATGCTGCTGGCTTTCGCGGCTTGACCGATGTTCATGATTGCGCTCCTTTGTTGTGGTTTGACGGTAGCCAGCGCTTTAACAGCAAGGCATTGCTGACGACGCTGACACTGGAAAAGGCCATTGCGGCACCGGCGATGACCGGGCTCAACAAACCAATGGCCGCGAGCGGAATACCAATAATATTGTAGATAAACGCCCAGAACAGATTCTGCTGAATTTTCCGGTAGGTGCGACGCGAAATGTCGATGGCATCGGCTACCAGCAACGGATTACCACGCATCAGGGTAATTCCGGCGGTGTGCATCGCGACGTCAGTACCGGTGCTCATCGCGATGCCGACGTCGGCGGCAGCCAGCGCCGGCGCATCGTTGATGCCATCACCGACCATGGCAATCACCGTTTCCCGATCTTCGCGCAGACGAGTAATCGTTGCCGATTTTTCTTCCGGCAGGACTTCGGCAAATACCTGATCGATACCGAGTTGCTGTGCGACAGCGGACGCAGCACCCTTGTTATCTCCCGAAATCATCACAGTAGAGATGTGTTGTTGATGCAGTCGTTGCACGGCCGCAGCACTTTCCGGCTTCAACATATCACCAAAAGCAATGAGCCCCAGCAGGCGTGGTTTCGGATCGATGTCAGCAAGCCAGGAACAGCTGTAGCCTTTCTCAGCCAATACCTGGGCACGAGTCGCCAGTGACGCCGTATCGATACCCAGCTCCTGCATTAACCGTTGACTGCCGAAACGCAAGTCAAGTTTGCCAACCCGGCCGCTAATACCTTTACCAGCAATCGCCCGCACGTGTTCAGCTTCGGGTACGCTGATCGATTCCGCATCCGCCATGCGCAGCACGGCTTTTGCCAATGGATGTTCACTCTGTTCGTTCAGCGCTGCCGCCAAAGCCAGCACCTCACCGCGTTCGGTGGCTTTGGCTTCAACAGCGACCACTTGCGGCTGGCCCAGTGTCAGCGTGCCGGTTTTATCAAACGCGACGGTGCGCACCCGATGAGCGATTTCCAATGCCACCGCATCTTTGATCAAAATCCCATATTTAGCCGCCACGCCGGTGCCTGCCATTAACGCCGCCGGTGTCGCCAAGCCAAGCGCACAGGGGCAGGCGATGACCAGCACCGCCACAGCGTTCAGCACGCCGCCTTCAAAATCACCACCGAACCACCACCAACCCAGCCAGGTCAGCAGCGCAATGACGATGACCACCGGCACAAAAACCGCGCTGACTTTATCGACCAGGTGTTGCACCGGTGCTTTCGCCCCCTGGGCGCTTTCGACCAAGCGAATGATCTTGGCCAGCACCGATTCGATACCGACGGCCGTGGTGTCGATTTCCAGCACGCCTTCGCCGTTAATGGCGCCCCCAGTCACTTGATCGTTAATGCTTTTCGCCACCGGCAGCGGCTCGCCGGTCAGCATCGATTCGTCGACATGGCTGTCACCTTGTATCACACGGCCGTCAACCGGAATGCGTTCACCAGGTTTGACGATGACCCGGTCGCCGACCCGTACCTCGGCAATCGTCAGCACCGACTCTTTGCCGGCTCTACGCACCGTGGCCACATCCGGCCGCAATGCCATCAAGGCCCGTATCGCTTCCGTCGTTTGCCGCTTTGCCCGCGCTTCCAGCCATTTGCCGAGCAGGATCAAGGTAATGACCGCCGCCGAGGCTTCGAAGTACAAAGCCGGGTGCGCGACTGATGGCGCTAGTAGGTGGAAAACCGACAGGCCATAGGCCGCGCTGGTACCGAGCGCCACCAGCAGATCCATATTTCCAGTGCCAGCTGTAATCGCCGCCCAACCAGCACGATAAAAACGCGCACCGAGCCAGAACTGCACCGGCGTCGCCAGCAGCAATTGCCACCACCCGGGCAGCATCCAGTGTTGACCAAACAGATCACCAAGCATCGGTATAATCAAAGGCAGAGTCAGCAACGCCGCCCACCACACGGCCCGGCCTTCATGGTTGGCTTTTTTATCGGCGACTTTCGGCGATTCGATAGCCGCTTGACTTGTCGTGTCGAGAACCCGTGCTCCATACCCGGCCAAGGCTACCGCCTTCAGCAAGACATTCGGGTCGAGCGTTGGTGGGCCGATGACGGTGGCTTTCTCTGCAGCGAAATTAACACTGGCCTGATTCACGCCGGGCACCGCGGAAAGCGCTTTTTCAATGCGGGCCACGCAACTGGCACAGCTCATCCCGGTCAGTTGCAGCGTCCACTCTCGGGTCTCGATTCGTGGTGCCTCATCTCTGGGCACGCGGTATCCGGCGGCCATCACGGCGTCACGGAGCCGTTGTTCGCTGACTTCCGGCGAATGCGAAATTTGCGCCTTCTCGACGGCAAAATTAACGCTGACCTTGGACACACCGGATATTGCATACAGGGCTTTTTCGACGCGACCGACGCAGCTCATGCAGCTCATGCCTTCGATGGGCAGGCTGGTGTTCAAGCTGACGGGGGCGGCTTCAGTGTGAGTCGTGGTGTTCATCGTGGCCTCCATTGACGGGACGAACACAGCATCCACCTTACCACGTGGTCAAGGGCAAGCCTTGACCCGCAAAAACTTTTTCTGGCGGTGCACCACAGGGCAAGGTTCAGGCTAAGCGTTCCACTCATTTCATTTGGAGAAATTCCATGCACGAATTCCATGTTCCTGAACTGCACTGCCAGTCCTGTGTGACAACCCTGGCGGCACAAATCCGAAGACTTGACCCGGTAGCCGAGGTCAATGGCTTGGTATCTGAACGCCGACTGCTGGTGAAAGCCGATTTGTCGGAGTCGGAACTGTTGCTGGTGCTTTCTTCGGCCGGTTATGCCGCGACACCCATTACCTGAATTCAACGAATTGAAACTGGCCCCCTGCGTCACCAACGACGCAGGAGTTTCCACCGGTGGCATCGATCACCACATCCTCCCAGAAAGCCCGACGCGGAATCATGCAAGCAAACACTTGAAATGGATTTTCGTGTCCCCATTTTTTGTTTCGTCGGCGGGATGTCGCAATCGAGTTCCGCGATGACAACATCCATGTTTTAACCGTATTGCTTCCAAAGGAGAATACACATGAACACCATCGACCTTACCCCTTTGTACCGCAGTTATATTGGCTTTGATCGCCTGGCCAACTTAATTGATAACGCGATGCGCGGTGACAACACCAGCGCCGGTTATCCGCCGTACGACATCGAGTCACTCGATGAGAATCAATACGCGATCACGCTTGCCGTTGCCGGCTTTGATATGAGCGAACTGGACATCACCGTCGAGAAGGGCGTGTTGACCGTTCGCGGCCGTAAGAGCAACGACAAAGCCGAACGCCGGATGCTTTATCAAGGCATCGCCAATCGTGCGTTCGAACGCAAATTCAACCTGGCCGATTTCGTCGAAGTGATCGGCGCCAACTTGCACAACGGTTTGCTGACCATCAAGCTGGTCCGTGAAATTCCGGAAGCAATGAAGCCGAAAACGATTCAGATCGAAACCGGCAAAGTGCTGGAACACAAAGCAGGTACTGACAAAGCCGCTTAAACATTTCCTGGTTGTTGGAAAAAGAAAGGGCCGTTCGGCCCTTTCTTTTTGCGTGAATTTTTTGCTTAGTGAACGTGCATCAACTGATTGAATTCCAGTTGTAAAGGATTGGCGCCTTCCGGTGTCAGCTGAAGATCGAATACCAAGGTATCCTGATCGTCAAAACGATAGCCGGCCAGATAATAAATCGCCTCGCCATCACGCACTTCTTTGAAGTTCAGGTTGGCACGCTGCGACAACAAATTGCGCACCGAACCTTCGACTTTTGCCACGGCGGCTTTGTCACCACCATCGCCCTTGTTCAACACGACGATATTGACCACGCCTTGATTGGCGCCGCGAATCAAACCATAACGCTTGGCAATTTCCGGTGACAGCGAGCTGCTGTTGAACGCATTGTAGTGAACGACGTAATCACCAAAGGTCTTGCTTTGCTCCGCGACCGCCGCAACGCTGAATGCTACAGCGGCCATTGCGATACCTGTGCGCCACATGCTCTACCTCCTTTGCGGGTTGCTGCCGGTTGCCATGCACCGGCAGGCTGTCTTTTCTTGGGTGGCTGCTGGCCACCGAAAGTTCCCGTTTCCTGGTTAATCGATATCCGGTTTGTCGATCTTATCTATTCAGGATTGTTACGCCAGTTTCACGTTCAGCGATCAGCCTTAGCGCTGCCACGCCCGGCTGAAGGCGACGACATTGCTGTCTTCGTCTTCCGGTGGTGGCGAGCGCAAGGTTTCGAGCATCTGTGCGGCTTGCGCGGCTTCGCCGTCCAGATCCATGACCAATGTGTTCAAGGCCTTGATGCGACCCGCCGCGGTAGCGCCGGTGCGCTGCATGTTCTGCAGTTGTTGCAGGTGCTGCTCGACAGTCAGCTTCTGTGAAGCCAGCTGCTGCGACAACGGCGCCAGTGCATTCTGGCCCCAGCTATGCAATTCGCGGCGCACCGCTTGCAGGAATTCCGTGATCTGCGCAACCGTAGTCGTGAAGAAGCGGCGCACCGCCAGCGATTCAAAATTCAGGGCAATCTGCATCAGGCGCGACAGCTCATCGGCATCATGAATGAATTCATGCAGGCGGCGACGGAAACCGCGAGCCGGCAACAAGCGCGGCTCGATGCGCTGCAAACCGAATTCATTTTCGAATTTGCGGTACACCGATTCGGCCATACGGTTCGATAAATCGGCCTGATGCGATAGCTCGCCGATAATCGCGTCAATTTCAGTGAAAAACTCGCGCATCGCGCGCACCAGACCAACGGTCGTGCGGGCGTTCATCAAACGGCCCTGGGTGCGTTCGATCAGCTGACTGATCACCTCGTTGGAAATAATGCCCTGCAGAATATTGGATTGCCGATCCATCAGGCGTTGGGTCGGAGTCAGCGCTGTTTGCTTGCGCTTGAATTCCTCGTGCAGTTTCTGCGCTTTCTGCACCATACCGGTCAGCGCCTCGACATTGCTTTCCTGCAGGTTTTCCAGGTCGTGTTTCTGGCTCAGCAGTTGTTCGCGACGAGTGTTCAGCAGTTGCAGGCTGTTCTCGACATGAGCGGCGCATTCTTCAATGACCGACTCCCACAGTGCCTGACGACGGTAACCGAGCACCGCATCAGACAACAGCTTTTCCAGCTCCAAAATATGGGAGCGCAGCAGCAATGCCTGGTCGTCGCGTACTTTTGCCAGCAAGCCTTGCTTGGCTGATACCGGCACGATGTCCGACTCTTTCAATTCCAACTGGCGTGAGGTGGCGCGCACCACGCGGGACAAGGCTTTTTCGATTTTCTTGCGCGAATCGAGTTCGTCCCAGAGGGTATCGACCTTGTTCAGCACCGCGTACAAGCCAAGATTCGGCCGGTCTTTCAGTGAGGCGACGTGTTCATTCCAAATGGCCATGTCGGAGGCGGTCACGCCTTGGTCGGCCGCCATGACGAACACCACCGCCTGAGCTTGCGGCAGCAGGCTCAAGGTCAGTTCCGGCTCGGAACCGAGCGCGTTCAGGCCAGGGGTGTCGAGAATGCACAGGCCCTGTTGCAACAGCGGGTGCGGGAAGGAGACCAGGGCATGACGCCAGGCCGGGATTTCGACTTTGCCTGGCTCGTTTTCGCTTTCGTCGAGCAGCTCTTCCTTGAAGCCGAGCTTGACGGCGTCCGCAACCGGCACCACCTTGGTCTCAGTCAGCGACATCATGACCCGGGCCATTTCGCTCGGGTTATCGGCCATCAGCGGGATTTCCACCCACTGGCCCGGCATGCCGCGGTAATCGGCAATCGGGATATCGGTCAGCCGGGTTTCAATCGGCAACAGACGTAAATAAGAGGTGCGAGTTTCCCGGTCGTAGAACAGCTCGGTCGGGCACATTGTGGTGCGGCCGGCCTGCGAGGGTAGGATGCGTTGACCGAAACCGGAGAAGAAAATGGCGTTGATCAGCTCAGTTTTGCCGCGCGAGAACTCACCGGCAAAAGCAATGGTCACATAGTCGGAACGCAGCGTTTCCAGCAGCTGGTACAGGCGCATATCGCCTTCCGGCGTGAACAGGTTGTTCCGCCGCAACCAGAGCCGGTAGGCACGAATTTCCTTGGCGACCTGTGCTTTCCATAGCGAATAGGTCTCAATGTGACGCGAAAACACTTGAGCTGTCATTGGATACCGCCACTCCCCAAACCTACCCTTTCTCGGGCTTTAACGAATAAGTGTAACAGCGGAAAGCGCCGGGTCAATGTTCGCCTTCACAGTTTCGTCAAGCCGTAACGGCCGCGCCGGGCTTGACGGAGGTCGACAAGCCTTACGTTCAACGGATAAAAATTATCGGGGTTTTCAATCATTTACCGGATTGCTGCTACGCTTATTACCATCTTCCGCCAACCGTCCGAAGCCCTATCCCGGTGAGCGCCCCGATGTTGAATGCTGTTGTCCGTCTACCGGGCCTTTTCGCCGGCCTGCTGTCGCGGTTTTTGGTCATTGGCTTGCTGGTATTCGTCGGCCTCGCCGATGCTGCTGAAACCGATCCGAAGCTGGAATCGGCGCTTGATGACTACCTGCTGCAACTGGAAGAGGACCCCAAGCAGGCTTATCAAACCATAAAGGCAATGGCCGAACGGGTCGACGCCGATACCCCGCTCGGTAGCCGCACCCGCTTTATTAGCTATCTGTCCGGTGCCCACCTGCACAACCAGCAAAAGGAACAAGCGATAGCGCTGAATCAGCAAATTTTCGATTGGGCCAGTGAAAGCGGTGATCCGGATGTCTGGGCCGAAGGGCTGGCTACCCAGATTGAACGACTGATGTTCGACAACGAACGCAAGGCGGCGTTGGAGCGGGTCGAGCAATTGCTGACGTACTTGCCGAAAGCCGAATCGCTGCGGGTGCGTTACTTCGGCCACAACACAGCGGCCTATGTATATGCCCGTGCCAGCCGATTTGCAGAAGCCTTGCAGCAATATCAGCTGGCGTTGGAAGTGGTCAACCAGACCGATGATCAACGCACGCCCATTCGCCGCCTGTACTTGAAATCGCAACTGGCCAGCATGTACAGCACAATGAAAAACTATTCGTTGTCGCTGAGCCTTAGCGATGAAGCCATCAACGAAGCCAAGGAACGCGAGCTGCACGGTTTTCTGCCGGATTTATATATTTTGCGCGGCTACGTACTCGTTGAAATGGGCAAGCTCGGCGACGCCATCGCCGCCAATGAGCAAGGCTTGGCCTGGGCAGATAAACAGGGCTATAACGGCGCCCGACTGACGCTACTGAACAATATTGGCGATATCCACATGCGCGAAAACCGACTCGGTGAAGCACGCCAATATTTCGAGCGGGCACTGACCGATGCGCTGAAGCTCGACGATCACCACACCGAGAATTTGCTGCGCTTCAACCTCGGTTATATCCAGGTGAAATCCGGCCTGCATCGACAGGGTCTGGAATGGATGAAGCAAGCTCTGCAATATTTTCGTGAATTGGAGTTGGACACCGATGTCGAATTGATGCTCGGGGAGCTGGCCGACGCCTATCATCTTGCTGGCGAGTTCGCACAGGAAGCGACCACTCGCCAGGAGCAGTACCAGCTAAGCAAGAAAATTTTCCAGCGCGAGCGCGACAAACGCACCACGGAATTGCAGGAACAATTCGCAGCCAAAGAAAAAGCGCGTCAAATTCAGTTACTGGAACAGGAGAATGCGCTGAAACAAACCGATCTGGAAAACAAGAAATTGCAGCAACGCATTGCGCTGCTGTTGATAGCGGTTGGATTGCTGGCGTCGATTCTGATTTTTCAGTTGTATCGCAAAGCCCGCGACAGCAATCTGCGCTTGCGGGAAGCCAATGCCAAGCTGGCTTACCAATCCTTGCGCGACCCGCTGACCGGCTTGTTCAATCGCCGTTCGTTTCAGGAGCAAATGCAGCATCGCTCGCATGCAATCGAGCGTCGGCACTCATCGACCACCGCCATCGACGGATTGATCTTGTTCGATGTCGACCATTTCAAGCATATCAATGATCACTATGGCCATGCTGCCGGTGATGCGGTGCTGGTAGAGCTCAGTGAACGGCTGATGAAAATCTCGCGCACCGACGACATGGTCATGCGTTGGGGTGGCGAAGAATTCTTGATGCTGCTTCGCCATGTTGACAGCAATTCCTTGACCATGCTTTGTCAACGGGTATTGAACGCCATTGGCGAAAAACCGGTGGAATTCCAGGGCCATACTATTCGGGTGACCGTGTCGGCCGGTTTCTTGACCCTGCCGTTTTCCGGCATGAGCGAACAGGAGTTCAATTGGGAGAAAGCGGTGCAACTGGCCGACATGGCACTGTATCTAGGCAAGGTTCATGGTCGCAATCGTGCCTACGGTTTATTGCATTTGAAAACGCCTTACGAACAAATCCGTCATACCTTGGAAACCGATTTGTCGAAAGCCATCGACAACGATTGGGTTGAAGTGACCGTGATCAACGGTCCGGCGGCAAACGGCTAAGTACCGTTTCAGCATCGGCATCAATGCACAACTTTTTGTGCCGATTGGTTTGCCCGCTTTCCAGTGTTATTCGGCTTTTGGCAATGCCCAGCGTTTTACTGAGCAAGCCAATCAAACGGGCGTTGGCTTCGCCATCAACCGGCGGAGCCGTCACCGCAATTTTCAATTCACCTTGATGCCAGCCGAGAATGCGATCACGGCTGGCTCGTGGCTGCAACAATACCGCCAGTTCCATCATCAGCTTTACGAAAACAAACCAAACATCCAGAACGGCAGTCGTTCAACAAACCAGCGCGCCAAATAAAGCGCCAAAATAGCGAACAAGGCCGACAAGTCGATCATGCCGATCGGCGGAATCAAACGACGGAACGGCGCCAGAATCGGATTGGTCAGTTGACTCAAGGGCCGCTGCATCGGCTGCTGCTGGTAAGGGTCAACCCAGGACAAAATCACTTTGATGAATACCAGGAACAACAGCAGGTTGATCAACATGATGGTCGCCGTGAACGGCAACATGATCAGCATACCGAGCAAACTGCCACCAAAACCGAACAACACTTGTCCCAACAACACCAGCGCCAGGAACAGCAGCAGTGATGACCAGTCGATGCCGCGACTGCCGGGAATGATTCGGCGCAGTGGCGACAAAATCCATTGCGTCATCGTCACGACAAACTGCGAGAACGGGTTATAGAAATCGGCGCGCACCAGTTGCAGCAAAAAGCGCAGCAGCACGATGTAGACAAACAGGTCATAGAGAAATTTGAGAATTTCGACGGGGCTCATCGTTATGGTTTTCCGTTTTCGGTTTTCATTGGTGGCCGTGTTTCAAGGGTAACGACGTTCAGCTATTGGCCAATTCCCGGCCTCTTTGTACGGCGGCGCGGATCATCTGGTCGACAATATCACTAATGCCGGCCGCTTCCAGCGATTTCAAGGCCGCCTCGGTGGTGCCGCCTTTCGAGGTCACGCGCTGGCGCAGCTCATCAACTTTTGGCGCACCACGGCGCGCGGCCAGCGCGCCGGCACCGAGCGCCGTTTGGGTAACCAGGATGGTCGCGGTTTCCTTACTCATGCCTTGGGCAACGGCGCTGGCAATCATTGCCTCGATAAAGCGATAGAAATAAGCCGGACCGGAACCGGCGATGGCGGTGACCAGATCCATCTGCGCTTCGTCATCAATCCAGACCCAGCGACCGATCGCCGAAAAAATCTGCTCGCTCCATTCCCGCTGCTCGGCACTGACCAGCGCATTGGCATACAGCCCGGTCGCGGCCAGTTTCAGCTCGGCCGGGGTATTTGGCATGCTGCGCACAAACGCCACGCTCTGTTCCAGCCAGGCCTCATACCGGTCAATCGGCAAGCCGGCCGCGACACTGATCAAGAGTTTGCCATGCCAGTCGAGCTCGGCCAGTTCGCTGCATAGCTGGGCCATCTGTTGCGGTTTAACGGCCAGAATGGCGATATCGGCGCCCTCCGCGGCCTGGCGATTATCAGCACCGGTCTTGCAGCCGTAACGCCCTTTTAATTGCTGCTGGCGCTCCAGCCGTCGCGACGTCAGCCAGAGATTGCCTGGCGGCAGGCCCTGCTCGATCAAGCCGGCGACCAGACTTTCACCAAGATTGCCGCAGCCCAGCACGGCGATTTTCCGTTTGAACAATAGATCCATGGTTGCGTCCTTAGCGTTTAGTACGCGGGCCAAAAAGCGCGGTACCGACCCTGACCATCGTGCTGCCTTCGGCGATGGCGGCTGAGAGATCGGCGCTCATCCCCATCGACAGCGTGTCGATGCCTTCGAAGTGATGTTGCAGTTGCTGGTAAACGGCCTTTGCCTCGGCAAAGTAGTGGCGCTGCTCGGGCACCGAGTCCGACGCCGGAGGAATGCACATGACGCCGCGCAAGCGAAGATTCGGCAGCATCACGACCGCTTCGGCCAGCGCCAGGGCTTCCGCTGGCATTACCCCGCTCTTGCTCGCTTCATCGCCAATATGCAATTGAATGCAGCACTGCAGCGGCGCCAGATGGCTCGGCCGCTGCTCCGACAGCCGGCGCGCCAGCTTCAGGCTGTGCAGGCTCTGGCACCAGGCAAAATGCTCGGCCACCAGCCGACTTTTATTACTCTGCACCGGACCGATGCAATGCCATTCAATGGTCGGTGAACAGTTCGGCTGTTTTGCCAGCGCTTCCTGAATATAGTTCTCACCAAACGCGATCTGGCCCAGCGCGTGTAAAGCATTGATCTGAACTGGTTCTTGCGTTTTACTGACGGCCAATAAGCGGATGCCGGCCGGATCACGGCCCGCGGCCTTCGCCGCCTCAGCGATTTGCTGCTGCACGGCGTGGAATCGGGGTGCCAAACTGGTCGTCATGAGCTATTGTGATCCGTGGTTGCCACCTGAATAAAAGCCATCTTAAAAACCTTAAAGGACCCTTCGATGGACATTACTGAGCTGTTAGCGTTCTCTGTCAAAAACCGCGCCTCCGACTTGCACTTGTCGTCCGGTCTGCCGCCGATGATTCGCGTCGACGGTGATGTGCGCCGGATCAATGTGCCGCCGCTCGATCACAAGACTGTGCACGGTTTGGTCTACGACATTATGAACGACAAACAGCGCAAGGATTACGAAGAATTTCTGGAAACCGATTTTTCATTTGAGCTGCCAGGCGTCGCGCGTTTCCGCGTAAACGCGTTCAACCAGAACCGCGGCGCCGGCGCCGTATTTCGTACCATTCCTTCGCAAGTGCTGACACTGGAGGAATTGCAAGCACCAGCCATTTTCAAAGACATTTCGATGAAGCCGCGCGGCCTTTGCCTGGTCACCGGTCCAACCGGTTCCGGTAAGTCGACAACGCTGGCCGGCATGATCAACTACGTCAACGAAAACAAATATGAACATATTTTGACCGTTGAAGATCCAATCGAGTTTGTGCACGAATCGAAAAAATGTCTGGTCAACCAACGCGAAGTGCACCGCGACACGCTCGGCTTCAACGAAGCCCTGCGTTCGGCACTGCGGGAAGACCCGGACATCATTCTGGTCGGTGAGATGCGCGACCTGGAAACCATCCGCCTGGCATTGACCGCGGCCGAAACCGGCCACTTGGTGTTCGGCACGCTGCACACGACCTCTGCGGCAAAAACCATCGACCGTATCATCGACGTGTTCCCGGCCGCAGAGAAAGGCATGGTCCGTTCGATGCTGTCGGAATCGCTGCAGGCGGTCATCTCGCAAACGTTGCTGAAAAAAGTCGGCGGCGGCCGGGTCGCGGCGCACGAGATCATGATCGGCACACCGGCGATTCGAAACCTGATCCGCGAAGACAAAGTCGCGCAGATGTACAGCTCGATTCAAACCGGTGCCCAGTTCGGCATGCAGACGCTGGATCAGTGCTTGAAGGACTTGATTGGCAAAGGTCTGGTCACCCGTCAGGATGCGCGCGAAAAAGCCAAGAACAAGGAAGATTTTTGAGACCTGCTCCGCAAAGCGGCAGCCTGAAAAGCGAAGCAAAGCGCGGCCGCTTTACACTGAGCGGTCGCAACCCAACGCATTTCCCGGCGTTGACTTATTGGCAGTGCAACGAGGTGTAGCATGGATTTTGAAGGTCTGTTGAAATTCATGGTCGGCAAGAAAGCGTCCGACTTGTTCATCACGGCGGGCATTCCGCCGAGCATGAAGATCAACGGCAAAGTCGTGCCGGTAACCCAGAAAGATCTGTCGCCGGAAAAAGCCCGCGAAGTCGTGCTGTCGATCATGAACGAGGAACAGCGCCGCGACTTCGCCCGTACCCGTGAGTGCAATTTTGCGATTTCCGCGACCGGCGTTGGCCGCTTCCGGGTCAGTGCGTTTCAACAACGTAACAATGTTGGCATGGTACTGCGCCGCATCGAAACCAAAATCCCGACATTGGAAGAACTGCGTCTGCCGGAAGTGTTGAAACAATTGGCGATGACCAAGCGCGGCCTGATCATTTTCGTCGGCGCCACCGGCACCGGCAAGTCAACTTCGCTGGCGGCGATGATCGGCTATCGCAACCGCAACTCGACCGGCCACATCATCACCATCGAGGACCCGATCGAATTCATTCACAACCACGAAAAATGCATTGTCACCCAACGCGAAGTTGGTATCGATACCGAAAGCTTTGAAGTGGCGCTGCGCAACACCCTGCGTCAGGCGCCCGATGTCATTCTGATCGGCGAGGTGCGTTCAGCCGAAACGATGGATTACGCCGTCGCGTTCGCCGAAACTGGTCACTTGGCGCTGTGCACTTTGCACGCCAACAACGCCAACCAGGCTCTCGACCGCATTCTGCATTTCTTCCCGAAAGAGAAGCACAACCAGGTGCTGCTCGACCTGTCGCTGAACCTGAAAGGCATCGTCGCCCAGCAGCTGATCCCGACTCCGGATGGCGCCGGTCGCCGCCCGGCCATTGAAATCATGATCGGCACGCCGCTGATCAGTGATCACATCCGCAAAGGCGAAGTGCACCTGCTGAAAGAAGTCATGAAGCGCTCGAATGAGCTCGGCATGCAGACCTTTGACCAAGCTCTGTTCAAACTCTACAAAGCCGGCGAAATCACCTACGAAGACGCCCTGCACCACGCCGACTCGGCCAATGACCTCCGCCTGCTGATCAAACTCGATAGCGGCGAAATCGGTCACGAAGCCGACCAACAAGGCGGCTTGTCGTTGGAGGGTCGTTCGAATCCAGGCCGATTAATTCGCTGAAAGTAGCGATCTCAATGATCAATGCGTAGGCATTTGTCAGCCCATTTACATTCGGTAAATTATTTCCCCAATGACTCCCGCGAAAGCGGTAGTGGTGTTTTTCAATGAGCCAGCGAGAATGAACGAAATCGGCAACAATGCGCTAATTTTGCTCAACTCGATAGCTCGGTGCCAAAAAATTTGGCCCACCTAATACATACAAGGGCGATAACCCCTTGAATCACTGAGCATCAGGCTGCGTCAAGCACCGTCAGATCTGTTCGTCGAAAGGCCTTTGAAAAAAAGCAAAGACTGCTTCCACTGATCCTCCACTTGTCGTTAGAGTGCTACCGACTCAGAAGTTGATTGTTTTTTATACAGCGCTTTTGTAATTATTACGCTGTTATTCCATGCATTTCTTCCTAAAAATGTATCAGTTCGCAGGATTATCGTTTGTGCACGTGCGGCGCATCACATAGTATCCGTGTGGCTTTACGCAGCGGATGAGTTGTGTAGCGCTTTGCTATGGGAGCTCAGAGAGCACACTGCCTAAAATAACTTACGGAAGAATCATACATGTTGAAGAAAACCCCCTTGTTTGAATACGCCAAGTCACCGTTGGCACATGCCATTACTGGCATTATGGCGATGACATCATTGAATGTTGTCGCTCAGGAAGCTGCCGAATCGGAGTCGAAGGCTGAAGAAGAACGCGTGATCGTTGTCGGTTCGCGCATCCGTCGCGACAGCTTCAATTCGGAGCAGCCCGTCGACATCATCATGGCTGAAGACGCCATCAAGTCCGGCGTCTCCAACGTCGCAGAACTGTTGCAGCGTCTGACCGTTGCCTCCGGTTCGCCGCAGGTCACCTCCGCTACCTCGAGTGAATTTGTGCAGGAGGGCGGTATTGGTGTCGAGACTTTCTCGCTTCGTGGTCTGGGCCCGAACCGCACCTTGGTGCTTCTGAACGGTCGTCGTGCCGGTCCGGCCGGTACCCGAGGTGAGACGTCGGCATTTGACTTCAACACGCTGCCGATTTCGATGGTTGAACGTATCGAAATCCTGAAGGATGGCGCTTCGTCCCTGTATGGTTCTGATGCCGTCGCAGGTGTCGTCAACATCATCACCAAAACCGGTGATGAAAGCGCGATCGATGCGTTTATTTCTCAGCCAGAAGAAAGTGGTGGTGAGCGTTCTCGTCTGTCGCTGACTTTTGGTCGCTCGTTTGACGGCGGCTCGTTCCGGGTAACCGCCGATTATGACAAACAACAGGAACTGGCTCGTGGTGACCGCGATTACTTTGCCTGCGGTCAGCGCTATATTTTTGATGCGGTAACCGGCGAGCGCGCCGATCCGATCGATCCACGCACAGGCACTTACCACTGCCGCGATCTGCTCTGGGGCCATGTCTGGATTTACGACTATCAGGATGCCGGTGGCAACGTGTTGCCTGGCATGTTGGCTCAATACGACTACGATGGTGATCTCGGCAACTACCTGACGCCATTCCCGAACATGGTCGACCCAAACAATCCGGACTTCATGGTCACGCCTCCAGGCTGGTTCCCGGTCAACTATGATCGCACCTCGGACGGCCTTGCCAACGCTGATCATCCCTTCCAGGATCGTCAATCGCTGGTGCCGGAATCCGAACGTGCCACCATCTACGGCCAAGCCGAGTTTGATGTCAGCGACAACGTCAATCTCTATACTGAAGTGCTGCTGAACCGTCGTAAAACCGACGTAAATGGCTACCGCCAGTTCTGGGGTTACGTCTACAACGAAAACTTCTTCGCTGGTAACCCGCTGAGCGCTGGTTGGCAGGGCGCTCAATGGCTGAGCCCGACGCCGATCACCGATCACAGCTTCAATAAAATCACCGTTGATTACCAACGCTACGTTGTTGGTGCCACCGGCGATATCGGCGACTGGTATTGGGATGCGTCCTATCAGTTCAGCCGTTCTGAAGGTGAATACACTAACGCCGTCATCTTTGATGATTCGATCACTGATCAGAACTTCCTGGATGGTTCCTGCGTCGGCATGACTACCTCGGTTCGCGGTGTGCCTTGTATTGACATCCCGTGGCTGGATCCGCAATTCCTGGCCGGCAATATTTCGCCAGAGATGCGCGCGTTCCTGTTCGGTACTGACACCGGCGAAACCGTTTACGATCAAAGCTCGTTCGACGTGGTGTTTTCTAATGGTAACCTGCTGGAGTTGCCGGCTGGTGATCTCGGTATCGCTGTCGGCGCTCACTACCGCACCGACGAAATCACCGACACACCTGGAGCCACGACACTGGCGAGCAATGCTTGGGGTGCCAGCAGTGCCGGCATCACCGCCGGTGACGACACGACAACGGCGTTTTTTGGCGAGGCTCGTATACCACTGCTGCGTGACCTGCCAGGTGCCTATAACGTTGAGTTGACGCTCTCCGCGCGTTATACCGATGTTGATACCTCCGGTAGCGATACCACCTACAAGGCAGGTTTGAGCTGGGCCGTCGATGAAACCTTCCGGATTCGTGCTTCGCACGGTACCTCGTTCCGGGCACCAGCATTGTTCGAACTGTATCTGGCCGATCAAACCTCGTTCATCAGCCAGCGCGCCGTTGACCCATGTATCCGCTGGGCCCAGAACCTGACCGATGGCAACATCACCCAACGCATGGCCGACAACTGTGCTGCCGAAGGCATTGCTCCGGACTATGCTGGTGGTGCCATCACTGCCACCGTGGTTACCGGTGGCGGACTCGGCATTCTGGAATCAGAAACTTCGGAAGCAACGACATACGGCTTTGTCTGGAAGCCAACGTTTGCCGATCTGAGCGTCTCTGTTGATTATTTCGACTTCCTGATCGAAGGCGAGATTACCCAGCTGGGCGCCGGCAACATTGTGTTCCAGTGCTACGACTCGACATTCTTCCCGACCGATCCGCTGTGCTCGCAGTTCGAGCGTAGTGCCCTCGATAACCGCATTGAAACCGTTCGCGATCAATTCATCAATATCGCCGAACAAACCAACCGCGGTTACGACGTGAAAATTGAATACCGCACCGATGTTGGTCCCGGCAACCTAGTGCTGTCGACCGAGCATACGTTCCAGAAAGAACAATCTCGCGGTCTGTTTGCCGACACGGTTGAAGATCGCAATGGTCAGTTCGGTGATCCGAAACACGTTGCCAACTTCACGGCGGGTTATGATATCGACAACTGGTCGTTCGACTGGATCGTCAACTACATCGGACCGGTTTCCGATGTCGAAGACAATGAAGGCGATACCTCGACTTACCGAGGTCAGGATGTCCGCATCGTGATCGACAGCGACGCGGTTTACTATCACGCGTTCTCCGTTGGCTACGAGTTTGACGACTCTGGTTTGTCGGCACGTGTTGGTGTTGCCAACGTGTTTGACGAAGAGCCACCGAAGATCAGTGACTACGCCAATAACCTGTCCAATGTCGGTCAATCGGCGTTCTACACGCAGTATGACTGGCTGGGCCGTCGGGTATTCATGAACCTGAGCTATAAGTTCTAATCTCGACCGAAACAAGAAAGGGGCAGATCAACTGCCCCTTTTCCTTTACCTGAAAATTTCTGCGAAAATTATTGGTAGCCAAGTAGCTGCCGTAATCCAGGCACGGCGTAATCCACCAGTTTGCGCTGGACTTCAGGCAAGGTTTTTGGCAATTCAATTTGCTGGCCTGCCAAATTTTCCCGAGCGGTGCCACTTTGCTTGCGGTCTGCGCCAAGACGCACTCGTTCTTTCCAGTCTGAAGGCAATTGCTGATAACCACAAACGCTGAGCAAGTCTTCGAAATAATCCTGCGCGGCACCTTTATCCAGATAATTGGCGTGATGCACGAGATCTTCATAACGCACCAATTTAACGCCAGTACCGAGCCAGGCAACGGCGTTATGGGTAAAGATTTCACTCATCATCGGCGCTTTCTGATAGATGCCAAAAATCATCATATTCATCAGTTGCTCAATCGATACATTGTTGTTTTTCAGATGATCGAGCGAGCCCTGGAAGGTATCGGAAATAAAGAATCGAGCACGCGCCAATACCCAATCATATGGATCGCGCACTACAACGATCTGCTTCACTTGTTTGGTGACAATCGCCGAATCATCGGAGAACAATAAATGTCCCCAGCTCAGTTTTGGCTGGCGCGGATCAAAGGCGCGCTTGTGCTGGTGCAGAATCGGGATCTGAATAAACGCATCATGATATTGCTGCTCGACGGCAACAAACATCCGGAAAATATTCTTGATTAAATGAGTGCCACATTTCGGCACCGAATTGAGAAAAACCGGCGTCGTCAGCTTCTGATGTTGAAACTGGTCGTTGACGTCATTGAGCGTATCGGGTTTTGCATGGACCAACGGCATGGCCAACTTCCTGTGTTGCAGAAATCATCGGACTGAATGGTAAAGCATTTCCTGCCTTCGGTCCGACAAAATCCTGAGCACAGACGTGCCGAATAAAAAATCCCCGGTCGCAAGTCCTTTTGCGGCACCGGGTGAGTCGGCATAACGCCAGAGGAAGGAGAGTCCTGCAGAGCTTTACGGTTTCGGTGGACCTTCGCGTTCGACTTCACGGCTGCGGGTGACGGTGCCGGTTTCCGGGTCACGCTCGCCGCGAACGGTCACCACTTGCACACCGCCATTGGCGCCGGTTGTGGTTTGGGTGCGAGTCCAGCTGTTGTCGTCGCGCTCCATGACGCCGGTGCTGCTGCTGATCTCGCCATTAGCATTGGTGCGCGTGCTCTGGCTGACCCAGCCATTTTCGGTGCGCTGGATTTCGCTTTCGGCGCTCCATGAACCAGTGGCATTGGTGCCGGTGGTTATGCGGTTGATGGTGCCAGTTTCCGCATCACGGCTGACTTGGGTTTCATGGCTGTAGTCACCTTGGGCATTGCTGCCACTGACGCTGCGGATGAATCCGTCGTCGGTGCGCTGACCGTTGATTTCTTTCGAAACCTGGGCGCCAGCAGCGTTGGTACCAGAAATGGTTCGATTCCAGGTGCCGTTCTCGACATCGCGAGTCATGGTGTCAGTGTACTCATAGGCACCATTGGCATTGACGCCGCTGACAGTGCGGGTAACTCCATTGTCAGTGCGCTGGCCGTTGATTTCTTTCGAGACTTGCGCGCCGGCGGCATTGGTGCCGGCAATCGTTCGATTCCAGCTACCGTTCTCGGCATCGCGAGTCATCGTGTCGGTCAATTGATAATCGCCGCGAGCATTGCTGCCAGTGATGCTGCGGATCGCGCCGTTTTCGGTGCGTTGGCCTTGAATTTCTTTGCTGAATTCTGCGCCGGCACGTGTGGTTCCACTGATTTGCCGGTTCCAGGTATCGGCTTCGCGATCACGGCTGATAGTGCTGGTAACGTCCTGTACGCCGCGCTTGCCAGCCAGCGCTTGCTGACGCTGCAAGGACTGGCTGTGTTGCAACGCGCCCTTGGCACCGAGATTCATCTGGCCCAGGCGGTTGTTGGCTTCGGCGGGTGCCATGATCAGCACGGACAACACGGCCAATGCCGAAAGGGTAGGTAAAGCTTTCATCGTTGTTTCTCCTGCATTGGTTGGCGACAGCACGCTGTCGATTCATCACTCACAGCAGAAACAACGAGGTGGAGGATGGTTCGTTGACAGCTCTTCAGGAAAAAACTGCTTCCTTGACGATGCTTGTCAGCTTGCCACTCTGCATCAAGGCCTGACCACGGCCCCAGACTGACACCGGTTGCAGCGCCTCGTCGAGCAGCACCAGATCAGCATCGGCACCGGAGCGCAGCTCTCCTTTTTGCGTCAGCTTCAGGATCTGTGCCGGGTTGCGGGTGATGACAGGCAGCACCTGTTCCAGCGGCAGTTTTTCCTGCACAACTGCGTCACGCACTTCCTGCCAAAGACTGCTGATGCGACCAATACCAAGACCGGTAAATTTGCCGTTTCGATCAAACATCGGCAACGACGCGTTGGCATCGGAAGAAAAACTGATCCGCGATAACGGCACGCCGGCATCCAGCGCTTCTTTCAAACCGGTGCTGCATTTGATTTCGCCTTGTTTCAGCAATTCCGGCGTCGTGCTGGTGGTGAAATCGATATAGCCGCCATGACGGGCATAATCGAGTGCGGTGACGAACAAACGGCGGTTGCGATTGATATGGGTGGGATAGAATTGGCTGATCGGAATATCGGAATCCTCGACCAGTTGCTCAATCAAACTCAAACCTTCCGGCGAATCACCGACGTGCACACTGACGACACCGCCTTTGCCGGCAAGCATGCCGCCAACGCGCGCTTCAGCGGCCAATTTTTTCAGTTCATTCAAGGTCGGTTGCGATGAACGGTGATCGGCAATAGCGACCTCACCGACACCAATAAAACGATCGATAAGAATCAAATCTTCCTGAACGCTGTTGAACAGCGTCTTCACCGGAATCTGATACGAACCGGTATGACAAAAGCAGCTCAAACCGATTTCATTCAGTGCATTGGCCTTGGCCAGAAGATTGGTTAGCGTACGGGTCACGGCATCGGTGCCTAGCACCCCAACCAGCGTCGTGACACCAGCACGAACAATATCATCGGCAGCGATTTCCGGTGTGCGAGTACGAAACCCTCCTTCGCCTCCACCACCGATGATATGCACCAGCGAATCGACAAAACCGGGTACGGCAATTTTTTCTTGTGCATCAATCTGCACGACATCATCGCCGCTCAATTCAATATTCGGCGCTATACGAACGATGCGATCACCGGCGAGCAAAATATCCTGCACACCCAGCGCATCCGGGCTGTACACCTTGGCCTGCTTAATCAACGTAATCATGCAAAAATCCGTCAGGAAAAACCAATGAGCGAAGCGATCGCCACGGCGATCATGCTGGCTACGGCCAGCAGCACTTGCAGTTTCCACATCGCTTTCAGCCATTGCACAAACGGCACATTGGCCACCGCCAGCGTTCCCATCAGCGCGGCCGACGTGGGATAGATCAGATTCGATAAACCGTCCGCCAACTGAAACGCCAGCACGGCGGTTTGCCGGGTAACACCGAGCAAATCAGCGAGCGGTGCCATCAACGGCATCGTCAACGCCGCTTGCGCGGAACCGGAAGAAACAAGGAAGTTGAACATCGACTGGAAGACCAGCATCAATTGCGCGGCCAGCCAGGAAGGCGTGTCGCCAATCGCTTGTGCCATCGTATGCAGCAAGGTATTGACGACCGAGGGTTGGGTGGGATCAACGCCGCCGAGCACGATCATGATGCCCTGCGCGATGCCGACCACCAACGCCGCCGGCAGCAATTGTGCGCAACCCTGTTTGAAGCCATCGGCCAAATCATTGAGCCGGCAATTGGGCAATTTACCGAAGCGCGCAATGGCACCGGCCAGCAACGCCAACACAAAAAATTGCGTGGCGATTTCACGCAGGTAATAACCTTGCTGGGTGACACCCCAGATCATCCAAATCAGCACCGCGGCGAAACTGAGCAGAATCAAACCATGAGCACGCTGAAATTGATGACTGACGGTGGTTTCACCATTGCTGGGTGCTTGCCGAATGCGACGACAACGCCAGACGACAAACACGGTGAACAACGCCGTGAACGCCAGCCACATCGTAAAGCGAAAGGAAGCGCCACTCAGCACTGGCACTTCGGCAATGCCTTGGGCAATGGCTACCGAAAACGGATTCATCCACGACGAGGCAAAGCCGACTTGCGTCGCGGCATAAGTAATCAGCACACCGGTAATGGCGTCGTAGCCCAATGCGCGCACCAGTGGCACCAGAAACACCGCGAATGCCATCGCTTCTTCGCCCATGCCAAACACGGCTCCACCGAGCGAAAACAGCACAATGAAAACCGGAATCAGCAAACTGGCGCGGCTTTTCAGTTTCGCCGTCGTCCAGTGTATGCCTTCGTTGACAGCGCCGGTTTGCAACATTACACCGAAACTGCCGCCGACAATCAGAATGAACATGACGACGCCAATCGCGGCGCCATTTTTGTCACCGCTGGTCAAGCCATCAAACAGCGCGTTGAATAATCCTGGCTGCTGGTCGCCGGAAAAAAATCTCGCCGGTTGTGGTTCACCTTGGTCGCTGGCCTGATAGGAATTGGCGATGACAACGGTGCGGCCGGTTTCCGCTTGTTTGCTGACGTCAAAGGTGCCACGAGGCAACACCCAGGTCAGCAGCGATGACAACAGCAATACCGCGAACACGATGATCAGGGTATCCGGCAAACGCAAACCCGAGGAGGGAGACGAAGCAGTGCTCATGCTTACCTCAACAACGAATTAGGCAGGATAAAAAAGTCCCCGCAACCTGCCTGTGTTGCGGGGTATGCCATCAGGCATCAGAGCGACATTGTTTTGGAGTGTACCGGACATGCCAATGAAACCGGTGCATTCCCTCTCAACGCCGGAGAGACAAACCAGATAACGGGCAACACACGCGCGCTGCCCGGGTGCCGGCGATCAGAAACGCTGGGTCCAGCGCACCGACCAATTGCGACCAAAGAAGTCGTGAATCGATGACGCGTAACCGCTGGTTGGCGAGGACGCGAATGGTGGTTCTTCGTCGAGCAGATTGCGTACCGAGAACACCACGCGCCCGCCTTCGCCATAGTCGTAACCAAGCGAGGCATTCCAGACCAACCACTCATCGACAGTCGGGTGATCATCAAACTGGAAATCACCGTCATCGACTTCGCTGGTGTAGTTACCGGATACGCTGGCAAACCAATTGACGCCATCCCAATCGACACCGAAATCGGCGACGAAATCCGGACGACCAGTTTCATTGGCGCCACTCAAACGACCGAGCAGATCTTCAAACGGATCACTAGGTGTCAACTGGCGTTCAAACGACAAGGTTTGCACCGCGTTGATGTAGAGACGGAAATCCCCAGCATCTTCGGTGCGCAATTTGTAGCGCAACTGGTAATCGATACCATCGGTTTCCTGGGCGCCGACGTTGTAAAAGCCGGTACGCACGAAAATCAAATCACCGGCCGCATCGACTTCACAACCAAACTGGCCCGGTTGCAAACCACCTGCACCGGTAGTCGGTGCGTCACCGGCGATACACTGGGCCAGCGTCGTTGTGTAATCAACATCGACGATATCCTCATGCGTGTATTGCCAGTAATCTACGGTCATCTGCAAATCGGAAGTCAGATTCCAGGACAAACCGATGTTGGTGGCCTCCGAGGTTTCGGCATCGAGATCGCGGTTACCGAGGGTTTCCTGATCAAATTCCAGTTCGCCATTGGCCGCACCAAAAGTGCCGCACAAGGCATCAAATGGACGATTCGGTCCGCAGTCGATGAAGTTGGTGCCGAGCGTCGTGCCGGAACCAAGTTGCGACAGACTTGGCGCCCGGAAACCGGTGCTCCAGGAAGCACGGAAGATCAAATCATCAGTGGCGCGCCAGCGCACCGAAGCTTTCGGATTTACATCGGAACCGAAATCACTGTAGTCGTCATAACGCACAGCGCCGATGAAGTCGAACGACTCGGCCAGCGGCAGAATGAATTCAGCGTAAACCGCGTACTGGGTGCGATCGGCTTCGGCAAACGTTGAACCCAAACCGTAAATGTCGGAGTCGTCTTGCGGCGTTGACGGATCATCGACAGTCAAAGGATCTGGACGATCAAACATGTCTTCGGCGCGCCATTCGGCACCGATTACCGCTTGCACGGCACCGGCCGGCATGCTGAACAAATCGCCGTTCACGCGAAAATCAACACTGTCAACGGTGGACTCACCATTGCGCGGTGCCAATGGCTGTAATGCCGCCAGATCGTCGGCGCTGTTGTCACGACCGAGATTGAACGGGTTGAACGAGCCATCGAATACGGCGTCGTCGACCGCAGAAATTTGATAAAAACCGTTGTGGGTGATGGTGCTCTCGGTCGTACCGTGCATGACCGCGCCTTCCCAATCCCAGTCGCCGAAGCTGCCACGCAAACCGGCCAGCAAACGCAAACTGGTGTCTTCAAATTCCTGCACCCGGCGATTGGCAAAACGTGAGCGCACCCGGATGTCATCGGCAAAACCGTCCTGCAAGTCGATATCGACGGCCCACTGCGGCACGTTAGCACGGCCAGGCGAGTTGGCATCGACCCAAACATCGAAGCTAACCGGTGCTTCGTAGGCATGCCCTTCGTTGCGCTGGTACATGAATTCGGCAAAGAATTCCGTGTCCGCAGAAACTTCGTAGTTGTGCGTCAACGTTACCCCGACGTTTTCGGTATCGGGTTTGATCGCACGCTGAATAACGTAATCGTATTCACAGCGCGTGCCGCCGTTGGTGGTGTTGCTACCGCACCATGGCTCAGCATACGTGCCGCCATCGATATTGACGCGAGTGCTGGAGAAAAACGTCACTTCCACCGGCCGGTCGCTATTCATCAAGGCGTTGCGAGTGTAGTAATCGACAATTACTGTGGTGTTGGACTTGTCGGTATTGAAGCCGCCAACGTAAGTGAAATTGCCTTTGCCGTAATCGCCTTCCTCGGTGTCATCGCCGTACATCAGCGACACTTCATGACCGTCAAAATCTTTGCGCAGAATGAAGTTGATGACGCCAGCGATGGCATCAGAACCGTAGATGCTGGAGGCACCATCGGTCAGGATTTCGACCTTATCGACGGCCGACATCGGAATGCTGTTGATATCGACAAAGGTATCGAAACCATTGGTGAAACTGTCGACGGCAACCCGACGGCCGTTGATCAAGACTAGCGTTGCTGAACTGCCAAGACCGCGCAGCGAAACACCGGCTGAGCCGGCCGGCTGACCGCGGGTACCGGACGCCAAACCACCGGCTTCGCTGAAGGTACCGGCGCTGGAAGTTTGCGGCAAATCTTTCAGGAATTCGGCGATCGAATCGTAACCTTTGGTGGTCAGCTCCTCACTGGTGACGGTGATCACCGGGTTGGCACCTTCGAGATCGACGCCCTTCAAACGCGAACCGGTGACTTCCACCCGTTCGGCTTTATCGGCTTCGTTGGCGTCAGTCGCCGGTTCGGCAGCCTGAACGCTGCTGGCGCCGAGCATGGCCAGCAAAACAGCTTGTGTGACACGCGATTTTCTTGTGTAGGGCCACATGGTATTGCTCCTTAGTGTTGGTTCCCGGTGTTACCGGTTGTGCTTGTTTGAACAACAAAAACGACGTTGAGGAGCGCACGCGGATATGGCGGTCACGAACGGTATACGTTCGTCACACAAGAATCTGGATGGGGGAAGAAAACCGGGCGTGAATGCAAGCATTCACTGGAGAAAAGCAGCGAAAATGCTCGCTGTATTTCAGGGCTTTACCGATCCCCTCCGCGTCGCGCGGAGGGCTGGCTAATTATCGAACCACTCGGAAAGGTAATAGGGCGTGTAGCGATAGCCGCCGAGATTAAATGCATTTTTCAGCATCTCGCCCTCCTCTCTCGTTGCCGCCATGATGGCGTGGTTTGATGCGTGCTAAACAATTTGCCGAGGAGTTTTTTTGTTGTCAACGGGTAATTGATTTTTTTTTGCAAAACTCATTAGGCTGGAAAATAACGGGCGAAGGAATCTGCATAACTATGCGTCATTTTTGTTTTTCACTGTTCATGTTGCTGGTGCTTCAGGCGCCAGCCGAAGCCGATAAAAAACGCATCATGTTGCTGGCCGGCGGCCATCTGCCGGTATGCAGCAGCGTGAATCTTGATGCCTGCGATACGGCGCAGCGCAGCAGGCTGGAACAAGAGTTCAAGCAAAATGAAGCGCGCTTATCACCGATTTTCATGCTCGATGAAACGCGGCTGAAATTGCTCTCCGATAGCCAATATTGGCCGCCGACTGATCGCGAATCCTTGCCTTTGCTTGTCCAGACATTGCGCAGTCGCTTGCACCAAACACTGACTCGTGACGATCTGCGGGAATTGGGCAAGGAGCTGTCCGAAGAGGGTTACAGCCTGTTGCTCGATGTCATCGAGGTACCGCAAATTCGTCGCGATGGCAGTGCCAAACGTGAGCAGGTAGTGCTCGAACACAGCGATCCGCATGTGCAGATTATCTGGCAGGCCGTGATTAAACTGGCGCGCAACCAGGACAGCAAAATACCGCGCATTGGCATTATCACCACTGCCAGTCACGACACGCTCGGCAGTGTGGATTACCTGGCGCAAACCATTATGCAGGCTGGCGGGGAACCGGTGTGGATGGCATTGGAACCGCGCTGGTATCTGCTTAATGAAAATGATCTCGATGAAAACACAATAGAGCAACACCGGCGTCTGCAAACGGGTGCATTTTTACGCGGCGCGCAGCAACCACATCGACAGCAGGAACAGTTGCAACAACTCGCGGAACCCAAACAATGGCTCGAACAAATCGCGACGCTCGACGGTTTGTTTTTCGGTGGTGGCGATCAAAACCTGCTGCGCCGCAGTCTGTATTTTCCGGATGGCCGACCAACCGCTGTGCTGCAAAGCATTCAACAACGTTGGCGTTCTGGTGAACTGGTGATCGCAGGCACCAGCGCCGGCACTGCGGTGCAAAGCGGTGATCCGGAGAGTGGTGTGCCGATGATTGCCAATGGCGATTCGGAGCAGGCGTTCTCGATGATTGAACGAGCCGGCGAACCACAGTTGCCGTTTTGTTTTTTGCGCGCCGATTGCGTCAGCAACTGGCAACCGGAGCGCCTCAGCTATCAACCGGCCGGCGGTCTGAACCTGTTCAAACATGGTGTGCTTGACACCCATTTTTCCGAACGCGCGCGCCAGGCGCGACTGATGCGGGTGCTACAACTGACGGACAGCAAGCGCGGTTTTGGTGTCGATGAAACCACCGCGCTACTGATGTTCGAGGGCGACAAAGCAACCGAGTTCGCCGTGATCGGTAAACACGGCGTTTGGTTCGTCGAACAACTGGGGCCGCAGCGCTTTATCAGCCACTACCTGAACCGTCATGATCGGGCGCGATTGACGAACAATGGCTTGATGCAGATTGAGCTTGGCGAATGCGCTGTGCCAGTAGCCGGTGGCCGGCAGCCCGTTGATGGTAAAACGATACTAGGCGCCAACGGCGTACATAGCGCCGCTATACATGTGAACGACAAATCACCGCTGGATATCCGTGCTGGCGAGCAGACGTGGCGATTTGGCCAAGCGCCGGATTTTAAGGCCTGCAAGCGGCCTGATGCGCTGGTGTACCGGCAGTTACAAATCGACGTTCTGCCGGCCTCGCCCGAGTGAATACGTGAACGGGTTCTGGAAGCCATCTCAAAAATAGTCTGGGCGATGGCGAGGTGCGTGAATAGGAGCGCAGGAACCGGAGTTTACAGGTAGTAAACGAGGATTGTTCACCACATCCATGTGGTTCACCCTCCGGGCTCCACGAAAATCCGCTCCCAGCAGATTTTTCCGAGCACCGCATTCGCGCAGATCGGCGAGCTCCAGGCATTTTTGAGATGGCATCTAGTAAAAAATGCCCTGGCTCGCCGTCATCTGCACTGTCATGCTACTGTAATGAAATTCTGTCAGCGCCTGATTACGTCTATGTGGTGGTTACTCGGCAAGGCTGTAGCCTTGCTGCTGTTTTTTATCCTGGCGCATCGCCAGGTTCCTTCGTTTATCGAAGCCAGCGGTTGGAATGGCGGTGTTGTTGGCTTTTTCCTGATCTGGTTAACGGCGGTGCTGTTCACCGTGCTGGCCGCTTTGCACCCGAAATGGGGCGTACGTTTGGCCGTTGCCGCCGTGCTCAGTTTGAGCGCCGGCAACGCGCTGTCGTATTTGTATATCACCGGCTTTCCACTGAACGCCATTGAAGTCGAGCGACTGTTTCAGGACATCGGCTTCCTCGATGAAACGCTGGAGTTTTACGGCGGATTTATTCTGAAAGCGGTGTCTATCGTCGCCCTGTTGTTTATCGGCATTGTGCTGCCAGTGCCGACATCGTTCGGCCATTGGCCGCGCTGGCGCCATTGGTCGCCGCTACTGCTGTTACTGCCGGTGACTGGTGTTGGCGCCGTCGTCTATTTCGATGGTGGCGGTGACAGCGATGCGCTGCCAGTCAACGTCAGCCCACTCGGGTTCGTCGGCGTGCTGATAGCCGATGAAATCAGCCAGGCACGCATTCCTGAACGCCTCACGCCGCCACCTCCGGCGACGCAAACGGCGTTGGAAAAAATTGTTGTAGTCATGGACGAAAGTGTTCGTGGCGACTGGCTCGATATCAATACAGCCGATGGTATTCCGACCGGCCTGATTCCCTATTTGCATACCGGCGTCAATTTTGGTCTTGGCGCGTCGTTTGCCAATTGCAGCGCCGCCAGCAATTTGAGTTTCCGTTACGCGGCGCGGCGGGACAGTTTTCTGCTCGATATCAAAACCCGGCCGTCGCTATGGGCGTTCGCCAAAAAGGCCGGCTACAAAACCGTTTACCTCGATGGCCAACGTACCAATCGCGAGTTGCAGAATTTCATGACCGCGCAGGAGCTGTCGGAAATTGATGAGCTGATCCAGCATGACGATGAAACCATCGCTCGCGACAAAGACATTGTGCTGGTGGAAAAGCTGCGCGCGTTGTTGCAGCGACCAGAGCGGTTATTTATCTACGTCAACAAGAACGGCGTGCATTTTCCCTACGAAGGCAAATACCCGCCGGAAGCGACCATTTTCACGCCGCATATGCAGGGCAAAGGCATCAACGTCAACGAAGGCAATCAGTACGGTGATGGCTTTGGCAATGAAGCGTTTCGCAATAGCTACCGCAACGCCGTCGCCTGGAATACCGGCGAATTTTTCAAACGGCTGTTGCCGACTGTTAGCCTCGACAACACGCTGCTGCTGTTCACCTCCGATCACGGCCAGAATTTCACCAAAACCCAGGCAACCGGTTTTCTGACTCATTGCACGACCGGCCCAGCGCCAGCACCAGAAGGCACGGTGCCTATCGTTGCATTGACCGGTGATGCGGAATGGTTACAACGCTTGCGCACGGCGGCGGAGTATCAAAGCCCGGTCAGTCACTGGAATCTGCCACCGACGCTGCTGCTGGCCATGGGTTATGCACCTGACTTTGTTGCCAGCGAATATGAGCCGAGCCTGCTTGAACGCGAGCGCGGCAAAGCCGAGTTTGTCTCCACGTTCTTTGTTCGCTTCGGCCTCGAGCCGGTCTGGAACCAGCCGGTGCAAAAGCCAGTTCCACTGGCCCCGTAGCGGCATGACGCCATGCTGACGCCGTTCACCACGATATTTCCGCCGCTCGCACGATTTTGATCAGGTGCTGAGCGGCTGGGCGGCACACTTTCCTTCATCAAGGCGCAACGTCGCGCTGCCACTGAGAAGGAAATCTTTATGAAACGCCAACACTCCACCCGTTTATTTGCTGGCCTGCTGGCCGTAGCCCTGAGCATCGGTTCAGCGCTGGCGAAAACCCCGGTAACCAGCACCGAATTTGAAGGCATCAGCGTTCGCGTTGAAGGCCAGGGACCGGATCTGGTGTTCATTCCGGGCCTGAACAGTGGCGCCGGCACCTTCACCGAAACCTGCGCGGCATTCAAGGCCGAATACCGTTGCCATCTGCTGCACCTGCCGGGCTTTGCCGGCAATGCGCCTATCGCCGATGTGCAAAACGGCTTTCTTCCAGAAATGCGCGAGCGGGTCAGCCGCTATATCGAAAGCCAGAAATTGCACAAGCCGGTACTCGTTGGCCATAGTCTTGGCGGCGTACTGTCGATGATGATTGCGCTGGACAAACCGGAACTGGCGAAGGCGCTGGTCATTGTTGATTCGTTGCCGTTCTATGCCGCGATCCAGAATCCGGTGGCCACCGCGGAAAGCATGAAACCGGTCGCCGAACAAATGCGCGCCGGCATGATGCAGCAAAGCGAGGAAGATTACCGCAGCAACAGCAAACGCTTTCTGCAAGGCATGAGCAACCAGCCGGAACGGATGCAGACGCTGATCGAATGGGGTAATGGCAGCGACCGCGCCACGACCACGCAAGCAATGATGGAATTGATGACGACCGATCTGCGTCTACCGATTGCGCAAATCAAAACGCCGACGATGGTGCTCGGTGCCTGGGCCGCCTACAAGCCCTACGGCTCAACCAAAGAAAGCACCCGGGCCATTTATGCTGCACAATATCAACAACTGCCAAACGTTGATATCCGGATGTCCGACACCGCGTATCACTTCATCAGCTGGGATGATCCGCAATGGTTACAGACGCAAATCCGCGATTTCCTGAGCCAGCATTAATGACACCAACGATGGAACAACAACGCATGCGCCAGTGGCCTTATTGGCTGGCGCAATGCGCTTTTTGGGGCGGCTATGCGGCACTGAACATGGTGTTCATCACGCTGTATATGCCATTTCAGCCGATCTACTTGATCATCAACCTGATGTTGTCTGCGTTGCTGTTTGGCTCAACCCATGGTCTGCGCTTTCTGTATCGGCGTTACGGTCAACAATGGCCGATGCTCCGCACTGTGCTTCATTTGGTCTGGCTGTTGCCTGTTACCGCAATCAGCGTGCAACTCGGCCTGCGACTATTGATTGTCGCCGTACTGACCTTGATACCCAGTTGGCAGCAAGACTTGGCACCGCAGGTTTCTGGCGCGCTGATTGGTTATACGATCAACACTTTGATCATGCTGGTGCTGTGGACGGTGCTGTATTTGTTCATCAGTGAAAGTCGGCGCCGGCGTCATGCTGAGCTCGCATACTGGCAAAGCCAAACCGCATTACGGGAAACAGAACTGCATTTTCTGCGCAGTCAAATCAACTCGCATTTTTTGTTCAATGCGCTGAACAATTTGCGCGCCCTGATCCGTGAAGATCCTGAACTTTCGAGACAACGCCTGACTCAGCTTTCCTCGTTACTGCGCGCGATTCTGCAAGTCGATAACGCAAAACTGGTCAGCGTCGACGAAGAAGTCAGCATCGTTCGCGGCTATCTGGACTTGGAGCGCCTGCAGTTTGAACAGCGCCTGCAGGTACAATGGCATATCGACGATCAAGCGTTGAATGCGAAACTGCCACCACTGCTGCTGCAAACGCTGGTCGAGAATGCCGTACGCCATGGCATCGCCCGCCGGGCCAATGGCGGCGCCATTGTCATTCATATCGATCGTAGACCTGAGCTATATGTCCGTATCGAGAATCCATTGCCGGAACATGAGGTCGCCAGTGATGGACAAGGCATCGGACTGAAAAATACCCGGCAGCGCTTGCAACATCTGTATGGTGAGCGGGCAAAACTGAACATGCACATTGAACAACAACAAATGCACACCGAGTTGGAGATCCCGCAGTGAATATCATTATCGTTGAAGACTCGCGCTTGGCCCGCAACGAGTTGCGTGAAATGCTGCAAGCGCATAGCGATATCGAAGTGATTGCCGAAGCGGAAAACGTGCAGCAAGGCATTCCGCTGATTGACCATCACAAACCGGATTTATTGTTGCTTGATATTCATCTTCCAGATGGAGATGGTTTCCAGCTATTGGAACAGCTTCAGCATGTACCGCAGGTGATTTTCACGACTGCTTACGACCAGCATGCCTTGCGCGCTTTTCAAGTCAATGCGCTGGACTATTTACTGAAACCCATCGAACCAGAACGCTTGCAGACAGCGCTGCAAAAAGTGAGACAGAATGCCGTTGCCGAGACTGATACCATTATCGAGCACAAAGGCCGTCAAGACCAATTATTTATCCGCGATGGTGAACATTGCCATTTCGTTCGATTGGGTGAAGTAGCGCTATTCGAAGTGGAAGGCAACTACACTCGAGTTTACTTCCGCGACCAGAAGCCGTTATTGGCGCGCAGCCTAGGCTATCTTGAACAACGGCTAGATCCATCGGTCTTTTTCCGCGCCAACCGCCAGGAGCTGATCAACTTTGATTATATCCAGCGCATCGAACCTGGCGTGGGTGAAGGCTATATCGTAACGATGAAAAATGGCCGTGAAGTTCAAGTTTCGCGCCGACAGGCTAAGGAATTGCGCGATCATTTGGAATGGTGATGTGCTCGTTCAACGCGATTGCCGACTAGCAAGAATTTCCTCAATGGCGTCCTTTGCCTCTTTCAAACCTACCCGAGCATGTTCGCGATAAAGTTTGATTGCTGCGATTTTTTCACCATTAAGCGCTTTCTGGATGATATGAGCGGAAATATCAGCACCGGGGTTGTATTCGATACCGTTGTTTTTCATCAATAGGTCGAGCTTTCGCTCAATGCGGCGCAACTCGGCGTCGTACTTCCGACGAGAACCCGAACCGACAAGCCAGCCGATAAGCGCTGCAATAAGGAGCCAGGCTGATGGCGGAATGTTGTCAATCATTGGTTTACTCCTCTTCCCTGATCCGCGTTGGGAGCGTTGCAAGCGACAGATCATCTAGCCTGCCGCTTGCATCGAGTGTTATGCCTTCAGTTTGAATGCATCCTGCATGACATCATTGGAGAACTCACCACCCACCTGTCCTTCGGTCGCGTAGCGATACAGCGCAGCAGAGTACACGCCCTGCAGTGCCGCTTGAATCAATGCGGCGATAACAAAACCGACAACAACAAACCCGGCAACGATTGCCATCAGCGCGCCACTACCGGACTGCACAGCGAGGAATAACAAACCGCCGGCAACGGCAACAAGACCGAGGTAGATGACAAAAAATGCCAAGCCTATGCCGCCGTTACCGATCAGGTTTTCGCCCCAGGTTTTCTTCAACATGCTGGCGCTTTCTTTGACAGCATCGATCGGGCCGATGTCCTTGCTGACCAGAATTGGCACGGTCAGAAACGTCGCAACGGTAAACGCGACACCGATGGCCGCCACAATCCATTGGCCAATCCACCCCAGACGTTCCTCCAGCATGCGCAGAATCAAACCGACCGTCGCGGCAATCATCGCATAACCGAAAATCACGCCGATTTTGCCGCTGGCGATGCGCAGACCATCGGAGACGGTTGGGTCGCCACCGTTCAGGCGAATCAAGGCCGCGCCAACCAGCGCACTATTGAAGAAGAAGATGACGAAATACTGGGAGAGATAAAACGCAAATACCCAAGCCCAGATCCATGGCTCGGTACCGCCTTCGGCATCGAGCCGCTCAAAACCACCGGAAACGGCGACGGGTACGATGAATGAAGCCGCGACCAGGATCGTGGCGATTGACGAGAACAATGGGAACCACAGCAGTTCCTTGTCTTGTTTCAGCACGGTGGCGCTGGCTTTGACCAGCGCCCAGCTGCGAGAAAAGCGTGAAAACATGAATAATCCCTCAATCAGTTGATATGGAGGCTGGCACTTATTATTTGCCCGGCCAGCGCCGTGCCGAGCATATCACGACTGGACGGGAGCGGACCTACTGGTACTGACCAGCGTTGCCAGACCTTGTTGCTGGATTTGTCGCAAAGCACTTTGCACCACTGCATTGCTCCGCGCTTGCTCAAGGCCAATGCGAAACAGCACCCGTCCATCCAGTTGTCGCGCCGAATGAATCGAGCGTAGATTCAATTGCTGTTGCTCGAAGATCTGCAATAACTCGCGCAATGCGCCAGGCCGGTCACTATGCAAATGCAGGATCAGATCTTCGGGTTCTGCCAAATCCGAAAGCAAGCAGCTCAGTTGCTCAAACTGCTGATGCTGTTGTTCGCAGTATGTGGCACCCAGTTTCTCAGCGGCCAGATCAAAATGTTGTCGCCATTGCTGCCGGGCGGTTTCATCACCTTGCTCCAGCAAATCAACCAGATGTTGTAGCTGCGCAATGTAACCGCGCAACGCATCCTGCACATATACATTGTCGAATTGAATGTCCTGATAGATGGCGGCATTGGAGCGCAGAATTCGGCCAATACTGGCTTGGCTTAAGGCATACGCCGGCGATCGCAACGCCCAGAGCTGTTCGGCGGATTCCGGCAGAGCGCCAATCTGCAGCGCCTGCGCGATAGCCGAGGCGTGAACCACGCCCTGAATCTGCGCCATCAACGGATCATGTCGTGCGACCGGCAGTTCAAGAATTTCTGCCTGCAGTGTTGCCAAAAAGTGTTCGAACCACGATTGCCAGTGATGCAGGCGTTCGCGACACACGATCATGACTTTGCCGCGCATTGTTGGCGCACTCGGTGCGGCGCACATCGGATGCAAACCCACCACCTCCGCATCGGATTGTTTCATTGCCTGAATCGGCGCCGATTTGATCGAGGTGATATCGAGCCACAGCGCGGGTTGCTCGCGCACCACGGCTTTACTTGCCTGAACAAATTGTTCGATGATCGCCGTGCTGTGCCGCGTCGGCGTGCAGAACAGCAAGACATCGGCCTCACGCACGATGTGCTCAATGCTGACGCTGTCGGTGAGCGCTGGATCGTGTGCCAGAATCTGCGCCGACATTTCACGCTGAAAAAATGCCGTGAACCAGCGACCAAACGCGCCAGCGGCACCAACAATGGCAATGTTCATGGCATTCGCTTTTTTACCTTTATTCATCCCAGCGAGTATTGGCTCCGTCGGCGACAAACGGAAATAACAAAATGGCGACCGAGGTCGCCACTAGTGTTACCAAGAATATTGCAGATGTTCCGGCCCGACAGCACCACCGCCGGCACGCCGTGGATCGGCAGCACCGTGGAATACGCCATCGCGATACATGATGGACTCGGTGGTACCGAGTGGTGAGCCGATTTGAATCAGATGACCTTTGGCGGTCAGTGCGTTCAAGGTATCAACAGAAAAGCCGGCTTCGAAGCGCACCCAGTCCGGGCGCCACTGATGGTGAAAACGTGGCTGATTGGTGGCGGCCTGCACATTCAAAGCGTGATCGATAACGTTCATAACCGTTTGCAGCACCGTCGTGATAATCGTACTGCCACCGGGGGAACCGGTAACCAAAAACACCTTGCCATCTTTCATGACGATCGTTGGCGTCATTGAACTCAGCGGCCGCTTGCGAGGTTGCACAGCATTGGCTTCAGCACCGACCAAGCCATAGGCATTAGTGGTTCCCGGTTTCGCCGAGAAATCATCCATTTCATTGTTCAATAAAATGCCGGTGCCTTTGGCGGTAAGACCGGTGCCGTAACTCCAGTTCAGTGTGTAAGTATTGGCGACGGCATTGCCGTCTTTGTCCATGACGCTGTAGTGCGTGGTTTGCGGACTTTCATAACCTTCCAGATCACCTGGTTGCACCAGCACTGATGGCGTTGCGCGTTGCATATTGATTTGCGCGCGGATCGTTTCGGCGTATTTTTTTGACAGCAATTGCGATACCGGTACTTTGAAAAAATCCGGATCGCCGAGATGCTGGGATCGATCGGCATAGGCGCGCCGCTCGGTTTCGATCATCGCGTGTATCGTTTGCGCACTGTTCAAGCCCCATTCTTTGATGTCGTAGGCTTCGAGCACATTGAGCATTTGAATCAGGTGGACACCACCGGAACTCGGCGGTGGCATCGAAACGATTTGATAACCGCGATAATCACCACGTACCGGTTCACGCTCGACTACTTTATATTGTGCCAAATCGTCCATCGTCATGATGCCGCCATTGGCTTGAATGTCAGCAATCAAGCGCTTGCCGATTTCGCCTTGATAAAACGCTTTCGGTCCTTCCTTGGCGAGCTCAGTCAAACTCCAGGCCAGATCAGCCTGAACCAACTTGGTGCCAAACGGCAGAGCTTTGCCCTCCGGGTCGAGAAAAATCCGTTTCGATTCAGCATTGCGACCGAGCCGACTTTGTGCGCGGGCAAACGATTCTTCATGGGCGGGTTTCAAGACGAAACCTTCTTTCGCCAATGCGATGGCCGGCTTGATCAGATCAGCCCATTTCATCGTGCCGTATTTTTCCAACGCATGATGCAAACCGGCGACCGTACCCGGCACACCGATTCCGGTCCAGCCACGCGCCAGCTCATCCCGATCAACACTGCCATCGGCGTTCAGAAACATGTCACGATGGGCTTTGCCCGGCGCCATTTCGCGGTAATCAATGGCGATGGTCTTATTGCTTTTGGCCAGATGCACCAGCATAAATCCACCGCCGCCAAGGTTGCCGGCTTCCGGCAACACGACAGCGAGAGCAATGCCAACAGCCACCGCGGCATCGACGGCGTTGCCGCCATTACGCAAAACCTCAGCGCCAATGCGCGAAGCGATGTCTTCTTCGCTGACCACCATGCCCTGGCGCGACAACTCCGGCGAGAACACATCGCTCAAGGAAAAGCGTGCCTCGGGTGCGGCCAACGGCACCGCTGCCTGCACGGTGCTGGCGAACGACAGGCTCAACAGACTGGCGGCAAACAGGCTCGCGCATTTGATGCTCATTTCCGGGTTTCCTCGACGTGTTCGCTGACGGACAAAGCCGGAGTGTAACGCATTCACCCTTGGCAAGTGGTCCGCGGCAAGCAGGGGGCCATCCGTGGCGCTGTGCTCTGCAGGGAAAACGACAGGCTTACCAGGCCCAAAGCGCCAAACCTATCCAGTGGAAATTGGCGAATAGAAACGTGATGTAAGTGGCCGACAGCATGCCAATCAGGCAGCGCCATTTGGCAATGGCGGCGGTTTCTGTAGCCCAGTACCGGGCAATGCTGACCCAACCGCCAATGACGGCCAGCGGCAATAAAAGCGAGGCGAGAAAAATACCAAATGTCGTCAGGTTGATCTGCGCGACGGTTTGCAAACTCAAATTGAATGTCAAACCGAACATCGCCAGCAATGACACCGCCGCCAGTGTCGGCCAGCGCCGTAGACTGCGCGCCTGCAATGCCTTGCGACGACCGAACGGCGCGCTCAATAAACCCGCCAACGCCAACAACAATAAGACCGGTGGCGCCAACGCCGAGAACGCGCTGACCGGTCGGAAAAACTGGCCGTCGAGACTGAAGCCGGCTAGCTTGTCACCATCGGCAATGATCTGTCCGGTCCACACCGGATCATCGGCTTCGGCCAAGCGCTGTTCGGCGCTGACAACCAATTCAATCGAATCATTGACCAGCGGATTCAGCACCACTTTTTCGCCAACATTCTGCCAACGCGCGACCGCAAACAACCATTCCGGCAGGCGCATCAATTCGTTGCGGGAGTTGGCTAGGCGATACCACCCTTCCAGTGCTGGCGATGGCGTGGCGATCGGCAAGGCTTTTGGTGTTTGCGGATAGGCTTGATTCAGATAATCGGTAATCAAACGTGCAAACGCGCCACCGACTTGATCGCTGTTGTGCAACGTGGCGTAACCGATACCGGTTGCCGGATCGAAACCATAGGAGGCAAAAAAGCCGGTGATGCCGCCGTTGTGGCCGATAAAGTGACGGCCGTTGACGACGCTATGATAGACGCCGAGTGCGTAACCAAAATCCAAACCGGCTTGTGCTGCCAACGTCGATTGCGGTTGCTTGATACGTCGAATCGACGGCACCGATAATAACCCGGGCGCGGTGGCGCCATCACTGGCGAGAAACCGAGCCAGCACACTCAAGTCTTCCGGCGTCGTCCACAACACGCCGGCTGCGCGCAAGTAAATCGCCGACATCGCTGCGGATGGTTCGTCTTGTTGATAAGGCAGTGCGTGATCGCGCTCCAACGCTTCGGCGATGGTCAGCACCGAATGTTTCATGCCGAGAGGGGTGACGATATTGGCCTGAACGTAATCTTCCCAACGCTGGCCGCTGATCTGTTCAATGACCGCGCCGAGTACGCCATAGCCCGGATTGCTGTAGCTGAACATGGCACCCGGTGGCCAACGCACCTGCAAGGGTTCCGGGTCTACCTGCAATGCCGTCGCATGGGCATTGAGCAATTCATCGTCGCGATAAATGCCTTTGAAATGCATATCGTCGAAACCGGCTGTATGTTCCAGCAGATGGACAATGCGCACCGGATGGGTTTCGTGATAAGGATTGACGATAGGCAAATCGCGCACCAGCGTATGCACCGGCGTTTGCAAATCGAAATAGCCTTGTTCAATCAATTGCATGATCGCGATGGCTGTTAGCGTTTTGGTGACGGAGCCGGCGCGATACAGCGTGGCCGTGGTTGCCGGTGTCGCACTTTGCCGATCTTTGACACCAAGCGCCTGATTATGAATAAGCCCTTGCTGATTGAAAATGGCATAACTGACCGATGGCACATTTTGCTCAGCCATCCGGGTTTGAATCGCTTCGTCAAGCTGTTCCAGCGTTTGCGGTGACGGCGCCGGCTCAGCCATGCTGATCGACGTCATCCATAGCAGCGCCACGCCGCTGAATTTATTTAGCCATCCTGTTCGCATCACTCAACCTGATTTCGTCAAACCCTGGAGCAGTGTAGCGAATTTGACTGTATCAGGATGTTTCAGATTGCCAGGGGTTTTGTCCCGAATAAAAACGGCGCCCGCAGGCGCCGTCTTTAGCTCAGTTAATACCAAAACGCGGTCGACGCTCATTGTAACCATCGACCCACCAGTATTCGGTGCTGCCACCGGTACCGGTCCAGTTGTTCATATTGAACGAACCGGCACCACCGAGACTGCCACGCACGACGTAGGCCTTGACCGCCTGACGACCGCCGTACCAATCCAACGATTTGCCGGATTGAATGCGCTCAATCGGTTTGTTGCCCTTCAGGAAAAAGCCGTAACCGTAACCATAGACCTTGGCATAACCGGCATTGTCGATGCAGACCGCCGTGCCTTCATCAGAGGCGATGGCCTTGATGTTGCTATAACTGATATCACTCCAGTTGTAGTCAGCACGAGCCATAAAACCTACCAGCCGGCCTTCGCGATCCCGTTCGGAGAAATGGGTGTCGGTAACCACCTGACTCATGAACGGTGGCGTGATCACCGAGCGATCCAAATCAACGAAATTTCCGGTTGGGTCGTTGATGACATCGGCGGTATCGACCAGATCCTTGTTAGGACTCGGCGACAGGTAACGCGCGGTGTAATCGATACCGGCCAACAAGGCCATGCCGGCACTGGTGCCACCGACAGGAACCTTTTTTGTGGTCATCAGATAACTAACGGCCGACGCCAGTTTGCTATTGCGAAACCAGTTGATGTACAGCCATTGATCGCCACCAGCGAAGAACAACATTTCGGCATCACGCACCAAGGTTTCCACCTGCGTGGAATTGGCATCCGATGCCGACTCGATCAAAATCGTTGTCACCGAATCAACGGTTTGAAAGCCATGGTTGCCATCATCACTATAGATAAACGATTCATAGCCGCCGCGCCGGCCATCAGCGCGAATAACCACGACATCGCCACCACCACTGCGGCTCAACATGTGTTTCCAACCGCCACTCCATTCATCATCACTGCCACCGCCGGCCAGACACAAACCGAACTGCGTCGTGCGCGACACATTGGCCGTGTTGCCGGTGGTCCAGATCTGCACCGCCAAGGCTTGGCCACTGATCATCAGCGCCAGCACACTGCCTAACATTTTCTGCATTTTCATTTTCTTCCTCCGATTTTTATTCATGGCATCGACAACGCGAACAAGGCGCGCTGACCAGCGAAAACCGGACGCACTGCGGGCGCAGTGACGATCAAAATCGGGAAATCAGAAAGACATGGCGCATCGACAATGAATAAACATTCATTGCGACGGCCCTTAGGCTACCTGAGCATCCCGGGTCCGCCGATCAGCGGACCCAGAGCTAATTATCGAACCATTCACTCAGGTAATAAGGGGTGTAGTGATAAGCGCCGAGGTTGGCGGCTTTTTTCAACATGCACCAGAACCTTATTGGATACGGGAGTTGGTTACTCCCGCGGCAATTAATACGCCGTTTTACTTATTCCGGCAACTGGTTTTTATCGCAGAAAAGTCAAGCACATGTCCGTCGGTGGCGAAATGCTTTACATTGCCAACCAGCCGTTATGCAAGCAGATGGAGCGGTAGCTCGCCTAACGGCAAATGCATTTCTGCATCTCATGCAACTACAAGGAAGCTATATCATGAATCGAGTGTTAGTCCTCACTTCGGTGATCACCGCCTTGCTCGGCCACGGCGTGTTGGCCGCAGACTTCAAACCTTTGCGCGAACCGGAAACCGAACGGCCATTGGCAAGCATGAAAGCCATGGCAGCGGCGCCGACTGTCGATGAAGTCGGCGATGTCGATTCGTTCGGACGCAAAGTGAAGTGGGCCGGTGTAGGCCAGACAATCGCCGTCACAGCCGATCCTGCCTGCGTGCCGGATGAATTTAACCGCTGTATCGCGACCAGCAGTGGCGGCGCTTTTGCCAGCTTCGATCAGCGGGATCTGGAAACCATTGTGTTACCGGCTAAATCAGTACACTCGCTGGTCTGCCATCACATCACGCCGTTCTATTTTTATCAGTTCATGAACAGCACTGGCAGCCAGCAAACCGGCGCGCAATTACTGCTGACCCCTTATGTCACCGTTTACAACGATGTCCTTAATGACCCGGCGGCAATCGACCCCAACACCGGTCTGCCTTACGGTGGTCAATTGGAATTTTCGATGGCAGTAACCAGTTGGCAGCAACGCACCTTGGAACCGGGAGAACAACATTTGCAACGCGAAAATTATTCGCGTCATTGCATCGCCGGGTTGCTCAGCAAGCAATCCCTGATAGCTAACTGGGGTTTGCCGGAGGCGCTGGCCAACAAGTTTTTCAAGAACGACACCAAGATCGTTTTCCACCTGCGCGGCAGCCATAATTTTATTGAAACCGCGCAGTTCTTTTATGGCATTCGATTAACCGTGGATTGAGCGGGGAAAGTTCCCCCTCCTGCGAAGGAGGGGGTTAGGGGGAGGTTAATTTCGTAGAACTACAATGATTATTTCGCGACACCTAATCCAGCAAAGTACTGCTTGAACGTGCTTGCTTGAATCGCGAACGTGCCATCCGGATTGGCCAGTTCAATTGGTCGCCAGAAGCTGATGTCGTGCATCAGTACCGTGCCGGAGCGAGTACCAACGGTCGCTTCTTTATAGCCCCATGGATTGCGCAGGATCAGATATTTCTTGCCGCAGTGATAATCCCAGCCGAGCACCGTGTAGCAATGTGAACCGACGATATTGGCGTCCGCATAACTTAAACCATCGGGCGCCGTGCCATAAGTCCAGCAAGTCATCGGTTTGAATGTACGGCGGCCCATCGAATGTGCACGCACCAAGTTCCAGATTTGATCGGCGCTCATATCCGGATTGCCGTAGTAGAAGCGCTTACCACCATTCAGTTGCGCCGTTGCCCATATGCAATCACCCCAACCGGTCGCGGTGATATCCGGATGATCGGTGTTGGTGCCGGTTTCCAGTTTGGCGAAAGCTTTTTCGTAAATGGCGGGCCAAATTTCTCCGGCTTCACTGGAACGGCAATAAATAAAATTACCGCTGTTATTGTTGACCGGTACCGTGTCGGTCACTTCAATGTTCTTGTCGACCTGACCATTGCTGTCCGGCTTGAAGAACGTGATGCGATTGGTGAACTGCTCTTGATTGACGCCAGTAGCACGAGTCAGGTGCTGAATCTGATACGGCGTTGCCCAGGCGACCGCCGATAGCGCGGCAATGAAATAGCAATTGGCAACCGCGCCCTGAACCGGATCAAAAAACTCGGCGGTTTCGTTGAAGAACTGACCTTTATCCTGCCAACTGGCGTTGGCTGGCGTCCAGTCCTGATTGGCATTGCCTTGCTGCTCTGGATCGTAAGCCACTGAGCGCACCGTGGCTTTATCGAAAACCCGCGCCAAGGTTTGCAGACGTTCCGTATCGGGCAAGCGCAGCTGCAATGCGATTTGGAAAGGATTGCAGAGTTCTATCCGATGAATCTTGATCTTCGAAATATCCTGCACTTTAAAGCGGGCGCCCAGATCACCGAGTTCCTTGACGTTTTCCATCAGTGCTTCGATTGGCGTTTCCAGATCATTGCGATCGATTTTTACCTCGACATCAAGCAATGGTGAACGAAAGCGCTCGAGCGTGCCTTTCTTGTTCAACTTCAAGCCGATGTATAACGGCCCTTCGTATTTCGGGTCGAACAATTCCTCATAAGGTGTTTGCAGAATGCTTTCCATCAAACGCGGTACATCGTCGACTTGCTGCCAGTTGATTTTACGCCCGGAAACATACTCGGCTAGCGCGTAAGGATTGATGACGCCATTTTTTTGCGCCGCGTCCGGATTGGGTTTCAGATTCAGTTCGTCCATATTGATGCTCCTTGCAGATTGGCATGAAGGATTGACTACTACCGAACATCAATGACAGCTCCGCCCGCGACGCTTTGGTCGAGCACACGCTACGGAGAAACGACTGAGAATGGCGAACGACGCCTGGACCGTTGACCTCCATTACACGGCCAGGCTCGACAGAATACGTTTCGGATACCGTCATCAATGACAGCAGGCGTTAACGGTTATACGCCGCATAGGTGACCGCTTCAAGACAAACGCTGTAGGAATCTTGCGCGTCTCAGTGTGCGACTTTTCTTCATATCCCGCTGATTCAAGACGCGTGCTTTTTGCTTCGGGTGGTTCTAGGACCCGGTGAATTATCCGTAACGCACTTACTCCTTTTCGTGCTTGGTAAACCATTCAATCGGGTTCGGTAATTCCTGATTGATTGGTTGCAAATCTTTCTCCGGTAGCTGGTGGCTGAAGCCTTCGATGCCGGAACGGGTATTCTTGTCACGAGCCAGAACCGATGGGCTTTGCATGTACAGCACCAGTAACTCAGCCAGACTGATCAACGCGCGCATATGAGTGCGCTCGTAGCCATGAGTGCTATCGGTGCCAACGCAAAGCAACGCCGTGCGCACATCGTGGCCGGCCATCACCGCCGAGCCGGCATCCGAGTGATAGAACTTGAACACGTCGCGCTGAAACGGAATCTCGAACTGTCGGCACAAGCTGATCATATGACGGGTCAGATGATAATCGTGCGGGCCGGCTGAATCCTTCATCGGAATCGTTACGCCGTACTCTTTGGTTTCCTGGCCGGCAGCCGATGGCGCCACATCAATGCCGATCACTTCACTAACATCTTCATGCAAAACAGCTGTGGCGCCGGAGCCGACTTCTTCGGTCAAGGTGAATACTGGATGGCAATCGAGTGGCAACACCACATCGCTTGCTTTCACCGCTTTCAATGCCGCGAAGAAAGCCGCGACGGCACCTTTGTTGTCGATATGACGGGAAACCACGTAACCGTTATCGAGAATCTCCGGTTGCGGGTCGACGGCGACGAAATCACCGACCTGAACGCCGATATTGCGCAGATCAATTGCTGTCGTGACATCTTCGTCTATACGCAATTCCAATTGCGACCAGGCGACCGGCTGGGTATCAATGGCTTCATTGAAAGCATGTCCTGATGACAGCAGAGGCAGAATCGTGCCACGGTAACGACCATGCTCGGTGAACACACTAACACGCGCCCCTTCGGCAAAGCGCGAAGACCACGTGCCGATCGGAGAAAGCGCACAACGGCCGTTGTCCTTGATCTCGGAAACCATCGCACCGAGCGTATCCAGATGCGCGACAATGGCGCGGTCCGGTGCGCTTTGTGTACCTTTCATCAAGGCGCGGATGGTACCGCGACGAGTCAGCTCGCTTTCAATCCCCAAGTCCTGCAGTTTACCAACCGCGTAGTGCACGATTTCATCGGTCAATCCGCTGGGACTCGGAATGGCCAGCAGCTCCAATAGGGTGGCTTTCAAATAGTCAGCATCAATGCTCAACTTTTTCATAGGCTCTCCTGTCTTCAGTGAATTCAGTCTGCGCGGGAATTTCGTTCTTGTTCACCGTAGCGCCACTCTTCGCCGGAAGTCGCCGGAAACAGTAAATCAATGAAACGTTCCGCGGTTGGTTGTGGCTCGTGATTGGCCAATCCCGGTCTTTCATTGGCCTCGATAATGACGTATTCGGGCGATGAGGGTGAGGTGACCAGAAAGTCAAATCCGACAACCGGAATGCGCAACACGCGAGCAGCCAGAATGGCGGCTTCTTTCAGTATCGGATGTAGCTGTTCGGTAACATCATGAATGGTGCCGCCGGTGTGCAAATTGGCGGTCTTGCGCACTTTCAGTGTGACGCCGGTCTCCAACACCGTATCCATTTGATAACCCTGCTCCAGCACGCAGCGACGAGTTTCATCATCAATCGGAATTTTACTTTCACCGCCAGTTGCCGCTTCGCGCCGCCGTGATTGTTTGGCGATCAGCGCGTCGACATCATGTTTACCGTCGCCGACGATTTGTGCCGGCTTGCGTATTGCAGCGGCAACCACTTCGTGGTTGATCACGATGATGCGCAAATCCTCACCCGGATAAAACGCTTCCAGCAGTACCTCGTCGTCAAACTGTTTGGCTTTGGCGATTGCCGCTTGCATATCCGATTTGTTCTGGACATCGACGGTGATGCCTTTGCCTTGTTCGCCATCCAGCGGCTTGACGACAATGCGGTCGTGAATCTTCAGAAACTCTTCGGCATTCTTATCGTCGTGGTAGAGCTGTTGCGCCGGGATTTGCAGCCCGGCGTTTTGCAGCAGGCGACAGGTCAATGCCTTGTTCTGGCAAACCATCATCGCCGTCGCGCTGGTCAACTCACTCAAGCTTTCCCGACACAAGACATCGCGGCCGGCCCAGCTCAATGAGAACAGATTGTGTTCTTTATCGACGACATGCACAGCAATGCCGCGCCGCAGCGCTTCGTTGATGATGATGCGTGAATACGGATTGAGCCCATCAAATCGTTCCGGGTCGCTGTACAGGGATTCATTGATCGCGTTCTTGCGTTTGACAGCGAAACCGGTAACGGCGTGAAAACCCATTTTTTCGTACAGCGCAATCGCTTGATGATTGTCGTGCATCACTGACAAATCGAGATACTGACGGTCACGATCGGCAAACTCGACCGCGATTGCTTCGACCAAGGCTTTGCCGACACCGGGAACCTGACATTGCGGATCAACGGCCAGACACCAGAAGCTGCTACCCCGCTCCGGATCATTGAACGCCAGTTGGTGATCGATGCCCATGATGCAGCCAAGAATTTCACCGGTGGCCTGATCTTCCGCCAACAAATGGACAAAGGTTTCTTGTTCGCGTTTGGCCCAGACCGCATCCGGATCGACGGTGACCATACCGCGTGCCGCGTACAGGCGATTCATCGCCAAAATATCGCCACGGGTCAGCAGTGGTCGCACCCGGAAATTTTCCGGCGTGATCGTCGGTGTGAACTTGCCTTTCAGCGGCAAGCGATAAAACACCGAAGGGTCGAGAAATAGCGCTTGTGGTGCGTGTGCCAGCAACACTTGCGGCGCCGATACATACACAGCAATATCGCGCCGGCCCTGCGCCTCTTTTTGTAAGTGCAGCGCCAAATCGGCGCTGTCTTCCCAAGTCTGACCAAAATACAGATTGCCCCAACCGCAATCGAGCAAGGCATTCGGCGTGTAGCCCTCAGGCTGGTTTGCCTGCATGGTAATCACCATCGTGGTTTTCCTTCGCATCGGTTTATCGGTATTCGATCAGGCTGAAGCCTGATGAGTATCCAGCCACCATTCCAGCAGCGTCAGCTGCCACAGCTTGGAACCACGCAGCGGCGTGATGTGCTTGCCCGGGTCGTCCAGCAAATGCTCGACATAATCGCGTTGGAATACGCCGGCGGT